>JAUNLC010000006.1 GCA_030532465.1 Campylobacter sp. | reverse complement strand
CTTATCGGCTTGAAAGATAATTTTTGCCTGCTCGCTCGCCTTGTTAGTATCTATCTTGACAAGCTCGGTTAATCCGTATTCGTTTGCGCCCTTATCCATAATTTCTTTTATCTGTTCTTTACTCATCGCTTACTCCTAAAGAATATTTAACTATTTGTAGGGCTTCTTGCTTCGTGTAGCCTACTACCTCATTTAAAAAGGCGAATATGTCGCCGCCAAAGCTTCCGCCAAAGTCTTTAACGTAGCCGTTACGGTCTATACTTGCGCTTGGTGTTCGCTCATCTCTTATTTTAAATTTATAGCTTCTATCTACGCAGTAACCACAACTTATAATAATGCTTGCCACTACATCACGATTAATAAGAGGCTTTAAGTGTTCGTAATCACTCATTTTTTATCCTTTAGCTTTCCACTTCCATAAAATGTTCCATAAAATGGGTCTATGCTATTTATTTTCTTTCTTATATGGGCTTTGTCTTTTAGCTTCTGAATATAATCACTTATCGCATAAGCTATTAATTTAGCCCTCTTTAGCTCTTTGTCTAGTCGCTTTTTCATTTTGTAGCACCGATAAATTTAAGAGCCTTTGCTCGGTCTTTGATAAACCTCATCTTGCATTTAGTGCCGTTAGCTCTTGTATGCCATCTGCTGGCAGCTATTCTTAATCGTTCCAAAGTTACAAAATACTGATTTGAGTTACTAATGTGTGCTATGTCGGAGGCTGTAACCTCGCCTCTTTCTAACATTATTTTTACTATTATTTGCATATTGGTTCGTGCAGATTTCACTTGTATATCCTTTAAATAGTTACACTTGACTTTTAAAGGCTGGTGGGTATAATTCAATTTCTGACGTTGAATTATCCCGTTTAGCCTATAAAAAGTTAAGCGGGTTTTCTTTCCTCTGGTCTAATACCTAGCTTTACTTCAAGCTGTCTAATGCTTCTTGCCTGTGTGCGTGTGATGTGAAATAGATCAAAAGCACAATCGATAAGCTCTTGCGGAGCCTGCCCCATACTTTTAACTTTATAATTATGCAAGTGCTGTTTAAAAGCCTTTAGTATAACCTCATCATTTGCACTAAAACATTCAGGGCTTACGTTAAAGGTTAGTTTTGGCATTGATTACCCTCGCTATCCATTAGGCTATTATTTAAAGCTTCTAAAACTTTACTTTTTGGGTATCTCGTAACCTCGCCAATTTTTATATAAGGTAGTTTGAGTTTGAATTTGTCCTTGTGTGCTTCCATTCTCATACGTGTAAGCGTGCTATTGCTTATACCTAATAACTTACAAACCTCAGACGGCTTTAAATATACTTCTTGTGTTTCCATTTTGTGTCACTCCTTTTATTTTGATTTTTTACGCTTCAATCATAGTCTAATTTTTTCTATGCCTTTCGGCTTATGTAAAATCACATCTTTTTAGTGAAAATAATAGCTAGATTTTATTTTTAAAGATAGTGCAAAAGTAGCGGTAAAATCGATGTTAGAAATAAATTTTTAGCAGTGAAACGTATGTATAAAATAAAAAAGTTTCACAAGTGTTAATGTGAGTTTTTAAAAAGTTACATTAAAATTGATGTATAAAATATTTTTCTTACATCAAAAACGATGTAAGAAATTTTAAGTAATTATTTTTTGGTGGTATATTCTAGTTTATTGTTAAAAATTCGCCTTATTGTAATTCTTATTTCTGCAACTCGCTTTCCTAGTTCAAGCGGTGATAGCCTGCTGTATTCATTTGTTCCTTTTAAAGCCGTATTAAATCCAATATCAAATGCCTTGTTCGCCTTTGTAGGATTAACGCTCATATCCCTTATTAAAAATAGCTCATAATGTAACTCGTCTACTAAATTATCAATACTATCACTTACGTCTTTTTCCCTACCAATAATATTATATCGCTCGTCTTCATCTAACTCTTGAAAGCCGTATAAATACTCCTGTATATCTTGTAACGTATCAATTGCCTTTTCTATTTTTTTTCGTGCATAGTCGTTATAAGTCTTTTTGCGTCTTTTTTTATCGCTTATAATTTTAAGGTTGTTAAAGTATTGCGATATTGTTGTTAAAATTTTTGTAATTCTATTTGTGTCTTTATTTAAGTCAAACCGGTCTAAAAATGATAAGCTTTCTTTTATCTCATATAATCCATTCTCACTTTTAAATTGTGGATATTCGTTTGCATAGTTCTCTTTTATGTGTTTTAAAATTCTATCTACTAATATTATTTCTTTCTCTTGCTGTCTAAGCAATACATTTAAATCAGCCACTCTCTACTCCTCTATCCTTACTATCTTTATCGGCTCTATCTCGTTTAAATAATCCGCGTACCATTGAAGTAATTCCCGCTTATGCTCTATCATTTCAGGAGTGTTTTCGCTTCTGTCGTAGGCTTGATTTAACTTATCACGTTCGGCATGAGCTAAACATCTCTCGGCAATCAATCTATCTTTTTTAAATTGCTCGCATATCGTTCTAAACATCGTTCTTACTCCGTGAGCGGACATCTCGCCTTTAAAGCCTAAACGATGTATAAATTTATTAACCGTGTTTTCTGATAATCCTTTATCGGTAAAAACATATTCGCCCTGGTTAAAGAGCCTCTGAAACTTTAATATCTCGATAGCTTGTCTGCTTAGTCCGATAGTGTGTATTCGCCTTGATTTCATCTTTTCAGCCTGCACACTCCAAGTGCCTTTTTTAAAATCTATCTCTTCCCATTTAATAAGCCTTATATTGCCCCGTCGTGAAGCCGTTAAAATAGAAAAAATCAAAGCGTTTTTAACGTTAAAGTCTGTCCCCTCCTCCGTTTCATTTAGTGCCTTGATAAAATCTCTTATTCTGTCTTTGTCGATTAATGCCGAGTGATGCTTAACGGGCTTTTTTACAAATAAAGAATTGGATATTGACTTAGCCACATTTACCTCTAAATAGTCAAGTTCTATCATATAATCTAATATTTGGCTAGCAAGGTTTTTAGTCCTGATGAGGTTGTCGCCTATGCCTTTACTATCATTTATCGCCTTTAGTTATATCTCTAATATTCTTTTTGTTGAGATAGGTTAAGTATTTCAATCTTGATAATTCTTTTTTAATGGTGTTTTCCGATAATATCTTTCGCTTGTGTTCTAAGTATAGTTCTGTGGCTTTTCCAAAAGTTATATGTGTATGTGAAATTTTATTTATGTGTATGTCACGCTTCATTAAAACCGCTTGCGCCCTTGCTTCCGCTAGGGTAATAAATGGATACTCGCCTATTTTCTTTTGTGTATCACCACGTCTAAAATAAAATACTTTAGTGGGTTTAATGCCTGGCTCTGATGGATAAACATAGATGTATAAGTTATCCGCACCGCCTACACTTACACGTTTAAGCTTCTTGCCGTTTTCGCATTTTAAGCCCTTTAATTCTTTATCGCTCATCGGCTTTACTCTACCACCCATAACAAAGCCCCTTATAATCGTTGTTTTGTCAAGTTTTATGTGTATGTAGCTCACTTACACATATCACATACACATAAAAGCATAATCCGATTATAATTTATTTGAAGTGAATTGATACTTAAAGAAGTGAGTTTAAGCGATTAAAGTTCGTATTTAAGGTGTTTTAGTGAAGTGATTTGATGTGATTTGAAGCTTAAAGATTACTTAAAAAATAGGTTATGGTGGGTTCACCAGGACTCGAACCTGGGACCATCCGGTTATGAGCCGGATGCTCTAACCAACTGAGCTATGAACCCACTAGCTAAATTGAAGTTGTGATTATAACAATGCAAAGCTTATTTATCGCTAAATTTTGATTTAAATTTTTAAAAATGTATAATTGTTCTTAAATTTATAGAATAAGAGTAATCAAATGAGTGCAAATTTAACAAAAGCAATGCAAAATTTTTTGGATAATCCAACCAACAAAAACGAAAATAAACTTATAAACGAGCTCAGAAAAGCGGAATTTATAGCGCCGGTTATCATAAATCAAGCCTTGGCAAAACCTGACGGCAAAGCGGTTTATGAAGAAGAAGGTTCAAATATAAAATTTATTCTTCTTGAAGATGAAGAGAGCGGTCTAAGCTATTTTCCGGCTTTTACAAGCAAAGAAGAGATGATGAAATGGAGAAGTGATAGCGAACAAGAGGTGTTAAATTTAGAGCTTAAAAACTATCTTGCCATACTAGAAGCCTCAAAAGAAAAGTATGCGGGCATAGTTATAGACGCATTTTCGTATAATCTAACCTTAAATTTTAAAACGATTAAGCAAATTTGTGAAATTTGATCTTAAATTTCACTCGTCTTCCACCTCATCGCTTTCATCAAAACCAAACTCAAGCCTCTTTATCTCGCCGATAGCATTTCCCGCGATACCTTTGATCGAGCCAAACATCTCTATAGCGTTATCTCGCACCTTTTCTATCTGCTTTTCGCGACTCTTCCAGATACGTTTCATCGCATTTTGCTCTTTTATCAAATCTTCTTGCATAGAAGTGAAACCCTCTACGATAGCCTCGATTCGCATTTTAAACTCATTGCCGGTTAGATAGCCGTATAAAAGCTCGATCTTGCCGCCTTGATTTTGACTCAAATTTTTAGCAAATTTCAGCTCTATAAGCCCGTTTCTAAGCACAAAGCTAAGAGCTTTAAACTCCTCATACGAGCAGACCCAAACCCCATCAACCAGCCCAAGCCGCTCCATATCCTTTGGGCGCGCTTCACTCACAAGCACTCCCACATCAGCGCCGCTTGAGCGCATATCGGCTTTAAATTTTTCTATCCACTCGTTTGAAAAATTCTTCGTTCGCTTACTCTCGTAGTAAATTTTGCCGCAGTTTTGCATCTCTCTTGTATTTACTATCTGCATACAATCAGCGCCGTTTGCGCCCTTTTTTACCTCTTCTATCACATCAAGCGGAAATTTAAGCCTGAGCCACTCCTCGATAGCAAGCTCTTGCACCTCTCCTTGAAGCTGCTGGCTGCCCTGCTCTATGCGCCTTTGAGCTTCACTTAACTGCTTTTTCAAAGCCTCCATCTGCTCATCTTTTTGGCGAAATTTAAGCTCGTTTTGCGATTCGATCAGCTTTTGAATCCTCTCTTTTTCCTGCGATAGTTTAGCGCTAAACTCAAGCTCCGCCTTGGCTTTTATGCTCGATTCAAGCTCGTCTTTTTCTCGTTTAAGCTTTTCTATCTCTACGGTTTTTAAATTTAGCTCGCTAACCTGCTTGGATTTTGCCTCAAGCTCGGTTTTAAGCGAATTTATAAGGGTTAAATTTTCACTTTCAAATTTGCTCTTTAGCTCTTTTTCAAGCTCTGTCTTTTTTAAATTTAAAGCATCTTGCAAGCTCTTTTCAAACTCTTTTTCCTTTTGCTTCAAGGCTTCAAAATGCGCCTTATACTCGCTTCGCTTTGCCTCAAGCTCCTTTTCAAATTCACGCTGATGTAAAGCCATTTTTTGATTAAATTCAAGTTCAAGCTCTCTTTTAAGGGCTAAATTTACATCGATCTCATGCCCGCAATTAGCGCATTTTATGCTATTTTTCAAAGCTACAACCTTGTTTTCATCTTTTCAAATTCATCTTGAACGACTTGCTGATTTGGCTCGTTTGTCATCTTATCTATCGCCTCGCCCCACAGGCTAACAGCGACTATAGCGATACTTGAGGCGATAAAGCCGGGCAAAATTTCATACACATACTCGTTTAATCCAAACCCAATCCAAGCAAGCACGGTAGTTCCTCCTACTATCATGCCCGCAAGCGCCGCAAGCGCGCTCATACGCTTCCAATAAAGGCTAAAAAGAAGCACGGGACCAAAGCTGGCGCCAAAGCCCGCCCAAGCGTTACCGACTACGCCCAAAACGGTATCGGTTGATGCAAACGCCAACATGGTAGCTATCAGAGCAACTGCAACTACGGCATATCTTCCAAACGCAACTTGGGCTTTTTCGTCAATCTCTTTTTTATAAAACGCGAGAATAAAATCTTTCGTAACTGAGCTTGCACTTACTAAAAGCTGGCTTGAAATCGTACTCATGATCGCCGAAAGCACGGCAGAGATGATGACTCCAACGATAAAGGGATGAAATAGCGTTTCGCCAAGTTTTAAAAACACCGTTTCGGCATCTTTTAACGGCTCGCCAAGCTGGCTATAGTAGACAAATCCGATAAGTCCGCTCATGATAGCTCCGATTAACCCTAGCGCCATCCAGCCGATACCGATTCTTCGTGCTTGAGCAAGCTCTGTAGAGCTTCTTATCGCCATAAAACGCACTATGATATGAGGTTGTCCGAAGTAGCCAAGACCCCAAGCCATAAGCCCGAGTATGCTTAAAAATGTCTGATTATGAAAAAGATCAAGATGGTTAGCACCGTATTTGCTAACCTCACTCCAAAAGCTTGACGAGTCCGGAATTTGTATATTAAAATAAGCCACAACAGGCACTAAAACAAGCACTAAAAACATAAGCGAGCCTTGAAATGCGTCCGTTATGCAAACGGCTTTAAATCCGCCGAAAAATGTATAAAACACAACGATAAATAGCGTAAATACGGCTCCAACCTTAAAATCAAGCCCAAAAAAGCTCTCAAAGCTCTTGCCGCCCGCGATGATGCCGCTACTTACGTAAAGAGTGAAAAAGACGAGTATAACCACTCCTGAAACTATACGTAAAATTTTCGTGTTGTCTTTAAAACGGTTTTCTAAAAAATCAGGAATTGTTATGCTATCGCTTGCAACTTCGGTATATACGCGAAGCCTTTTGGCTAAAAACAAGTAGTTGCAGTAAGCCCCTATGGTAAGTCCGATAGCTATCCAGACGTTTGCGATACCCGTTGCATAAAGAGCTCCCGGCACACCAAGCAACATCCAGCCGCTCATATCGCTAGCTCCCGCGCTAAGTGCGGTTACAACGGGACCCAAACGGCGATTATCCAGCAAATATTCGCCCATATTTGCATTTTTGTTATACGAATACCTACCCACAAATAGTAAAAATCCAAAATAAAGAGCAATGGCTAAATAAGCGCTAAATTCCATCAATCAAGCCTTTTTAACAAATTTAAAGCGATATAGTAACATTAAATTTATTAAAATTTAAAAATTTACGCTCTTAAATTTGCTTGCGTGGGCGGAAATTTCACACCAAAACGCCGTGGATTAAGCAAAAAAATATCAAATTTTTTGTATATTTGACATTTACGTTTCATTAAAGGCAACTAAGTTGAACGAGAAATTTTTCAAACTTCTTTTTTTCATAACTATAGTCTGTGTCGGTGTTTACTTCACCTATCCAACCGAACTAAACGCAACTCAGCGCTTAGCGTATCTGCAAAGCTATAAAACGACGCTTATATTAACCGCAGGCGGCATAAGTATCGGTATCGTGCTTGGATTTTTCCTTGCGTTTTTGCGCTTTTTAAAGATCAAGCCGCTAACTTTTATCATAGACGAATACATCGACATCCTGCGTGGCACTCCGCTTATGCTTCAGCTTATGGTTTTCGCTTTTATCATTTTGGTTTCGTTTGAAAATTTATACGCAGCTATCGTAGCTCTTGGACTAAATAGCTCCGCGTACGTTGCCGAGATCGTTAGAAGCGGCATATCAAGCGTGGATAGGGGTCAAATGGAAGCGGCTCGCGCTATGGGGCTTGATTACTCAACCTCGATGGGGCAAATCATCATCCCGCAAGCTACTAAAAACATCCTACCTGCCCTTGCAAACGAGTTTATATCTCTTTTTAAAGAGACTTCTATAGTAGGCTTTATAAGCGTAGCCGACATCACGATGCAAAGCAGAAGCTTTCAATCCGTGCTTTACAACCCAAAGCCGCTTATTTTTGCGGGCGTAGTTTACTACACAAGCGTTAAAATTTTTTCGTATCTAGCCAAAAAGCTTGAAGAGAGGCTAAATAGACATGATTGAGATTAGAAATTTAAATAAAAACTACGGCGATTTGCAGGTTTTAAAAGATATAAACGTAGACATAAAACAAGGTGAAGTTATAGCCATCATAGGACCAAGCGGTGGAGGCAAAAGCACCTTTTTACGCTGCATAAACCGTCTTGAAGAGCCTACAAGCGGACATATCAAGATAAACGGCGAGGATATACTAAGCAAAAAAGCAGACATAAATAAAATTCGCCAAAAAGTAAGTATGGTTTTTCAGCACTTCAATCTCTTTGCCAATAAAAACGTCTTACAAAATTTAACTCTAGCGCCTATAAAAGCAGGAAATTTAAGCAAAGAAGATGCGGAAAAAAGAGCCGATGAGCTGCTTAAAAGCGTTGGCTTGCTTGATAAAAAATTTGCCTTTCCTCACAAACTTTCAGGCGGGCAAAAACAGCGCATAGCCATAGCCAGAGCGCTTGCGATGAATCCTGAGGTTATACTTTTTGACGAGCCCACTTCCGCACTTGATCCCGAGATGATCGGAGAGGTGCTTGACATCATGAGAGATGTGGCAGCTAAAGGGCTAACTATGCTTGTAGTTACTCATGAGATGGGCTTTGCAAGAAACGTTGCAAATCGTATATTTTTCATGGACGGGGGCAGAATTACCGTCGATGATACGCCTAAAAACGTATTTGAAAACCCGCAAAATCAGCGACTAAAAGAATTTTTAGGAAAAGTTTTAAATCATTAATTTTAAAGTATTATAATTCAACAAATTCATTAAGGAGTGTTAGATGAAAAAATTGTTCGCTTTGCTTTTAGTCTCTTTGGTCGGTCTATCGGCCGCCGAGCTTAAATTTGGAATGGCCGCCAACTATCCGCCGTTTGAGTTTATAGATAATGAAAACAAGATCACCGGCTTTGATGCGGATTTGGTTGATGCGCTTTCTAAAAAAATAGGATTTAGCTACAAATTTGTAAATATGAATTTCGACGGGCTGATAGTAGCTCTTAAAACAGGCAAGATAGACGCTATCGCAAGCGCAATGAGCGCAACTAGCGAAAGAAGAAATTCGGTTGATTTTACGGATTCTTATTACTCAACAGAAAACATATACCTACGAAAAAAGGGTAATGATTCGATAAAAGACAAGGCAAGCTTAAGCGGCAAAAAGATAGGCGTCCAACTTGGCACGGTTCAAGAGATGGCTGCAAAAGAGATAGACAAGGCAAAGATAGTTCCTTCCGAAGAGACCGTTACTTTGGTTCTTGGATTAAAAGCGGGAAAACTTGACGCGATTATACTTGACAGCTCTATAGGATACGGATATCTAAAACAAAATCCTCAGCTTGAAGAGTTTTATAAAGAATCAGACGGTAGCGAAGGCTTTTCTATGGCATTTGATAAGGGCAAAAACAAAGAGTTGATAGAGAAGATAAACGCGGCCTTAAAAGAGCTTAAACAAGACGGAACTTACGATAAGCTTTTAGAAAAATATGATCTAAAATGATAAATTTTCACGCAATTTTTAAACCAAAATTTAAAGGTTGCGTGGCTCTTTTTCTTTTTTTATTTGCTCTTACCCCTGCTTTTAGCGACCAGAAAATAATCGCAACTTTCGCAAAAAAAATTGACAAAGACACCTTTGTTTTTAAAATAAACATTCTAAAATCAGCTCCTTGCAAGCTTTACGGCATCGAAATTTACGACGTTAAAAAGTGCAGTGACGATAAAAAAGCCATTGAGGAATTTAACAAGTTTTATGAGGAGCAAATTTACGGCTTTTTAAAACCGGGTAGAAATTTTTACCTCGAAGGCAAACAAAATTTAGGCGATAGATGGCTTTGCGAAGTAAGCGATAATCAAAAAATTATAAACAAAACCTTGGTAAAAAACGCACTTGCCAAACCAAAAGCAAAAAGCTACAAAAAGATAAAGGTAACTTCAAACAAGATAAAAGATAAATTTCCTGAAATTTTTGAATGTTTTCAAAGCGGTAAAAAACCTGAGATCAAACCGCAAGAGGAGCCTAAAGATAGGCAAGAGCTGCTTTGGCAAGAGGATGAGCCTAAAATAAAAATAGAATTTAAAGAGGCAAATGAGTAAAACGCCGTGTTTTAAACTTTATTTAAGAACCAATAAGATGAAAATTTACAAAATTACCGATATAAAAAGAGGTGAAATTGGCTCAAATTTATGCGATTAGCGATGATATCTTAACGCCCGATGAGAGCATTTTAGAGCAAACTCGTGAAATTTTAGAGTGCGGGATAAAATATTTTCAGTATAGAAGCAAAAAAGCTGTTAAAAACGAAAGCTTAGCGCGCCAACTACTAGCGCTTTGCAATGATTTTGGAGCAAAATTTATCGTAAATGATGATATAAGTTTTGCTAAACAAATCGGAGCAAAATGCGTTCATATCGGCAAAGATGACGGCGATATAAAAACGGCAAGAGAAATTTTAGGCAAGGACGCATTTATAGGAGTTAGCTGCTATAACGACATAAATTTAGCCATTAAGGCGCAAGACGCGGGAGCAAGCTACGTCGCATTTGGCAGTGTTTTTGTAAGCCCTACAAAGCCGCACACCGTCCGCTGCCCTTTTGAAACGATAATAAAAGCTAAAGAAATTTTAGACATACCAATCTGCGTAATCGGCGGCATAAACGCGCAAAACATAGATCAAATTTTATCTCTTGAGATTGATCTTATCGCCGTTATCTCAGCACTTTATAAGCCTGAGAGCATA
Source organism: Campylobacter sp. (assembly GCA_030532465.1). GTDB lineage: Bacteria > Campylobacterota > Campylobacteria > Campylobacterales > Campylobacteraceae > Campylobacter_A. Next base: position 50,138 of record JAUNLC010000006.1, on the reverse strand, counting down.
AGCGAAAACTACAAAAACTTAAGCAGATTTTTGTAAATTTATCAAATTTTACCCGCAAATATCGAGTGAAGCGCAAGCTCCTCGCCCCAACTGTTTTTGTGCTTATCTATGCTTTTTTTAATCGCCTGCACAAGATATATCACGTCCTCTTTCGTATGCGTATAATGCAAACTTACCCTAACCCAGCCCGGCTTTTTGTCAAAAACGACATTATCCTTAAGACCAAGCAGATCATGCCCGTAAGGCCCTGCGCAAGCACATCCCGCGCGAGTTTGGATACCAAAGTCGTTACTAAGAGTAGCGGCAAAGTCATACGGCGAAATTCCGCGCACGTTAAAGGCAAAGATAGGAACTCTAGGCAAATTTTTAGGACAATAACAAACTACTTCATTGATCTTTTCAAGCTCGCTTGCAAATAGCTCATTTAGTTCGCTTTCGCGACTTTTGATCCGCTCAAATCCGATCTCGTTTCTAAGCTTGTAGGCTAAATTTGCCCTTATCATCTGCACTATGCCCGGAGTGCCGCCCTCTTCTAGCTGCTCGATATTTTTTACAAACTGATGGCTTGTTCTGCTTACGTAAGCTACCGTTCCTCCAGCTGCAAAAGTCGGCAGACTCGTATCTACAAGCGATTTTTTAATCGCTAAAAGCCCACAACTTCCAACCCCGCCAAGCAGCTTATGAGGAGCTAAAAAAAGCGCGTCAAAGTAGTCGCTATCAACATTTGCATAAGCGCTAAGACTTGAAGCGTCAAGCGCCAAGATACCGCTATAAGATTTGATTAGAGCGTAAATTTTCTTGTAGTCGCTAAGTACGCCCGTAACGTTTGAAGCCGCGCTAAAAGAGGCGATGATCTCGCGGTTTTTATTCATCTTAAGCACATGCTCAAGCATCTTAAAATCAACACCGCCGCTCTCGTCAAGCCCTATTCGCACTACATCGCACATCCCCTCGCGAAAACTAACTTCGTTTGAATGATGCTCATAGGGCCCAAGAATGACTAGCGGCAAATTTGAAAGCGGCCTGATATGATATCTCTCTTTGGTTTTTGGCGGGATATAAATTCCCACGATCTCTTGAAATTTCTTTATCGCAGCGCTTGCTCCGCTTCCGCATCCTATGAGACAAAACTCATCGTTAAGTCCAAGCAGATTTTTAAGCTCGCTTCTGGCGTTTTCGTATCTGCGTTGGGTTAAAATGGCGCTTGAAGAGCTATCGGAATGTGTGTTGGCGTAAGTTTTTAGAAATTTTAAAATCTCTTGCTCGATAGGCTCGTAAGCAAGCCCCGAAGCGGTATAATCAAAATAATAAATTCCCTCTTTTAAAATGATATTTTTTCTAACTTCGTCCAAATTTAGCACATTCTCGCCTTAGTTTTTAAAAGTAATTATAACCAAAAGTGTGCTAAAATGGGTCAAAAAGGAGAGAGAAATCTACACGCTAAAGTCCTCTTACGAGCGTTTTAAGCACCTTGAAATCAATGAGCTTATAAATTTTCACTGCGTATTTGACGGATACGAATCAAGCTTAAATTTTTATGATATTTTCGAGGCGATTGAAATTTGCATAGTTAGAGAATTTGACTCTTTAAAGACAAAATTTAACTTTCAAAGCGAGCTTGAAAAGGAGATGAAACTAGCTCTGATGCGGCTTGCAAAAAGCGATAGAAAGAGGTTTAATATATCAAAAATTTTACCTCAACCGCTTGCTAAAAGAGTCTATAAAGAGCTTTTTGAAAGAGAGCTTTTAAGTGTGGAAGTAAGCCTTGAAAAGCCTATAAAAGCGCCAAAAGGACAGCTTTTAAAAAAGCATTTAAGAAGATATAAGGTTGAAGACAAGATCCGTTTTAAGGATAACTTTACAAGATTTTGGTTTAGGTTTATAGAGCCAAATTTAAACCTGCTTGAAGAGGGCAAATTTGATAGCGTTATGCGAGACATCAGGCTAAATTTCGATGATTATGCGAGTTTTGGATTTGAACTTATTTGTAGAGAGCTTTTGGCGCACAAATTTGGAGTTGATGTTAAAAGAGTAAGTAGCCTATGGACAAGGGATGTCGAGATCGATCTGTTTTTAAAGACAGGCGATCAAATCATCGTCGGAGAGGCGAAATTTAAAGAGCATAAAATGTGTAAAAACGTGCTAAATTTACTTGCCAAAAAGTGTGAAAGACTTTTGATTGAGCCTTATAAATTTGCACTTTTTTCAAAGAGCGGATTTAGCAAAGAGCTTGAAAATTTAAAAGATGAGCGTGTGATGCTTTTTGAGATGAAGGACTTTGAGGAGCTGATAAATGGATGAAAAAACAAGCATACAAGACGGTCTAAAAAGCCTTATAGAGCAAACTTATCTAATCGAGCAAGAGTATAAAAACCTCACAAATTCATATACAAATTTGCAAAATTTCATCAAAGAGATCGTGGAAATTTTACCTACCGCTATCTGGGTGATAGACGAAAACGGCGAAATTTTCTTGCAAAATTCAGAGGCTCTTAAAATCACTCGCCTTTTAAATTTCATCGATGAAAATAGCGAAGAAATCGAGCTAAACGGACAAATTTATCTTATAAAAACCACTCAAAAAAACGGCAAGAAAATCATCTCGGCAACCGACATCACCAAAGAAAAGCGCACCGAACGTCTAGCATCCATGGGGCAAGTGGCGGCTCACTTGGCTCACGAGATAAGAAATCCCATAGGCTCTATCTCGCTTCTAACCTCAACGCTTTTAAAAAGAGCCGATGAGCGCACCACGCCCGTAGCAAGCGAGATCCAAAGGGCGATCTGGCGCGTTGAGCGTATCATAAAAGCGACCTTGCTCTTTACAAAAGGGCTTAGCATAAATCCTAGCGTGTTTAACTTTAGCGAGCTAAAAAGCGAGTGCGAGGAGGCCATCGCCTACTATGCTTACTCAAAAGAGATAAGTTTCAAGCTAAATTTTCCAAACGCCTACTATAACGGCGATAAAGACCTGCTTGCGATGGTCTTTCAAAATATGCTTTTTAACGCGATTGATGCGATTGAAGAAAGTGATGATGATAGCGGGCAGATAACGTTAGAGTATGAAAAGACGGCGGATGAGCATAGTTTTATCATGCAAGATAGCGGAGTGGATATCGCAAACGCCGCGATCGTCTTTGAGCCGTTTAAGACAAGCAAGCTTAAAGGCAACGGGCTTGGACTTCATCTGTGTTTGCAGATCGTAAACGCGCACAGAGGAAGTATAGAAATCATGCTAAACCCAAAACGATTTTGTATAAATTTGCCGATTTATAAGGCAAAGAGCGAGTAAATTTATCAAATTTGAAAGGAAAAAATGAAACTAAACGCAAAAATTTTAGACGAGTTGGAAATTTGGCACGAAGAGCTAAAGCCTCTTAAGATGGCTGAGCTATTTAAAAACGGCGGCAAAAATACCGCTTTTGTAAGCGTGGATATGATAAACGGCTTTTGTTGTGAAGGCGCATTATCTAGCCCAAGAGTCGGCGCTATGTCTAAACATCTAGCAAGCACTTTTAAAAGAGCGCATGATGAGTTTGGCTTTAAAAATTTCATCCTCATTCAAGATAATCACGGCGAGGAAGCAAGCGAATTTGACGCATTTCCGCCGCACGCGGTAGCGGGTACAAACGAGGCTGAGACGATAGATGAGCTTAAAAATTTAGACTTTTTTGATGAGATTAAAATTTTTTACAAAAACTCGATAAGCTCGGCATATTGCGACGGATTTAACGCTTATTTGGAGCAAAACAGGCACGTTGATACTTTCGTCATCTTTGGCGACTGCACCGATCTTTGCGTTTACAACCTCGCACTTCACATCAAGCTAAGCGCAAACGAAAAAAACATCAAACGCGAAGTCATCGTAGTAAGCGATCTGGTGCAAACCTATGATGCGCCGTGGCATAACGGTGACTTTTATCATCTGGTATTTTTGCGCCATATGCAAATCGCGGCAAATATAAAAGTAATCAAATCTCTTAACTAAACAACATAGTCAAATTTGCCTTTTTGGGCCAAATTTGACTACTTGATATCCATTGGATGATAAATTTGCATGCCGGCTTCATCGCTTTGAGCGGCTTTTATCACGGCTTTTGCGATATCGGCTGGAGTCATTGGGCGATGCGCTTTTAAAATGCCCTTTGGGATAAATTTAAATAGCCAAAGGGCAACCCTCTCGCCAAGCCTAAACTCATCTCGCTTAGCGTCAATGAGCGGCAAGCGAGCCACATGAAAGCTATGAAAGCCAAGCTCTTTTATCCTATTTTCCACTTCGCCTTTAACTCGCAGATAAAAGAATTTTGAATTTTCATCAGCACCATTTGAAGAAACAAGCACGAAACGCTTTGCGCCGCCGTTTTTAGCCCAAGTAGCGATTTTAAGCGTGTAGTGAAAATCAACTTTTTTAAACCGCTCTTTTGAGCCGGCCTGCTTGATAGTCGTTCCAAGTGCGCAAAAAACTTCATCTACAAAAAGGCTTGGCAAATTTGAAATTTCATCAAATTTACTATCTTAACCTCAAGCTTTTCGTGGCTAAATTTAAGCTCTTTGCGAGCAAGCACGATCACTTTAGCATAATTCTTATGCTCGCAAAGCTGCTTTACAAGCTCGCTTCCGACCGCTCCCGTAGCGCCCACAACTAAGGCTGTTTTATTCATTTTAATCCAATTTCCAAAGATATCTGTTGTTGGCGTTTAAGCTTAAATACAAAGTCGCTAAGCCATCAAAGCCTAATCTCAAAAAGACTTACTTGGGCATTTTGATAGTGAGCGGGAAGACCGCTAGTATCTTTTAATCTAGTAAGTCCAAGAAAACGAAAACCGCAATTTTGATAATGCTTAATAAGTCCCAAATTTTCACCTACCGTATCAAGCCTAATAAAATTTTTACTATTTTTTAGAGCATACTCTTTAGCCCAATCTACGATATGCCGAACTAAATTTTGTCCTCTAAAGTTAGGATTTACCGCGATACGATGTATGTATATGGCGGCATCGGCGTTTCTATCTTGCCAAATTTGAGCGTCATCAAAAGTTATCGCCCAAACGCAGGCTATTTTGCCGTCAATTTTTATATTAAACTGCCTATTTTTTTTGATCTCGGACTCTATAAACTCGCGGCTAAATTTCGGCCAAGCAGCGGCGCCTTTTATCTTTTGAAGTTTAACCGCCTCATCATAAAGATACAAGATGTCTTTTACGTCATCTTTTGAGCTATTTTGTATAGTCATCGCTTATCGGGCTAAATTATTTACCTTCTCTACAAAGCCTTCACTTACGACAAATTCGGTGTTATAGACTAAAATTTGATTTTGCTCCGCGTTTGAAATCTTGATAATTAGACTTTTGTTGTTCTTTTCAACACCTAAGCGGTGATCTTGCTGGGCTAGGCGGTAGATATTAGTTACCCTCTCCTTACTAAGCTCGGATAGGTTTAAATTTAGCTCAAGCGGAGTTAAATTTCTAGGCTTTTCACTCGCGCTATATCCGTTTTTATTACCGTTATTGTAGCCGTTTTTGCCGTTTTCAAAATTTCGTTTTTTAAAGCTTCGCGCTTTAAAATTCATATCCTTAGCATCTTCAAGACTAACCATCTCGATAAGCCTTATACGGTTAAACTGCCCGTCGCGAGAGAAATTTATCTTAAATGCATAAGGAGTCTCATAAACCGCATTTCCAAGTTCTTCAAGCTCGGCTAGCTCGCGGTCAAACAGCGTGATTTCAATGTTTCCGTGAAAATCAAGCACGTTTAAAGTGCCTATTTTTTTGCCGCTATTTTTAGCTATCCTTGTGCTGATATCTTCAATCTTACCGACTACAAGCAGCTCCGCACTCTCACCCACATTTTCAAATTCCGAGCTTAAAGTGTAGCTTATCTCGTCAATTTGGGCTTTAAAATCTTGCAAAGGATGCCCCGAAAGATAAATCCCTACGCTATCTCGCTCATGTAAAAGCCTCTCTTTTAGCTCAAATTCGGTGTTATCGACAAGCAAATTTATTTTTACGTTATTCATGCTCTCATCTTCGCCAAATAGACTTTCTGCACTATTTTTCTTGATCAAAGCAGCGCTCTTGCAAGCCTCTATTATATTGTCAAGGTTGTTTAAAAGCATCTTTCTGGTGTAATTAAAGCAGTCAAACGAGCCTGATTTTATAAGGCTTTCTATGACTCTTCTATTTACCTTAAAACTGTCAATTCGCGAGACAAAATCATCAAGACTCTCAAATTCGCCGTTTGCCCGCTCCTCTATGATGTTTTCTATCGCGGAATTTCCCACTCCCTTAATAGCTCCAAGCCCAAATATAATAGCATCGCTTCCATTCTCGCTAACAACGCTAAATTCCTTCATAGAGCGATTTATGCAAGGCGGCAGGATAGCTATGCCCATGCGTTTTGTCTCATCGATATATTTTACGACCTTATCGACATTATCCTCTTCGCTTGTTAAAAGAGCCGCCATAAATTCGGCAGGATAGTAGGTCTTTAGATATGCGGTTTGAAAAGTGATAAAGGCATATGCCGCAGAGTGGGATTTGTTAAATCCGTATCCGGCAAATTTTACGATTAGTTCAAAGAGATCGTCCGCCTTTTGTCCGTTTAGCCCCTTAGCTACCGCACCCTCTACAAACTGCCCCTTTAACCTATCCATCTCCTCTTTTATCTTTTTACCCATAGCGCGGCGCACCAGATCAGCGCCTCCTAAGCTAAATCCGCCTATGGTTTGAACTATCTGCATAACCTGCTCTTGGTATACTATAACCCCATATGTAGGCTCAAGTATAGGCTCAAGCTCTTTGAAAAGATACGAAATTTCAGCCTCTCCGTGTTTACGCTTAACAAAATCATCAAGCATACCACTCTCCATCGGTCCCGGACGATATAGAGCAAGCATCGCGACGATATCCTCAAAACAGTCAGGCCTTAGGCTAAATCCAAGCTTTCGCATACCGTCGCTTTCAACCTGAAAGAGTCCTATCGCCTGACCGCTTTGAATGGTCTTATAAACGTTTGCATCGTTTATGTCTATCTGCTCCCAGATGATATCTTTGCCAAATCTATGTTTTATAAGTTTTATGGAGTTGTCAATCACCGTTAGAGTTTTAAGCCCGAGGAAGTCAAATTTGATAAGATCCACATCCTCAAGATATTTTAGGCTATACTGAGTTACAAAGTGATCTTCGGCGCTATTTGGCTGGCGAAAAAGAGGGGCTTTATTCCAAAGCTCTTCGTTTGAGATGACCACTCCAGCTGCGTGCATACCTGCGTTTCTATTAAGCCCTTCTAGATCAAGAGCGAATTTCCAAATTCTAGCCGCGTTTGCGTTTTTATCGATAAGTTCTTTAATCTTAGGCTCTTTTTCAAAAGCCCCCTCAAGCGTGATACCAAGCTCATCGGGGATCAGTTTTGCCATAGCGTCGGCTTCGGCATAAGGCATATTGCAAACCCGAGCGACATCGCGGATAACGCCCTTGGCAAGCAACTTACCAAACGTTATAACTTGAGCGACATTAAATTTGCCGTATTTTTCGATAACATAATCAATTATCTCGCCTCTTCTATCCTGACAAAAATCGACATCTATATCAGGCATGCTTACGCGTTCGGGATTTAAAAATCTCTCAAAAAGCAGGTTGTAAGGTATAGGGTCAAGATCGGTTATCTTTAGCGAATACGCCACAAGCGAGCCTGCCGCCGAGCCTCTACCGGGACCAACCGGCACACCGCGCTTTTTAGCCTCCCTTATAAAGTCCCAAACGATCATCATATATCCCGGGAAATTCATCTTATTTATGATATCCATCTCAACTTTCAAGCGTGCTTCATATTCGGCGTGCTTTTCTTGGGGGATAAATTTAAGCCTCTCTTTAAGCCCCTCTTTGCACTCGTATTCAAACAAGACCGTATCGTTTGCAAAGCTGTAGCGATTTTCAGGCTCCGGCAAGCTCAGTCCTCGCTCTGCCGCACACTCGAGGGTAAATTTAAAATTTGGCGGAGTAGCGTCGCCGAGTTTGATCTCAAGATTGCATTTTTCCGCGATCTCTTGTGTATTTTCTATGGCTTCCGGGATATCGGCAAAAAGCTCACTCATCTGCGCGGGAGTCTTAACGTAAAATTCATGCACGCTATGGCGCAAGCGGTTTGGATCATCAAGCAGTTTGTTCATCGCGATACACATGAAAACCTCGTGCGCGTCGGCTCTTTGCTGAAAAGTATAGTGAGTGTCGTTTGTGGCGATTATCTTGATATCAAGCTCTTTTGCGATACGCAAAATTTGATCGTCTATCCTGCGCTGATCGCCGATACCGTGGCGCATGATCTCAAGGTAAAAATCCTCGCCGAAAATTTCTTTATACTCGCGCGCCACTTCAAGCGCCTTTTCATACCCGCCGGCCCCGTAGCGCAAATTTCTCTCGCTCTCGTTTAAGTGCCAATTCACTTCGCCTTGAAGGCAAGCCGAGCTACATATCACACCTTCGCTATGCTCTCTTAGCAGTTTTTTGTTTATGCGCGGATAGTAGTAAAAGCCTTCGATATAGCTCATCGAACTTAGATACATCAAATTTTTATAGCCTATCTCGTTTTTGGCAAAAAGACACAGGTGAAAGCGCTGTTTGGATGTCTTATCGCCCAAATCTTCGCTGTTATGGATGTAGGCCTCTATGCCGATTATCGGCTTTATGCCCTCGCCTTTCATCGTCTTATAAAAATCAATCGCCCCAAACATATTTCCGTGATCGGTTATGGCTACCGAGCTTACGCCTTGTTTTTTAAGCGTTTTTGCAAGCTCTTTTATCTTGTTTGCACCGTCAAGCAAGGAGTATTCGGTGTGCAGATGTAAATGTGTAAAATCGCTCATAATCATTCCTTTTATTAGGTCTGATTTTACAAAATAGTAGCTTTTAGAGCGCTTTTATGAGACTTATATTTTCTTTAAAGGCTTCGAGCAAATTTGATAAAGTGTCGCATCTTGCCTCGTTTAAACCAAGTTTTTCGGCTAGAAATTTATAGTGAATTTTCGCTCCGTCTTTTAAATTTACGGCAGGCGCATTTGAAGTTTTTGATAGTTTTTTATCCCCGCTTTTAAGCAGACTATGATGGATAAAATTTGCATTTTTAAAATTTAGTCCAAGCAAATTTGCCATATATTTTTGAGCTGCCGAGCAAGTAAGAAGATCCTCTCCACGCACGAGCAAATTTACCCCGAGCAGCTCGTCGTCAATGAGGCTTGCAAGGTTATAAGCCGCTAGAGCGTCTTTTTTATATATCATAAAATCGCCCATATTTTTATCCAAATTTATCTTTTTGCTTTGGTTTAAATTTGCAAAGCCAAATTTTGCCAAATCACATCCAACATTTATCTCCTCACCGCTATTTACGTGAAGCCTGATACAAGTTTTATCGGAGATAAATTTTAGATTTTTATTTAGACAAATTTGTTTATAAATGCCGTTTTCAAAGGAGTTTTTCATCGAGTGAGAGCACTCGCAAGCATAGCAAACTCCTAAATTTTCAAGTCTCTTAAGCGCATTTTCATAGCTTGAAGCTCTAAATTTAGAGCTAAATTTTGCCTCAAATTCAGCTACGCAGCTTGCTCCGGCGTCAAAGTCGATACCAAGCATATCAAGCACGCGAAAGATGTTTTCGGTATATTGGCTTTTATATCTTACAAGGTCGTAATCATCGATGCGAAGGTACAAAATTCCATCAAGCGTGCGGGTAAAAAGATAGGTTAAAAGAAAGTTATATACATTTCCCGCGTGGAGAAATCCGCTAGGAGTAGGAGCTATGCGAGAGATAATTTGGTGTTTCATAAATGAGTTGAGCTTAAATTTAAGCTAAATTTAACTATTTTTCAAGCCGCTAGAGTATAACGGCTTGAGCATTTGACTATTCTTTCGGGCGAGCTTCGTTTACTCTTAAAGTTCTACCGCCGATCTCTTTGTCATTTAGCGCCTCTATCGCCTTTAACCCTTCGGCTTCGTCCATCTCGACAAATCCAAATCCCTTTGAACGATTCGTATCACGATCTTTTACTATTTTCGCGCGTTTTACTTCGCCAAACGGCGAAAAAGTATCCTTAAGCTCTGCCTCAGTCATGCGATATGACAAGTTACCGACGTAAATATTCACAGTAACGTTTCCTTAGTTTCAAATTTCCGACAAAATCGGTTTAATGATAATACCTGAATTTATTAAAAATAGCTAGAAAATTTGATATTTAAAGCTAAATTTATAAAAATTGTTTACTTTACGAACAAAAGTCCCTCTTTGACCTCTTTATAAATTTGCTCGCCGCAAAGGTTTTTAACTAGCTCAAGCGCAAATTCCATAGCCGTAGCAGGACCTCGCGAGGTGATGATATTGCCGTCTTTAACGACATTTTGCGAGCTTATATATCCGCTATCTTTAACGTTGGTCTCAAATCCCGGATAGCATGTGTAGTTTTCTTTTATCACCCCTGAAGTCGCCAAAGCCATCGGGGCTGCACAAATCGCGCCTATAAATTTGCCTTTGGCATCAAATTCTTTTAAAAGCGCTTGAAGTTTAGCGCTCTTTGCCAAGTGCTCGGCGCCGGGTAAGCCTCCGGGAAGAACTATCATATCAAAATCGCTTTGACTAATCTTATCAAGAACGGTGTCGGCATAAATTTTTACTCCGTGCGCTCCGGTTAGCAAATCCGCATCAAGCCCTACAAATTTTGCCTCCAAACCCGCTCTTCTTAAAACATCGATAATAGTTGTCGCTTCAATCTCTTCAAAGCCGTTTGCAAGTATTACAGCCACTTTTTTCATATTTGCTCCTTTGGGTTATTTTCCTCATTATACGTTAAATTTACTGAATTTGTGTTAGAATCTTAAACTTCTTGACAAGAAAGGACAAAAATGGAAGTAAAGATTACCTATTGTAATTCTTGAAATTACAAACCGACAGCTTCTCGTGTAGAAGAAAGAATACTTTCAGAAATCAAAGGTGCTAGGGTTAGCAAAGTCGTCGGAAGTGGCGGAAACTTCATAGTTGAAGTTGATGGAAAAGTCGTATTTTCCAAAAAAGATCTGATAGGCACAAGCGTAAACGCTCTACCAAATCACGAAGATATCGAGCTTTTAGTAGAAAACCTAAAGAAATCCGCCTAAATTCTAAGAGTCAAGGTCAAATTTTGGCCTTGACTTTATCGGTTAAATTTATAAAACTTAAGTCTTAAATTTAAAACCCAAGCTGGATTTTAAAAACTATTTATTTGCTCTTTCGATATATTCGCCTCTAACGGTATCTACGCGGATAACTTCGCCTTCAAGCACGTGAAAAGGAATTTGCACTACTGCACCGCTTTCAAGCGTAGCAGGCTTTTTGCCCCCTTGCGTATCGCCTTTGAAATTTGGCGGAGTTTCTACGATTTTTAACTCGACAACTTGCGGAACCTCTACTCCGATAGCTTTGCCGTTGTGAAACAAAATATCTACCATCATGCCGTCTATCATCCATTTTTTCACATCGCCCACATCATCGTCGCTTATCGCCACTTGCTCGTAAGTTACCGTATCCATAAATTGACAGTATTCTCCGTCGTCGTAAAGATACTGCATCTGCTTTTCTTCCAAATTTGGCTGATCGCATTTATCGCCCGCATGAAATGTCTTTTCAAGCACTTTTCCATCTATGAAAGATTTTATCTTAGCCCTTACAAATGCGGCCCCCTTGCCCGGTTTTACGTGTTGATACTCGACTACTTTGTAAGGAATCCCGTCTATCTCGATCTTTAAGCCCTTTTTTAGATCACCCATTGAATATGTTGCCATAAATTCTCCTTATAAATAAACTTGGCGATTATATCAAAATTAGGATTATAAAATCATTATTAAGTTGATTTTAGAAGGATGACAGTAGATAAAATTTTAAAATTTAAAGAGAAATTTGAAGCGTAAAGAGATTGATGCAGCTGCTATTTGCTACCGAATTTAAACTTTCCCTCTTTTTTGAGACTATGATCCATCTGAGAGTGTATCTCTCTGGTTAGTTGTTCGCTAACGGTTGGCTCTTCTTCGGATATATTTTGAATTTTTCTCTTTTGCGTCAAAATTTTCTCAAAATTTTTAGAAGTTTTATTACGAACTTCGCTTTCGCAGCCTGCAAACAAAGTAGCCAACAAGAGAAAAGATAAAATTTTGCTCAATCAAAGCCTTTGAATTTATTGAGTTAGCCCTCAAAAAGAGGGCTTAAATCAGATAACTGCGTATTTTGCCCAGACACAAACATCAAGTTCGTTAAGTTTTTTAAGCGTCTCTTTAGAGACCTTCTCGTCCACAAGCACAACCGCAAGAGCAAAGCCGTGTTCGTCGCGTCCAAGACGAAAATCCGCGATATTGATTCTCTCCTCGGCTAAAATCGTACTGATTTTTGCGATAACTCCCGGAACATCGGAGTTTTTAAAGATTATCATCTTACCTTTTGGCTTAAAGTCTGTTTTAAAACCGTTGATATTTACTATGCGCTGCTCGGAAGCGTCGGCAAAAACAGTTCCGCTAACAGAGGTTATGCCTTGATCCGTAGTGATTTTAACGGTAATTTTATTTTTATATCCGCTTTCAGGAACACATGTACAATCGGTCAAAATTCCCTTTTCATCGGCTATAAACTGAGCGTTTACATAGTTTATCTTATCGCCCAAACTCTCTTTTAAAACACCGACGATAGCAAAAGTAAGCATCGATTTTATGTAGTTGCCTATCTGTCCGTCAGCCTCAACCTTGATGGCCTTTACAGGGCTTTGAGTTAGCTGTGCCGCAAGAAACGACATCTTTGAAATTAGCTCTATGTAAGGCTCTACAAAAGGAGGCAGATCCTCGGTTTTGATAGGTAAATTTAGGGCATTTGGATAGCTAATGCCGCGAGCTGCGCTTATAGCCTGCTCGGCAGCCGCTACTGCGATATTACTTTGAGATTCAAGAGTGTTTGCACCAAGATGCGGGGTTACGCTTACATTATTAAGCTCCAACAAAGGATGGTCCGTCGCAGGCTCTTTTGAAAAGACGTCGATGCCGGCAAAGGCTATCTTGCCGCTTTTAAGCCCGTTGTAAAGAGCTTCTTCATTGTAAAGTCCACCGCGCGCACAGTTTATAAGGCGAACCCCGTCTTTCATCTTTAAAATTTCATTTTCACCGATGATGTCCTTCGTCTCCTTTGTCTTTGGAGTATGGATAGTTATAAAATCGCAAGCTAAAATATCATCAAAATCTCTAGTATAAATTCCGCCCATATCGGTTACTTTTGAAGGATCGATGTATGGGTCGTAAGCAACTATCTTCATACCAAACGCAGCGGCTCTTATGGCAACTCTTGAACCTATATTTCCAAAGCCGATTACACCCAAAGTTTTGTTAAAAAGCTCCACTCCGTACCACTTTTCACGCTTCCAAATTCTATCTATCTTAAGATCGTTATGAGCATACGGAAAGCTTCTAGCAGCAGCCAGCATGTGAGCCATGGTTAGCTCAACCGCTGCGATAGTGTTTGCGGTGGGAACGTTCATAGCTATTATTCCACGCTTAGAACAACCCTCTATATCTACGTTATCTACTCCGACTCCTGCTCTAACAAGGGCTTTTAAATTTTTAGCGGCGTTTAAAAATTTCTCGTCTATTTCAGTTGAGCTTCTAGTGATAGCCACATCGGCCTTACCGATAATATTTAAAAGTTCGTCTTTTGGCACGGATGTAGCATCTATAACCTCGATATTTTCCTCGCGATTTAAAATTTCAAAGCCTATCTTATGAATGGCATCACATACAATTACGGTTTTCACAGCTTAATCTCCTTTATGTTAGAGTGTATGTCATAAGTTTTTAGTTCGTTTATGACGTGGTTTAATACATCTTTGTCTTGTGTGTTTAAATAGATTAAATTTGTTGAATTTTGTCTGACAATACTAAAATCAACTAAGATATTCTTAAGAGTCTGGGTAAGACAAAACATAGAGTATATATCGTCTTTATCGATTATAAGCTGATATATACTCCCGCTTTTTGAGCTTATTTTGTCCTTAAATTCTATAAATATCTCATTAGTCGCTAAAATATACTCTTTTTGAGGCAAATTCGCAAGCTCGTTCACCCACAAATTCGCTTTTTTGCCATCATCTATCCGCTCTGTTTTCTCTACATGATTTTCATCGTGCATGACTTGAGCTAAATTTGAGTTTGCATAGTCCCAAAGCATAAAGCCCGAAATGCAAACAAAAACCAGCAAGCAAAGAACGACAAAGGCAAACAGATGTCGTTTCATCTAAATTTACGACAACTGCTCTTTTATGATATCGCCCAATGTTACTTTATCATCACTATTGATCTCGTTTAGCACCTCACGCTCTTTTTGTTTTGCAAGGCGTCTTATGCTTAGGCGAATCCTATTTTTTTTCTCATCTATAAACGCTATCGCCGCTTCGATATCATCGTTTATATTCAACTCTTCAACTTTGACGTTGCCCATATCCTCTTTTCGTATTAAGGCATCGACATTATCTCCAAGCTCTACAAAAATTCCAAAATCTTTAATATCGCGAATTTTACCGGTTACTATATCGCCTACATTATATTTCTTGGCATACTCTTGCACAGGGCTTTGCTTTAGATCTTTTAGATTAAGTGAAATTTTTTGCTCGGCACTATCGATTTTTATAATCTTAACCTCAACTTCATCGCCAATCTTAAACATATCTTTACATTTATCGCTTCTATCCCAAGAGGCATCTTCGTTATGGAGCAACCCTTCGACTGCGCCTATTTTGATGAAGGCTCCAAAATTTGTAACCGTAGTCACAACTCCTTTTACCACATCGCCCTCTTTAAATTTGGCCTTAAATTCATCAAAAGGCTTTGGCAAAAGATTCTTAAGACTCACTCTTAAGCGACGATCTTTCACATCTATCTCAACAACCTCTACGTCAAGCTCTTCGCCTTCGGTTATGTGGTCTTTTGGATTTTTGATATTTTTATCCCAAGAAATTTCAGATATGTGTAAAAATCCCTCTATATCGTTACCAAGATCCACAAACGCACCGTAAGGCTCTATGTTGCTTACTATTACCTTTATAGTATCGCCGACTTCCAAACCGTCTTTTATCTCATCCCAAGGATCAGGCATAGCAGCCTTAATAGATAAAGATAGATGTTTTTTCTCGTCATCATATTTTATAACCTTAACTAAAACTTTGTCGCCCTCTTTATAAAGCGAACCTGGATTTACGGGACCTTTATAGCTTATTTCGCTATAGTGAACCAATCCGTCAACCCCGCCTACGTCTACAAACATACCGTAAGTGGTGATCTTTTTAACTGTTCCTTCTATAGCCTCTTCATTGTCTATTATCGAGTTGATGGCCTCTTTTTTCTTGCGACGATTCTCATCAAGAATTCTCTTTCTTGATACTATGATACTTTGTTCATCTTTATCAACTTTGATAACTTTGACTTTGTAAGTTTTTCCTAAAACCGAACCCGTATCTTTAAATCCGCTCTGAGATCTTGGAAGAAAGAATTCTATGCCGTCGCTATTTTGAGCTACAAAACCGCCCTTATTTTTGCTGATTATTTTTACATCAAAGATATCTTCATTATCTTCATTGTAAGCGTCGATATAAGCTTTAACCTTCTCTTTTCTCAAAGCTTTTTTGTGAGAAACTATAGGCCTGCCGCCGCGTGAGCCTGTGATAGCCACTTTTAGCGTATCTCCGACATTAAATTTTAGATTACCGTTTTCGTCGCTAATTTCAGAGATATTTAAAATACCCTCCGATTTTTTACCGACATTTACAAAAACCTCGTCACCTTTAATATCGACTATGATTCCGTCGCTATCCTCTTCGGTCTTTTTGAAAGACTCCTCTAACATCGCGGCAAAATCGATATCTTCGATATCTTCGTCTTTCGCCTTGTTTATTTGAACATTTTTGTTCACCTCAGCCATCTTGGTCCTTTTGAGTATATTTTATCTGCGCATTGTAATGAGCAAATTGGATTTATTATACTTAAAAAAATCTTATTTGTAGATTAACTAACTAAAATTTCAGCATAAATTTGAGTTTTAAAGAGCTTTTAAATTTCAAATTTTCTCAATATTAAATATCTTCATTTAGATAAGAATACTTTATATATTATATAAAATTTATAATTTTTTTAGCTCTTTTATCTTTGATATTACATTTTGGATAATCCAATCGGGCGTACTTGCGCCGGCACTTACTCCGCAATGGCTTTTGCCGTCAAACCAAGCGGAATCGATCTCGTTTTCATTTTCTATCAGATAGCTGTCTTTGCAGAAATTCTTTGATATAAGATAGAGCTGTTTTGTATTTGATGAGTTTTTACCGCCGATAATTACCATAACATCGGCTCTTGTTGCAAGCTCTTTAACCGCATCTTGATTTTCAAGCGTAGCGTTGCAAATCGTATTAAAAACCCTAACCTCTTTGGTTTTTAACATCAGATAGTTTACTATCTGCATAAATTTTTCAACCTTACGCGTAGTTTGGCTTACAACTGCAACTTTTTGAGATAGTTTTATACTATCTAGCTCACTCTCTTCCAAGATGACATAAACTTTACCGGTAGCGTATGATTTTACACCCTTTACTTCTGGGTGATTTTCATCGCCGAAGATAACTATATCATAGCCCTCTTTACTCATTTTCTCGCAAATTTGCTGAGGCTTAGTCACAAACGGACAGGTTGCATCTATCACATTTATATTTGTGCTTTTAAGCTTTGCAAGGTCGTTTTTGGTTATGCCGTGAGTGCGAATTATAGCCTTTTTTTCACCGCTAAGCTCATCTATACCTTGCAAAGTATTAACGTTAAAATTTATCTTAAGACGATTTATCTCTTCGTTATTATGTATAAGAGGACCGATAGTTGCGGCATCTTTTGCATTTTCGGCGATCTTTATCGCGCGCTTTACCCCAAAACAAAAGCCGTAGCTACCGGCAAGCTCAATCTTCAATGCTTACTCCAAGCTCTTTTAAGATAGAGCTAAATTTAGGAAAAGAAGTTGATATAAACTCGCTCTTTTCTATCACCATTCCGCATTTTAAACCTAAAATAGCAAAGCTCATAGCTATACGGTGATCTCCGTGGCTATCTATTATAGCGCTATTCGTCTCTCCGCCTTTAACGCTAAATCCATCCTCAAACTCATCAACTTCAAGACCGCACTTTCTAAGTCCTTCGACCATGACCGATATCCTATCGCTCTCTTTTACGCGTAGCTCTTTTGCATTTTTAACGCTGCTTATGCCGTCCGCATTAGCAAAAGCTATGGCAAGAGCGGGAATTTCATCAATCAGCCAAGAGATATTTTCACTAACCTCTACAGCTTTTAGCGGAGCATACTTTATCTCGATCTCACCGATACTCTCATACTCATTGCTCGTCTCTTTAAATTTGATATCGGCCCCCATCTTTTCAAGAATCCTATAAGCCTCGATTCTGGTCTTATTTAAAAGCATATTTTTTAATACCAAATGCGAATTTGGAATGATAGCGGCTGCAACCGCAAAGAAAAATGCCGAACTAGGATCGTTTGGCACAAAAATTTCAAGCGGCTTAAGAGGCGAACTCATAGGCTTTATCTCTACTTCGGTGCCGTTTGCGGTTATTTTCGCGCCCATGCCTTTTAGCATCCTCTCGGTATGGTCTCGGCTAAGTTCAGGCTCGTCTATAACGCAACCGTTTGATTTAAGCCCTGCTAACAAAAGAGCGGACTTAACCTGAGCCGAAGCGATCTTGCCGTGAAATTTAAAATACTCAAGCTTGCCTCCTCTAATCGCAAGCGGAGCTCTATCGCCGTTATTTGCGCCGTCTATCTTGGCTCCAACGCTAATTAAAGGCTTAGCAACCCTTGCCATAGGACGGCGGTTTAAATATTCATCTCCGCTTAATACGAAAAACCCTTCGCTTGCAGCTAAAAATCCCATAAGTAGCCTCATGGCGGTGCCTGAATTTCCACATTCAAGCACAACTTCCGGCTCTTTTAAATTTAAAGGCGGAGTTATGATAAGCTCTCCGTCTTCTTCTGAAATTTCAGCGCCCAAAAGCTTGACTATATTTAAGGTGTTTAAGGTGTCTTCGGCCTTTAAATAGTTTTTTATACGTGAAGGTTTATTAGAAAGTAGCGAAAAGATCGCACACCTGTGAGATATCGACTTGTCAGGAGCGATAACTTCTAAATTTGCACTGATTTTATCCCTTAAAGCAAAAATTTTCATCTTATCGTGATACCTAAATTTGTTTTTAAAGCGCTCAAAATTTTATCCATCACAACTGCGATATCCTCGTCTTCAAGGGTTTTTTGATCGTCTTGGAAGGTAAATTTCACCGTAATACTGGCACTCGAGCCTAAATTTTTATCCCTATATATATCAACCGGCAAAAACTCCTTTAGACACTTGATATCAAGGGCTTTTATGCACTCTTTTATCTTTTCAAATCGCATCTCTTCAGGCACCACAAGGCTTAAATCTCTGCTGATAGCAGGGAATTTCGAGTATGGTTTTGCCGTTATCTTTTCGAATTTCAACTTATCAAACTCAACCTCGCAAAGATAAGTTTTAGGAAGGTCGCGTCTATTTTCAACAACCATATCAACCCTTCCTATGTAGCCCACACAAACGCCGTTTTGATAAATTTTAGCCTGCTCGAATTCGCTTAAATATCCTATCTCGCTACTTGGTTTTAACTCAAATTCGCCTATTGTATTTTTAATCGCCAAGGCAAAGCTTAAGAGGTCTATCTCGGCAGGTTTTGCCGAATTTAGCAAGGTTGGCTCTTTAACAAGTCCGCTTGCGACAAATCCAAATCTTTCGCTTTGATTTCCATTCTCGCTAAACACGCTACCGAATTCAAAAATTTTGACCGATTTTTTAGAGTTTTTGATGTTGCGCTCGGCAGATTTTAAAAGGTGGTTTATAAGAGTTGGACGAAGAGTATTAAGCTCGCTCGTGATAGGATTTGCAAGCTCTGCTTTACACGGCTTAAATCCAAGTTCGTTAAGCTCGCTCATATCGTCAAAAACATAGTGAACCGACTCGAAAAATCCTATGCTAGCCGCCTTTCGTCTAAGTTTAAGAGCGTGTTTGTAGTCTTTATATGTATCGTTTATGCGGCTTCGCTCGCTAAATTTAAGCGGCTTGGAGGCGATATTATCGATACCTATCATCCTAACTATCTCTTCGCAAACATCTTGCAAATTTAAGATATCGTGGCGGAAAGTCGGAACTTTTACATTTACGCTCTCTTTTTCGGCATTTAAATTTACCTCAAATCCAAGCTTTTTAAGTATCTTTACCACCTCGTTTCTAGCAGTCTCTTGACCGATCATTTTGTTCATCTCGTTCATGGTAAAGCTTACAAACATAGGCTCTTTTGTTAAGATACTTTGCTGAGAGCCCGCATAAAGCGCTACACTTTTAAAATTTGAAAGCAGCTTAAACAGATAATCTGCTCCAAAATCGACATTTGGTTCAGATCCTCTAAGCGAGCGATAAGCATCTGCCGACTTGGTGATTTGCTTATCCTCAAATATAGTCGTAGCTATCACCTCAGGCAGGGTATAGTTCGCCTCTATGATTATCCTTTTGCTATTTTCATCAAGCATCGCGTTTTTGGTCTTGTATATACCCGCAACGCCCAAATCCTGCCCTTCAACAGAAATTTTACTGGCTAAAAATTTGCCCTTTTCAAGATCAAATACCACGCGATCCTCATCCTTTTTAAGCTTATCGTAATCATAAGCATTAAAAAGTACTCCGGTTGAGTGAGTGGCGTATTCAAGCAACCTTTCGACACAGTGCTCTTTGCTGCACTCTATCAAAGCAAGTCTAATTTTCATCAGCAAATTTTCATTTATCTTCTCTTTAAGCTCAAAAACTCTGTATTGAAAGCTACTTTTTAAATTCTCTTCGGTATGAAGGGCTAAAATTCGTCCGATCCCAAGTAAATTTTCAGCCTCGTCATATCTGCTCGCATCCTTTATAGGTAGATCAAGAGCGGCGGAAATATCTCTTGCCAAACCGTAAACGCTTAGACAATCGCCCCTGTTTGGAGTTAGCTCTATCTCTATAATCGCGTCATTTAGCAGAGGATACTCGCTCAAAGCTTGCCCAAGCCTTAGTTCGCCGATACTCTCATCAAGAGGCATAATGCCCTCGTTTACCTTCACAAGTCCAAGCTCGCTTGAAGAGCAGATCATGCCGCAAGATTCGACTCCGCGAAGTTTCGCACGCTTTATCTCAAGTCCGTTTGGCATAACGGCTCCAACTAAAGCAACAGGCACAAACTGCCCCGCCTCTACGTTTTTAGCGCCGCAAACTATCTGAAGAGTTTCATTACCTACATCAACTTGGCACACGCTAAGTTTTTCGGCATTTTCGTGTTTTGCCTTGCTTTTTACATATCCGACTACGATTTTATCGGGAATTCTTATCTCATTAAAGCTATCAACCTCAAGGCCTATGGAGTTGAACGTTTTTAAAAGCTTTTCATTATCAATATTTGATATATCTACCCATTCGTTTAGCCAATTTCTTGAAATTATCATTTAAACTGCTCCAATAATCTTAAATCTCCCTCAAAAAGCGAGCGCAAATCAGGAATTTGATGAAGCAACATAGCAAATCTCTCAACACCAAGACCAAAGGCGTATCCGCTTACGTTTTTATATCCAACCGCCTTAAATACGTTTGAATCAACCACGCCGCATCCAAGCACCTCAAGCCAGCCCGTTTGCTTACAAACCCTGCATCCCTCGCCCTTGCAAAAGATGCAACTTATATCAACTTCGGCCGAGGGCTCCGTAAACGGAAAAAAGCTTGGTCGAAAACGCACTTTAACATCGCCGAACATATATCTTAAGAAATTTTCTAAAATGCTCTTTAAATTTGCAAAGCTAACTACACCTTCATCTTCAACCACGAGCCCTTCGATCTGATGAAACATCGGAGTATGCGTAAGGTCCATATCGCGGCGAAACACGGCGCCCGGAGCTATCATACGGATAGGAGGTTTGGTACTCATCATAGTTCTAACCTGAACGGGGCTTGTGTGCGTGCGAAGTAGCTTAAAATCCTTAAAATAAAACGTATCTTGCATATCGCGCGCAGGGTGATATTTAGGCAAATTTAGCGCTTCAAAGTTGTGGAAGTCGTCCTCTATAAGAGGTCCTTTTTCAAGCGAGAAATTTTGCATCATAAAATACTCTATAATGCGGTCCATCGTAGCCATAACCGGATGAAGCGCACCCGTGTTACTTGGCTCGTTAAAGAGCGTAACATCTATCGCGCTTGCTTTCATCTTGGCTTTTATCTCGCCGCTTTCAAGCTCGGTTTTCTTTGCCGATATCAGGCTTTCAAACTCATCTCTTAGCTTATTGAGATTTGCCGCAAATGCCTTTTTCTCGCTCTCGTTCATATCCTTAAGCTTGGCGAATTCGGCAGTGATAAGCCCCTTTTTACCTAGCAAATCAACACGAATTTTATCAAGCTCAGCCAAATTTTCACACCTGCTTATGCTATCTTTATACTCTTGCAATTTCTTACCTCGGTATTAAATTTTCCTTTCATTGTAGTTAAAATTTGATAAAATCTGCATAAAAGGTTTTATATAACGTCAAATTTTAGCTTTGACTTGTTATAATTTACGCAATTTTAAATAGGAGAAAGAGATGACAATTTTTGAAAAGATCGTAGCAGGCGAAATTCCTTGCAATAAAGTGCTGGAAAGCGAGAAATTTTTAGCATTTAACGATATAAATCCAAAGGCGCCGATTCATATCCTTATAATCCCTAAAAAACACTTTAAAAATTTCCAGGAGATGGACGCTGCGCTCATGGGCGAGATGACGAAATTTATCCAAGAGGTTGCAACTTTGATGGGGCTTGACAAGAGCGGTTACCGCCTCATCACAAACAATGGCGAAAACGGCGGTCAAGAAGTTATGCACCTGCATTTTCATATGCTTGGCGGAGCTAAACTTAACTGGACTGACGCCGCGATAGATCCGCAATCAACTTTTTAATTTAAGCTAAAGGCGAGCCACGCTATCATGCTCGCCCTATCTGTTTTAACTCTATCTTAAATCTTTAAGCCACTCATTAAGCGAATTTATCTGCTTTTGCACGCTTAAATTTGACGTTCCGCCAAGCGAAGTTCTAGCCTCTTTTGAAGCGTGTAAATTTAGAAATTTAACCGCATTTTCGTCCAAATTTTCATCCACTTCTTTTAGTTGCTTAGCGCTAAGCTCGCTTAGATCAACGCCTAAATTTTCAGCCTTTGCAACCGCTTTGCCTGTGATAAAGTGAGCGGTTCTAAACGGCACGTTTTTTTCGCGCACTAAAAAATCCGCCAGATCGGTTGCGCTCAAATGTCCTTTTTTAGTCGCTTCGAGCATATTTTTTTCGTTAAATTTCGCCTCTTTTATCATCTCATTTAGGATATGCACCGAAGTAAGCGCGGTATGAACGCTGTCAAATACGCCCTCTTTATCCTCTTGCATGTCTTTGTTGTAAGCTAGTGGTAGACCTTTCATCACGGTTAAAAGCGCGATTAGATTGCCGTTTGCTCGCCCCGTCTTTGCGCGGATAAGTTCGGCCACATCGGGATTTTTCTTCTGAGGCATGATAGAGCTCCCCGTGGAATATCTGTCGCTAATCGTTACAAAACCAAATTCTTGCGAACTCCAAAGTATCAACTCCTCGCAAAGCCTTGAAGCATGCGTCATAAGCACGCTTATATTAAATAAAATTTCAAGCGCGAAGTCGCGGTCGCTAACGCTATCCATCGCATTTTGCGTAACACCGCTAAATTTAAGCTCGCTTGCCACAAGCTCCCTATCTATAGGGTGAGGCGTGCCTGCAAGTGCGGCTGAGCCAAGCGGACAGAGGTTGTTTCTCTCATGCGAGCTTGCAAATCGCTCATAATCACGCTTAAACATAAAGGCATACGCAAGCAGATGATAAGCAAGACTTATAGGCTGAGCGTGCTGAAGGTGCGTAAAACCGGGCATTAGCGTATCAAGATGCTTGCTTGCAAGAGAGTTTAAAGTAGAGATGAGAGAGTAAATTTCATTCATGATTTCAAGCGAACTGCGCTGCACATAAAGGCGAAAGTCAAGCGCGACCTGATCGTTTCTACTGCGCGCCGTATGCAGCTTGCCGCCAAGCTCGCTTCCGATGATCTCGCTTAGACGCTTTTCCACGCTCATATGGATATCTTCATCTTCGATCTTAAACTCAAATTTATCATGTTCTATCTCGCCTAGAACTATATCAAGCCCTTTGATGATAGCCTCTGCTTCATCAGGCTTTAAAATCCCGCAAGCTCCAAGCATCTTGGCATGAGCTTTGCTGCCCGCGATATCTTCGCGATACAAGTTCTTATCAAAGCCGATAGAGGCGTTAAATTCCTCAAGCAGCCTTGAGCTAGCCTCGCTAAATCTTCCAGACCACATCTTTTTCATAGCCTACCTCCTTAAATTTCTACCTATCATTATAAATACGATTATCACGCCAAGCACCATGAGAGCGGATTTTATCATATATCCTTGACGCTCACTCTTAGCTTTTGGCGAACTTTCGCTAAGCCTAACTTTAACCTCATCGCCACCGCTTGTTTTTATCGTAAGCATATCGCCTTCCAAACCGCTTAGCTTCACGCTTATAGTATTTGTTCCGCTTTGTTTTATTTGGGAATTTAAAAGCGCGGAGGAGTTATAAGAGTAGCTTGTAAGCAGGTCGTTACAATCCTTTGGGTGAAAGAAAATTTCATATATCGTGTCCGGCTTTACGCTTAGCACATCGCCGTTTTTTGCGTCAAAATAAGGAAATTTAAGAGTTCTGGTCTTAAAGTCCCACCTTATCTGCTTAGGCTCATTTTCTTGCGTATAGCTAAAAACTGCCGTGTAGCTTGTATTAAACTCAAACACCTCTTTTGAAAACGCCGCAAATTGATGAGCCGAAAATTTGCCGTTTATATCGCTTTTTTGATCTAAAATTTTTAAATTTCTAAGTTTTTCTTCACCTTTGTAAATTTCAAAATCAACGAATTTTATATCTTTTAAACTTTCGTTAAACTCGATACTTACGGGATTTGAAGTGATCTTACACTCCGGATATGGATCTGGCACTTCACCGCTAAAATACGGAATTACGGCGAGCTTATCGGGAAATTTGACATATTGTTTGCTTGATTTTAAAAACCCTTCAAGCCTACTGTCTTTGATCTTGACGTTTTTATCTGCGCAAACATTTGTATAAAACCTCCCCGAGCCGTTATCGCTCACCCCTCTTTTGCAAAATTTATCAACCTCAGAATTACCCATCAAGAAGACATAGGCGCTAAATTTATCATCGCTTGCATTTGCAAACCCTGCTTCGTTGATACTAAAATTTAAAAAGGCAAACCGATGATAAATCGCCGAAAAAAGCCCATCTATAGACGCGGCAAAATCGCCCTTGTAAGCTATATTTTCAAGCACATGCATAGAGCCGTATCCTGCCGCTTTGGCTCTTTCGGCAGGAGTTGCGCCCGTAAATTTAGCAAGAGCCGAGCTCTCATCATGCCCCATGTATTTGTGAGCTAGGCTGTACTCGGCATGATTTTTAGAAGCAACGCTTAAATTTTCATTTAGCTTAAGAGAGAAAAGACCTGAGCCTCTGCGATAATCATTAAGGTAGCCAAGCGCGCTACCCTCGTCTATATAAAAAAATTCGGGCCGACTTGCCTCTTTAAGCCTGCTAGGATCATAACTACTTTCACAACCCGCAAGCAGAAGCAAACCGACCGCAATCAGCCCAAATTTAAGCTTTAGGGCCGGCTTTTGCGTATTCAACGCCCTCTTTCACGTCTTCATATCTTTTAAAATTCTCTTCAAACATCTTAGCCAGCTTATCTCTAATCGCGATATACTCGTCTTTGTTTTCCCAAGTATTTATCGGATTTAAAAGCTTGGTTTCAACTCCGCTTAGGCTCTTTGGAATAGCTAGATTAAATTTCTCGAAATTTTCAAATTCGCACTCTCTAATACTTCCGTCAAGTATCGCGTTTATGCATGCGCGAGTGGCTTTTATGCTCATCCTTTTGCCAACACCGTAAGCGCCGCCGCTCCAGCCGGTATTTACAAGATATACGTTTACGTTGTGCTTATCGATCTTTTCGCCCAAAAGCTTGGCATAAACAGTTGGATGAAGCGGCATAAAAGGCTCGCCAAAACAAGCCGAAAAAGTCGCTACAGGCTCGGTTATACCGCGCTCCGTTCCTGCAACCTTAGCCGTATATCCGCTTAAGAAATAATACATCGCCTGCTCTTTTGTAAGCTTTGCAACCGGAGGAAGCACGCCAAAAGCGTCCGCCGTTAGGAAGATTATATTTTCGGGATGGCCTGCGCTCAGGCTTGGCTCGTGGTTTTGGATATGCTCGATCGGATAGCTTACGCGTGTGTTTTCAGTCTTGCTTCCATCTTTATAATCAACCGTTCCGTTTGCGTCCGCTACGACGTTTTCAAGTAGCGCATTGCGTTTGATAGCGCCGTAAATTTCAGGCTCGCTTTCAGGATCAAGATTTATACATTTTGCGTAGCAGCCGCCTTCAAAGTTAAACACGCCGTCATCATCCCAACCGTGCTCGTCATCGCCTATTAGTTTGCGATGCGGATCTGTCGAAAGGGTAGTTTTGCCTGTTCCGCTAAGTCCGAAAAATAAAGCCGTATCGCCCTTTTTGCCAACGTTTGCAGAGCAGTGCATACTTAGCTTGCCCTCAAGCGGAAGCCAGTAGTTCATCATTGAAAAAATTCCCTTTTTCATCTCTCCGCCATACCATGTTCCGCCGATTACCGCGACGTTTTCTTCCACGTTAAAGATAACGAAAACTTCGGAATTTAGCCCGTCTTCTTTATAATTTTCATTTGAGCATTTGCAAGCGTTATAAACTACAAAATCGGGGCTAAATTTAGCTAGCTCACCCTCGTTTGGTCTTATAAACATATTTTTTACGAAATGCGCTTGCCAAGCAACTTCGGTTACAAATCTAACAGCCTTTTTGCTTTTTTGGCTTGAGCCGCAAAACGCGTCTTGCACATAGATATCTTTGCCGCTTAACTGCTCTTTAGCCTTTTTTAAAAGCTTGTCAAAAAGCTCTTTTGATATTGGCTTATTTACCTTGCCCCATGCGATGTATTTTTGGCTTGGATCTTGCTTTACGAAGTACTTATCCTTAGGGCTTCTTCCGGTAAAAATTCCCGTATCGACCATAAAGGTTCCGTTGCTGCTTACCCTACCCTCGTTATTTTTCTTTTCATGCTCGAAAAGCTCGTCATAGCTTAAGTTGTGATAGACGTTTTTTACATCTTTCAAGCCCAGTTTTTCAATCTCATTTACCATTGTTTTTCCTTTTTAAATTTTATCGTTGATTTTAGCTCAAATTTCTAGCAAAATATCAGCCAAAACCACCTAAATCCTTGCCAAAATTTGCCCGTTCTTTATCGTTTGTCCAACCTCCACTTCGATTGAATTTACAACGCCATCTTTTGGAGCGACCACCTCTATCTCCATCTTCATGGCCTCTAGGATAAACATCTTTTGACCTTTTGTTACTTTTTCGCCGATTTGAACCAAAATTTTAAAGACATTTCCGGGCAAAGTGCTTAGCACCGCTTCGCCGCTTCCGTTTTCGTTTGTAGATTTTCTTCCCGCAGGAGAAATTTCAGGCGGTAACAGCATAGCATCGCCCGCAGGTTTTACGCTCTTAACCTCAACCGCCGAGCTTGCGCTATCAGAAATTTCAACCTCAAATTTCTTGCCGTTTACTACTACGTTATACTTCTCGTTGATAGGCTCTTGACTCTTTTTAACGGCGCAAATTTGCTCTTTTTGCTCGGTTTGAGAAATTTTACGCACATTTACTTTGCCCTCGCTCTTTAAAAAGGCTATTCCCTTTTCTTTGCAAGCAGCCGCGATAAATATATTTTCCTCGCTTGTCTTAATACCCTCTTTTTCAAGTAGCTCTTTTGTAAATTTTATCGATTTGCTCTCGTCGCGATCGGCTATATCTATGGCGTTTTCTTTGGTAGGCTTAAGCCCTAATTGCTCGCTTGCAAGTTTTACAACTTCCTTATCGGGCTTTGACGGGGTCTTGCCGAAGTATCCAAGCACCATCTTGCCGTATCCATCGGCGATTTTTTTCCATTTGCCAAAGAGCACGTTATTAAACGCTTGTTGGAAATAAAACTGACTTACGGGAGTTACCGATGTGCCGTATCCGCCCTTTTCTACGACTTCGCGCATAGCGTCGATCACGTCGGGAAATTTATCTAAGATATTATTATCTCTCATCATTTGAGTATTTGCGGTAAGCGCACCGCCGGGCATTGGAGAAAACGGTATGAGCGGGCTTACTTCCGTAGCTTCAGGCGGTATGAAGTAGTCTTTGAGGCACTCTTTTAGCACTCTTTCATACTTTAACACTCGTTCGACGTCAAGTCCGCCAAGATCGTAGTTTTTGCCCTTAACGGCGTGCAGCATGGTTAAGATATCAGGCTGGCTTGTGCCGCCGCTTACGGGACTTGCGGCTAAGTCTACACCATCGGCTCCCGCTTCAAGTGCGGCTAGATAACAAGCCACGCTAACGCCTGCGGTTTCGTGAGTATGAAGTCTGATGTGAGTTTTTTCCGGAAGTAGCTTGCGAGCCATTTTGATAGTTTCATATACTTTTTGCGGGCTACTTGTGCCGCTTGCATCCTTAAAACAAACGCTATGATAAGGAATGCCTGCGTCTAAAATTTCCCTTAAAATTCGCTCGTAAAACGCCACATCGTGAGCGCCCACGCATCCGGGAGGCAGATCCATCATAGTTACCACAACTTCGTGCTTAAGTCCGTGATGAGCTATCCTTTCGCCCGAGTATTTTAAATTTTCCACATCGTTTAGCGCGTCAAAATTTCTAATCGTAGTCGTGCCGTGCTTTTTAAAAAGTTTAGCGTGAAGATCGACCAGCTCGCGGCTGCCCGTATCAAGAGTTACGGTATTAACGCCCCTGCTTAAGGTTTGCAAATTTGCCTGAGGTCCTACGACTTCTCTAAATTTGTCCATCATAGCAAAAGCATCTTCGTTCAGATAAAAATATAGGCTTTGAAAGCGCGCTCCACCGCCAAATTCAAAATGTGTGATACCGGCATCTTTTGCTGCGCTAACCGCAGGCAAAAAGTCATCCATAAGCACTCTTGCGCCAAATACCGACTGAAATCCGTCCCTAAAGGTGGTATCCATCACATCTATGAATTTTTTCGCCATAAATCGCCTTTTCATCGTGGTTTAAATTTGCTTAACGACGTTAATTTTATCCTTATTTGCTTTAATTAATAATTATAAAAATGCAAATTTTATTAATTATTCGGCCTAGTAAGCTCGTAAGTAAACTCCACTTTTTTACTCTCGTTTGGCTTTAGCTCAAATTTCCAGCTCACCTCGCCTTCTTTGCTAACTTCACTCTCTTTTGGCGTGTTTTTCATCGCCACACTCACGCTTTCGTGCGTTGAAACGGGCACTCTTTCTATGAGCGTCATACTCCAAGCCTTATTTGAGCCGTTTTTGATCTCGTAGCTAAAGCCTGTTGAAATTTTGCTTTTATTGCCAAAAAAGCTCTCTTTAGTGAAATTTACAAGCTTCTCTTTTTTCACGCTTATTAGGTCGTTTTTACCAAAATATACGAAATTTTCCTCATTCGGTTTTAGGCTAAAGCTTGAGCTTTTGCCGACATTTATACCGTCTATCTTCATAATCGTGTTTGCATACTCCATGCTTTTTTCAGGCGTAAAAATCGCTTTGATATAAGCGTTTGAGCCGCTGTATCCGTCTATAACTACTTCAAATTTAGCGTTCGCGCTTTGCTTGTCGTAGGTAAATTTATTTTCCTCGTTTGCCTTTAAGGTTACGTTTGAAATTTTCCAAGCGTTTGACAAGGTATTTTGCACGTTTTGCGCGCTTACTTCACTTGCAACCATCTTTGCGCTTCTCATCTTCACGCTTGAAACATCAGCCACCTCCATCATCGGCTCAGCAGCCATGCTATTTACGGGAATCGGCTCAGACTTACCCTCATACCAAGGATAAAAACGCGGCGGGATCAAATTTGACGAGTAGCCAAAAGGATAAAGCGCGATGTCAAGATTTTTGATATCTTTTGCAAACGGACTGCTTAAGCTTAGACCTTGGATGATATCTACTCGCAACTTTGCGGTATCGGCTAAAATTTCATTTTGCAAATTTAACTTTACGCCTATCGGATATGAAATTTTTACAAATTTAGGCTCGCACTCAAAGCTTAGATCAAGCTTTTTAACCTGTTTAACTTTAAATTTATTAAGCTGTGAGTTTAGCTCTTCAAGCTCTTTTTTGGTTGCTGAAATTTCATCTAAATTTTTAAAAACAACCTCGTAAAGCTTATCGCCCTCGCTTTTTAAGCTCTCCGCCGTTATCTTGTCGCTTGGGGCAAATTTAGATAAAAAATTTGACTTTAAGTTAAGCGCCGAAAGCCTTGTGTCAAGTCCTTGAATACGCTTTAATAGCTCTTCGCGAGAGTTATACTCATCATCTTTTACAAACTGAGCTTCATTTAGAGTTAAATTTCTTACTTCACAGCTTGCGACGATATCTATATCATGGATATTTATCGTATGTGGAACCTCTATGGAAAAAGAGCTTTTTTGGTTATCTAAATTTTGATGAAAGAAGGCTTTGTTCTTATAAATCTCAAACAAATTTGAATCAGCCAAAACACAAACCGCACAGATAGAAACAAGAGTTAAGAATTTCATAAATTCTCCTTATTTAATTTTGGAAAATTATAACGCTTAAACGTTAATGTTTAACTCTTAAATTTGATTGCCCCTCGCAAATTTGCAAGGAGCGGTTTTTAAAGAAGTATTATCGTAAAAATTATAAGTATGGAAATTTGAAGCAGGATAAAGGGGATAACTCCTCTATATATATCCATCGTGCTAACTTCGGGCGGTGTAACGCCTTTGAGATAAAAGAGGCTAAACCCAAACGGTGGAGTTAGAAACGAAGTTTGTAAATTCATAGCGATAATTATCGCAAAATATAGCGGATTTATACCCAAATTTACGGCTATAGGCACCAAAATAGGCAGCACTATATAAGAAATTTCAACGAAATCTATAAAAAACCCAAGCGCAAATATCGTAAGCATAGCAAGGATGATAAAGCCCCATTTTTCGCCGGGCAAATTTGACATAAAGGCCTCTACGACCTCATCGCCTCCGGTGTAGCTAAACACCATAGAAAATGCCGTCGCTCCGATAAGTATCGTAAATACTATGGCTGTTGTTTTAACGCTTTCTTCAAGGGCTTCTTTTAAAGTTTGAAGTGAAAAGGTTCTATAGAACATAGAAAGTATGATCGCGCCAACGCAGCCAAACGCCGAGCTCTCAGTCGGTGTCGCAATACCGTTAAAGATAGAGCCAAGCACAAGCAATACCAAAACCAAAGGAGGCAAGATAGCCTTAATCGCGTTAAAAATTTGCTTGCTTTTTGGTATGCCGCTCTCATCAATCACCGGCGGAGCGTAATCTTTGTTCATATAAGACACAAACAAGATATAAGCGATATAAGCTCCCACAAGAGCAAGTCCCGGAACTATTGCTTCACGAAATAGATCTCCAACAGGAACGGTAAAAACGTCGCCTAAGATGATAAGCACGATAGAAGGCGGAATGATCTGTCCAAGCGTGCCCGAAGCGCATATGGTGCCACATCCTAAAGCTTTGTTGTAGCGGTATTTAAGCATAACGGGAAGACTCATAACACCCATAGCCACGACACTTGCTCCGACAACTCCGGTTGAAGCCGCAAGAAGCGCGCCGACTAAGACGGTGCTGATAGCCACACCGCCGCGAATTTCTCCAAACAAAAACGCCATACTCTCAAGCAATCGCTCGGCAAGCTTGGTCTTTTGTAAAATTATACCCATAAAGACAAAAAGAGGCACGGCGATGAGGATTTTATTTTCCATGATGGAGTAAATTCTATAAGGCATAAAGGCAAACATCTCTTTAAAAATTTCAAGTCCGCCCGCAAAGCCCTCTTTATCCCCAAAGCTTTCAACCATCGCGCCTATAAGCCCAAAAATAACCGAAATAGCCCCAAAGGTAAACGCAACCGAAAAGCCGATAGCCAGCATAAAAAGAGCGGCTAAAAACATAACTACGCCGGTCATTTGCACTCTCCTTTTTTGCAAGCTATATATAAATTTAGGTATTTGATAAAGTAACCTACGCTAAAAAATATCAAAAGATAAAACGAAAACGGTATAAAAGCTTTAATGATCCAGCGATAAGGAAGTCCGCCGGGATCTGCGCTACCCTCGTTTGACTCGTAAGCTTCAACTACATAATCAAAGCTAAGCCATGCCACAAGTAAAGCCAAAGGAAGGATGAAAAATACCACACCAAGCATGTTTATAAGAGCTTTTGTTTTAAGGCTAAATCCGTCATAAAAGACATCGACCCTGACATGAGCGTCCTCTTTAAGCGCATAGCTCATACCAAGCATGATAATGATACCAAAGAAGTGCCACTCAAGCTCTTGAAGACCGACATTTCCGTATTTGAAAAAATATCTAGCGGTAACGTTTAAAAACACATCGCAAATCATCAAAAACATAATAACCATGCAAATATAGCCTATGATATCTGCTAGTTTATTAAAAATTTTCTCTATTTTTATTAATTTTTGCTCCATTTATTGCCCCACAATCTGCCTTATCATAACCAGCACAACGCAAGTAGGCGCCACATATCTTAAGAGAAAGTACCAAATTTTAAAGATAGTTTTACCCATATACGGTAAAAACAGCTCTTCTAGGCTCTGCTTTTTTACAAAAAATCCCACAAAAACGGCTATAACGATGCCTCCAAGCGGAAGCATTATGTTTGAGCTAACGTAATCAAGTATATCAAAAAACCCTTTTCCGAAAAAAGTCAAACTCTCTTTAAAAAGATCGGTATTTGAAAGAGCGCAAAGAATTCCTAAAACATAAACGCAGACGCCGACTATGAAAATGGCTTTTAGTCTAGAAATTTTAAATTCGTTGGTAATGTGAAATATGAGCGGCTCTACCATAGAGATAGCCGAAGTTAATCCCGCAAACACAAGAGCGGTAAAAAACGCAAAGCTTAGCAAATTTCCCATAGCTCCAAGCTTGGCAAAAAGTGTAGGAAGCGAGATAAAAGCAAGTCCTACGCCTTGGCTTGGCTGCTCGTTAAACTCAAACACAAAAGTAAATACGATAAGCCCGATAACTATGCTAAATACGATATTTAAGATGACCACATATAGCGAAGAGGTAAATAAATTCGTTCTATTATCAAGACTGCTTGAGTATGTAATAATGGCTCCGATACCTATACACATAGTAAAAAATGCTAGTCCAAGCGCCATAAATACCGCCTCGCCCGTTAGCTTTGAAAGATCAAATACAAGCAAAAATTTAAACGCCTCGCTAAATCCGCTCATCTGCATAGAATAAACCAACATCGCCACAAGAAGCAGAGAAAATATCGGCAAAAGCCATAAATTTATGCGTTCAATTCCCTTTTTAACTCCTTTTGAAAGTATAAAAAAGTAAGCAAAAAAGGCGATTGAAAAGTAAAGAACCTGACCCAAGATATCGGTTGAGATAAATTTATTAAATCTCTCGCCGGACTGGCTTATACTAAAAGGAAGCTCGCCCAAAGAAAATATCGCATACTTTATAACCCATCCTATTATAAGGGTATAAAACGAGGCTACAAAGATACCCGTAAGCATCATTATGCCCGCAAATCCCCATAATTTAGAGTTTCTAGGAGCTAGTGTCCTAAACGCGTTTACCGGATCTGCATTTGAAATTTTACCCATAGCCATCTCGGCAAAAAATATACTAAGTCCAACAATCACTGCAAACACAAGATATAAAAGCACAAAGGCCGAACCGCCGTTTGCGCCAACCATATAAGGAAATTTCCAAGCGTTTCCAAGTCCTATAGCAGCTCCCACGATGGAGAGTATGAAGCCTATTTTAGAAAATTTATCGGCCGACATAAGCTAGCTCAAAATGGCGTTTACGGATATGACGATTATCGCTAGGGGAGCCACATATCTAATCATAAAATACCAAATATTAAACATAACGCCGCTCATATAAGGACCAAAAAGCTCATGCAAAGCCTCTTTTTTGACGATAAAGCCGACAAAAATCGAAACGGTAATTCCGCCAATAGGCATAATGATATTTGAAACCAAGTAGTCAAGGCAATCAAACAGGCTCTTTCCGAAAAATACTAAATTTTCCTTAACGCCTTCAATGTTTGAAAATATGCACAAAATTCCCGTAATATATACAAAGACGGCTATGCTTACAAGAGCTTTTTTGCGAGTAAAGCCAAATTCTTTTATTAGATAGTATGTAAACGGCTCAAGCATCGATATCGCCGAGGTAATACCGGCAAAAATCAAAGCGGTAAAAAGAGCGAATGCAAAGATGTGTCCGAATGTTCCAAGCTTAGAAAATAGCGTAGGAAGCGAGATAAAGACAAGTCCCACGCCTTGGCTTGGCTCTGCATTAAATTCAAAAACAAAGGTAAATATGACAAGACCTAGTAAAATTCCCATTATAACGTTAATTACAACGATGATGATGGACGAGCTTACCAAATTTGTGTTGTTTGGCAAATTTGCAGAATATACTATGATGACGCCTACGCCGAGCGAAAGTGTAAAAAATGCAAGCCCAAGCGCGGTAAGAACGCTATCAAAAGTTATTTTAGTAAAATCGGGCACAAGTAAAAATTTAACCGACTCGGCAAATCCGTCCATAGTCACCGAATATGCAAGCATGGCTATTACGAGAACCAACAAAGACGGCATAAGCCACACATTTACACGCTCTATACCGCTTTTGATACCTTTTGAAACAATATAAAAACATATAATATTGGTTATGGTAAAGTATAAAATTTGAGATGAAGCGTCTTTTGATACAAAATTTCCGAATGTAGCTGCCGAACTCTCTATATCTGCGGGCAAATGGGTTAAAACCATGAATGCGTATTTAAATATCCAGCCTATAACTATAGTATAAAAAGATACCAAAATGATAGCTCCAAGCATGGTAAAGCCCGCGAATTTCCAGCCGTTTTTACCGGTAGGAGCAAGCTTTTTAAAGGCATTTACTGGATCTGATTCGGACAGTTTTCCTATGGAAACCTCTCCAAAAAAGACCGTAAGTCCTATAAAAAAAGTTAAAAATAGATATAAAAGAACAAAGGCCGAACCGCCGTTTTGTCCAACCAAATATGGAAATTTCCAAGCATTTCCAAGACCTACCGCACTTCCTGCAACAGCTAAAATAAAGCCGATTCTTGAGAACTTATCTTGCACTAAGCAACCTTAAATTTGTTGAAATATTTAAAAAACTTCAACTTAGCATAAAAAAGCTTTTAAATTTCTAAGCTTAAAAATATTTAACTAAGCTTAGTGATAGAAAAGTAGAAAATCGAAACAATTTAAAAATATTTTGTAAATTCGTAGCAGCTTTGCAATATCGCTAAATATTTTAAATCAAGAAAAAATTTTTCAAAATTTAAGTAAATCAAAGCAAATTTTATATAAAATGCGCCACAAAGTTTCAAAGTAGGGGTCTGATCCGAAATGGCTTAAATTCATCAAAGGAAATTTCATGAAAAAGATTCTTTTTCTTATGGCTGCACTTGCTTCATTTGCATTTGCAGGTGACGGCGAAATGCTAAAATCATACTCTGTTCTTGCAGCGGCTCTTGGTCTGGGTCTTGCGGCTCTTGGTGGAGCTATCGGTATGGGAAGCACGGCTTCTGCTACAATCTCGGGAACAGCTAGAAATCCGGGTGTCGGTAGCAAACTTATGACAACGATGTTTATCGCTCTAGCGATGATCGAAGCGCAAGTTATCTACGCACTCGTTGTTACACTTATCATTCTTTACGCAAATCCAATGTTTTAATATTTCAGCCCACCTTCGGGCTGAATCCTTTTAATCTTACTTCTGTTGCGATCATGGTGGAATTGGTAGACACGCTATCTTGAGGGGGTAGTGCCGTTAGGTGTGCGAGTTCAAATCTCGCTGATCGCACCATCAAATTTCAAACCTTAAAATCTATATAGTTTTATTTTGCTATAAATTTAGATTTTCAAATTTATTTAACTATATAGAGTTTTATCCCTAAAATACTCTATTTTTATAAATCACAACAACCTCTATCAAAAATATATAATATTTTATTTAATGATAAAAGTATTATTTAAGTAATAAAATTGCTTAATAATTAAATATTAATTGTTTTTTATATTGTTTCTAAAATATTATTGCCTTAAAATTCTCGCAACCAAACATCAAAACAAGGAGACGAGATGAAAGGCAAAAAAGAGTTAGGTTTCTTTGAGGCATACAAACAAGATCCGCTAAAAGCCGATCTTGACATATTGGGAAGAACGACCGATGAGAGCAGAAGAGGGTTTTTAAAGAAGAGTTCGCTTCTGGCATTTGCCGCTATAGTAGGCGCAAATGTACCTTTTGCTAGCAATTATCCAAGCGGACTTATTCCTGCGGCACTTGCGGCAGTGGATGAAAATTTTAAGATTGAGGGCAAAAACGGGTTGGTTTATCATAACGACAAGCCTATAACGGCAGAAACACCGCCTCAATTTTTTGATAGCGATTTCGTAAAACCGGAGCACTTTTTTGTTAGAAATAACGGCTTGATGCCTGATTTAAAAGATCTTGACGCAAAAAATTGGAAACTGGTTATAGACGGCGAGAGCTGTCTAAATCCTACTACTTTTAGTATCGAAGATCTAAAGAAGAAATTTAAACATCATACATATGCTCTTACGGTTGAGTGCGGCGGAAACGGCAGAGGCGAGGTAATACCGGCAACAAGCGGAACTCAGTGGGGCGTAGGCGCCGTAGCTTGCGGAAGATGGACGGGAGTTAGATTAAAAGATGTTTTACAAAGCTGCGGCATTAAAGATGACGCCGTTTATGTAGGATATGAAGGTATCGATATCCCGCTTGACGGTGATGCGAGCAAGAAGCCTATTAGTCGCGGAATTCCTATCAAAAAAGCGCTTCAAGAAGAGACTCTTATAGCATGGGCTTACGAAGGCGTGGATATACCTTATATAAACGGATATCCTTTAAGGCTGGTCGCAGGAGGTTTTCCAGGCTCTGTTTGCGGTAAATGGCTTACGAAACTATCGGTTAGAAATATAGTTCATGACGGCCCAAAGATGTCTGATTCGTATAAAATTCCCGCCCAACCGGTTGCTCCGGGAGCAAAAGTTAGCAAGGATACGAAGATGAAAATTATAGAATCAATGCCTGTAAAGTCCGTAATATCTCATCCTGTTACAAATTCCAAATTTAATCTCGGCGATACGCTTGAAGTGCGAGGAAAGGCTTGGGCGGGAGAGCTTGAGGTTAAAGAGATGGAAGTAAGCATAGATTTTGGCGAAACATGGCAAAAGGCTACGGTAAGCAAGCCTGTAAATCGCCTAGCATGGCAATCTTGGAAGGCGTCGGTTAAATTTCCGGACAAGGGATATTACGAAGTATGGGCTAGA
Source organism: Campylobacter sp. (assembly GCA_030532465.1). GTDB lineage: Bacteria > Campylobacterota > Campylobacteria > Campylobacterales > Campylobacteraceae > Campylobacter_A. The sequence continues at coordinate 13,444 of JAUNLC010000006.1, read as the reverse complement.
GCAACCGATACTAACGGCAAAAAACAGCCTATGGTTCTACCCGCTTGGAATCCAAAAGGGTATCTAAACAACAGTTGTCATAGAGTGGCAGTATATGTGGGGTAAGGCTATGAAAAAGATAGCGATATTACTGCTTGGACTTACTTTCGCCTTTGCAAGCGAGGCTAAGATAGACCCTGATACGGGACTTAAGATAGATACGGGATGGGAGCTGGTGGCAGGCAACTGCATGGCTTGCCACAGTTTAACCTTAGTGATAAATCAAAAAGGAGATAGGCAAACTTGGCTTGATCTGATAAGATGGATGCAAAACACTCAAGGCTTGTGGGAATTTGACAAAGAGAGCGAAAATATCATCCTTACATATCTGGCGAAAAACTATCCGAATGATTATAAAACAAGGAAGAGGATTCCTCTAAAAGCTCCTCTAAAGAGCAATTAACGATATGGGAGCTAACTCCCATATCACTCTTACATAAATACCGGAACCGTAGTATGTTTAAGAAAATATCTGGTCGTTCCTCCAAGAAAAATTTCTCTAAAACCGTTTTCGCCGTATCTGCCCGCAACGATAAGATCAAATTTTCCGTCTTTTGCGGATTTTAAAAGAGCCTCTCCCGGAACTGAAGTGGTGCTAACAACTTCATAAGTAGCTTTTATATCGTGTATCTTAAGATACTCTTCAAGCTTTCTTAAATTCTCTTCGGCAGCCTCGTCTGCATGAGCTTTGCAAGTTATACAATGGACCTTTTTCGCCTTTTTAAGAAGATCTATCGAACTTGAAAGAGCGCGTGAGTTTTGAGTAGAGCCGTTCCAGCTTACAAGGATATTATCGGTGCTAAATTTAGTAAGCTTTCTTGGTATGGCTATAGCTGTCTTTCCGCTTTTTAACACTGCGGCCTCAAACGTTCCGGTAACTCTGCCGTCAAGCGGAGCGGCGGCTATAACCATATCGCAAAATTTCGACTCTTGCTCTACCACTACGCTTCTTTTGCCGCTTTTTGTAACAAATTTCGCACTTGCTTTGCCTGTCGGAGTATCGCTGATCTCAACCCCCAATTCGGCGCAAACTTTCTTAAAAACGCCTTCGTTTTGCTCATGCTCTACTCCAAGCTCGGCCTTAGCGGCCTTTAAAAACTGCTCATATAAAACGCCTCCCCTAAGAGTCATTTTCATATTATAAACTACGCTTGGATCAAGCTGGCTTGCTAAAATTTCAATATGGGTATCAAAATGTTTAGCTATAAGCAAAGCCCCGTATATTCGCTCTTTTACATCATCTCCCGCGCCTATGGGAAAAAGCAACTTCTTATACTGCATACAATCCTCCTTTTTAAATTACTCCGCTAAAACAAGAGAAATTTTATTCCCTTTTTGCTCGCTAACCTTAACCTTAACCCTATCGCCCTCTTTAAGGGGAGTTGAAATTTTAGATATATGAAGAAGTCCGTCAACGCCGCCTTTAAGACCTATAAATGCGCCAAATTCTACTACTTTTTTAACCTCTCCGTCAAACTCATCTCCTATGTTAAAGGTAGGTTTTACTCTCTCTTTATCTCTATCTCTACCCTCTCTTCTCTTGCCGCCAAAGCCGCCTTTTGAGTTATCTTTTGAAACTATTTGGATGATATAGTCTTTTGCCGCATCAACTTTTGTCTTTTGAGCTCCGGCTATCTTAACCTCACCTTTTTCTCTGTCAAGGTCGATAGAAACTTCAAATTTTTCTATTATCTCTTTTATAGTTTTGCCCGCTTGTCCTATGATATCTACAATCTTGCCCGGATCAACGCTAAAAAGTTCAAGTTTAGGCAAGATCTCTTCATTTACTAAAATTTCCTCGTTTGCCTTTTGCATCAAATTTAAGATATGCAGCCTTCCTTCGCGCGCCTGATAAAGAGCCTCTTTTAAAACCTCAAGGCTTATGCCTCCAAGCTTTATATCCATCTGAAGGGCCGTTATTCCATCAACACTTCCAGCAACCTTAAAGTCCATATCGCCGTCATGATCCTCAAGCCCCATGATATCTGTTAAAACCGCGTGTTTTTCACCTTCAAACACAAGCCCCATCGCAACGCCCGCAACAAGTTTAGCCGTATCCACACCTGCGGCGCGAAGCGCCAAAGAGCCTCCGCAAACGCTTGCCATGGAGCTAGAGCCGTTTGACTCTAAAATTTCAGAAACCAAGCGGATGGTGTAAGGCGAATTTATATCAATACTTGGAGCAAGCGCTCGTTTAGCCAAATTTCCATGTCCCAACTCGCGTCTTCCGGGAGCCTTCATAGGACTTGCCTCGCCTACGCTAAAGCCCGGAAAGTTGTAGTTAAACATAAACTTATCTACGATTGCCGATTTTTCGGTTAGCATATCATACATTTGCGCGTCGCTATCGGTTCCAAGGGTCGCCACTACCAAAGCTTGGGTCTGACCGCGAGTAAAGAGGCAAGAGCCGTGTGCGTTTGGCAGGATATTCGTCTCAATCGATATAGCCCGCACATCCTTAAGCCCTCTTCCGTCAGCTCTAAGCCCTTGGTTTATGATCTGCTCTCTAACGATCTTTTTCTTGTATTTGCCAAGAACGTTCATTATGGTCTCTTCTTCCCAGCCCTCTTTTTGCGCGACTTCGTCGGCTAAAATTTGCTTAGCTATCTTGCCTAGCTCGCTTGCGCGCTCACTCTTTGCCATCTGATTGATAGCAAATTTAACCTCTTCTTTATAAAATTCATCAAGATATACGGCTATGCTCTCGTTTTCTATCTCGGGTTTAAGCTCAAGCACGGCATCTGCTTTTTTATGCGCTTCAAAAGCCTCTTCGTAAGCATTTGAGGCTCTAAGTATCGCTTTAGCCGCTTCTGCGATCGCATCTACTATCATATCCTCGCTAAATTCGTTCATGTCCTGCTGAGAGATGATGCCGTCGTTTATGCTTGGATCAAGCATCGGCTCGACACTCATCATGGGTATTATCTCGCTCTTATCTTGCGCGATGCTTCTCATCTCGATCATCAAAAGCTCGTCTTTAACGCCCGCTACATAAAGATCAAGCGCACTGGTTTTAAGCTCGCTATTGCTTGGATTTATCACAAATTTATCATCTATATAGCCCACTCTTACGCCACAAACAGGAGAATTTACCGGTATATCGCTTAGATAAAGCGCAACCGAAGCGGCATTTAAAGATACCACTTGCAAATCAACTTCAGGATCGGCAGATAACACCATAACTACGATTTGCGTAGGATAGGCATAACCTTTTGGAAACAGCGGGCGCAAAGAGCGATCTATAATGCGAGCCGTCAGGGTCTCAAAATCCCCCGGTTTCGTCTCTCTCTTAACGTATCCTCCGGGAATTTTCCCCGCGGCATAGGTTTTTTCGATATACTGCACGGTAAGAGGTAAAAAATCCTCGCTCACCTGAGTATCCTCTCTTGCCACGGTTGCTAAAACTACCGTGTTTTTAACTCTTAACAGCACCGCCCCGCTTGCTTGTTTTGCAACCTTGTTTATATCGTAAATTTCAATTTGATTATTAACTTCTATTGAATATTGCATGCTTTAGTATCTCCTTGTTTTTGTAGTGGTATATAAAATGGACTCTCCTCTAAGATAGAGAGTATAACTGAAGGCTTTGGCTCGATCTTGTTCTCGTAATAAAAATCTACATCGATAAAATTAGCTATCTTATGAACGGCGTAAATTTCATCCACAAGAGGCAAAAGCGTATTTGCGACATTGGTTGCTATAAGCGGGGTAGCGTAACTAACCGATCTTACTCTCTCTTTCATAAGAGTTTTAAGACAGATCATTGCAGTCATGCCGGTCTCGCACCCCTCGTCAATGAGCAAAATGTTCCTATCCTTTAAATTTCCTATCAAATTTCCCTTTCTGTATCTGTATACGTTTTTTAAAATTTTTTCCTCATATTTTCTTTGAGCCTCGCCGAAGATAAAGTCATAGCTTATCCCAAAAGATTTAACCAGCTCATCGTGAACTAAAATTTCATCGCTTTCACTTACCATCGCGATCTCGCACTCGGGATTATTTGGAGCAAATATCCTTTCGGTAAAGAGCATCTCATAGCTTAAATTTAAGCCCCTTGATACGATATCGGTTAAGATAACCGCATCGATAGACGAGCAGATGATTAGATATTCGTTAGCGACAAGATCTTTTTTAGGTAAAATTTCAAGCAGCTTGGCCGCCGCATCAAGCTGATTTTCAAACATAAGATCGGCTAGTTCGGCCATTATTTTCCGCCTTTTGAACTATCATCTTTACTATCTAACGATAAATCGTAATGAATCCCGCCCATCGGATAAAAGTTGATCATGAAATAAACGCCCTTTGACTTTTTAGATGCCGAACCGCTGGTGGTTGTGATAGGCTCGATCTCTTGCTCGTAAAATACCGAATAATTCCAACACTTTCTATTATGCGCCACGCCTAAACGCCACTGTCTGGTATAGCTTTTTTCAAGATCGTACTGCAAACCTCCGATTAGCTTATATTGACGAGGCAAATTTATAAAACCTGAACCGTAGAAGAAATTTTGCTTCTCCTGCTCGCTTTTTCTCTCAAAGGTATGCCATAAATTTGTACCAAAATACTCATTTGAGTAGTTCATGCCCGATTGAATCTTTTCAAAGTATTTATGCCTATGGGAGTATTCAAGTCTATTGTAAAACGATAAATTCTTTAAAGGATAAAAACCGATTATATTTTTTAAGTTCGAATACTCGCTCTTTTTAGTGTAATATCCTTGCGAGATAGTGTGTCTTAGATATTTTCTTCCCTCGTCATTGAAAAAATACTGCGTCAATCTACCTGAAATTTCATCTTTAGTATGTTGCGAGCCTATAAAATTCTGATATTTACGCCCGAGCATATCATAAACATAGACATTTTCATCATCTTCGCTCATTTCATGGACATCGGGCAAACTTCCGTCGTGATATCCTCTTAAGGTGTAATCCGCACCCAAATTCACACTATGATAAAAGCTCTCATAAGCTTTGGCAAGATCCGTATGAAGTGAAAATTTATGCGCGCTTTCCATATAACTTGCACTCTTATCTTCATCGCCGGTCGGTCTATAAATTTTGTTTGAATAATTTACCTGCGTAGCGTAAAGATCGTGATAATAAGAAAAATTCAGATACTCGCTAACAAGCGGTACATGAAATGAAACCGGCATCTTAAACTCATACTGCACCGCCTCTACGCCGATCTTTCTAGTATAGTTATGCGAATAAAGATCAAGCGAATACAATAAATTTGGCAGTATTATGGAGTCTGTATATTTGTGATACTGAAAGCTTGGATACTCTTGCAAAGTGTCTTTATTTTCGTTTTTACTGCCGACCTTTGCGGTATCTATATAGTATCTCGCATAGGCTCCAAGATAGTGTTTATCGCTACTTATAAAGTAGTTAAATTTAGATGTCACAAGCGAATTTTCACCGCTATCTCGGTTTTTTCTACTTTTTAAATTTATATAATCTATATCGTTTAGCTTAGTGGCGTCTATCCACAGACCCTCTTGCAAATCTTCGCTTATAAGGTGTTTTACTAATCTGTCTCGCTCATATTTTAGCTCTATACCTTTGTGAGTCTTGTTTTTTAGCGGAAGTCTGTTTGAGTTTTTAGAAATTTCTCTTTGGCGGTAGCTGTCCTTATCCCAAAACTCGCCCATGCTAATTGAGCCCTTTGAATAAGCCGAGTCGGCAAATCTAAACGTAGCGTAAATTCCGCTTCCTCGATTGGTGCGAATTTGCGGATTTAACTCTATATCCCATGAGTTGTATTCGGCTATGTAGATGGGTTGCCTGTAAAAAAATCCTCCGCTTCTGCTATATCCAAACTCCGGCGGAAGAAGACCCGTTCGACGCTTAGTATCGGTTGAAAATCCAAAATAAGGAAGATAAAACACTGGGGCTTTGCCTAGATAAAAGACCGGATTATAAAGATGTAAGAATTTACTCTGCTTGTTTAGCTTGCCGCTGCTAAATTTTATACTCCAGTCAGGATCTTGCACATTACAACTCGATACGATAGATCCGTTTGTTTGGTAATATTTGGCATTGCTCTCGCTCTCATCGCTTTGCATCCAAACTTCCATATCTCTATTCATCATAAATAGCGCTTCGTAGCTGCTGTCTTTGCTGTTTAGATCGATTTTGGCATAGCCGCAACGCGATACTTCATCATCTCCGCGCATTACGTTTACATTGCCAAACAGCTCTAAAATTCTCTTTTCTTGATTATAAACCGCTTTATCGGCGCTGATTAGGTATTCGCTAGAGTAAACAAGCACGTTATTTTCGGCGGTTACTATATTTCCTTCGCGTTTTACGTCATCTGCCAAAAGCTCGAAATCCTGAGCCGCAAAGAGAGTTAAAAAAGAGAAGATAAGTATAAAAAATATTCTAATAAACATCGATTACTACTGTTTTTGCGGCCAGATCATGCCACGTTTGAAAAGTTTGATTTCCAAGAGCCCACGCAAAACCTAGAAAAAGCAGGTTTTCGCTCATGATACGAACGAAACTCCTGATAAACGAGGAGCTTAAATTGGGCTTATCTAAAAGCTCGACATTGACACAAACTATCTTCATTAAAATTTTACCTATACTTGCCCCGTAATACCAAGTAAAAAAGGTCTGATATACAAATTTAAGAATTATTATTTGATATACCAACGCGATAAGTATCGACTGAATCTCCTCATAGGTATTTGCGGCTGCAAATTTATCCCAATATATTATCATCAGCAGCGTAGATATAAGAATCTCGTCGATCATATAGGCAAACGCGCGCTTTCTTAACGAGGCTAGCCTTATGCCCTCACGATCAAGCCTATCTAGTATATTTTGACTCATCTAAGAGCCTGCCAAGCGATATCTTTGCGGTATTGCATACCGTCAAATTTCACATTTTCACAAAGCTTGTAGGCTCTATCCCTCGCCTCTTTTACGCTTTTTGCGCTTGCTACGCATACCAGAACTCTGCCGCCGTCGGCGTAAATTTCACCCCCCTCTTCGCTAACACCTGCATAAGCTATATGCGAGCTTTCAGGCACGTTTGCTACGCTTATCTTAACTTTTGGGCTGCTTTTATAAGGATAATTTTGGCTAGCAACTACGACTCCAACGGCAAATTCATCTTTTATTTTCACGTCGATTTCATTTAGCTTGCCGCTCGCCGCTTTATATAAAATTTCACTCAGATCAGACTCTATCAAAGGCATCAAAACCTCACACTCAGGATCGCCAAACCTCACGTTAAACTCAAGCACGCAAGGCTCATCATTAACTATCATAAGCCCTACAAAAAGCACTCCGCAAAAAGGAGCGCCCTCAGCCTTCATACCTTTTAAAGTAGGCTTTACGACCTCTTCTTCAACCTGTTTTATAAGAGCTTTCGTAGCTAGCGGACTTGGCGCGTAAGCTCCCATTCCGCCCGTATTTGGGCCCTCGTCGTTATCAAGCAGTCTTTTGTGATCTTGCGCCACAGGCAAACTTACGAAATTTTCCCCGTCGCAAAGCGCAAAATAACTTAACTCAAATCCGTCCAAAAACTCCTCGATAACCACTCTTTTACCCGCTTGCCCAAAGCTCTCCCCGCTTAACATATCGCTAGCCGCATCAAAGGCTTCCTTGTGAGTTTTTGCGATTATTACCCCTTTGCCGGCACATAGTCCGTCAGCCTTAACTACGATAGGGGTTTTTAAAGAGTTTATAAATTCACTCGCTTTGTTTATATCATCGGTATTTAGGTATTTAGCGGTTTTGATGGCATGTCTTGCAAGAAAATCTTTCATGTAAGCCTTTGAGCCTTCAAGTCTGGCAGCACTTTTGCTTGGTCCAAATATGGTTAAATTTTGAGCTTTAAAGATATCGACTATGCCTTCGCTAAGCGGCGCTTCAGGACCCACGATAGTTAAATTTATACAGTTATCTTTAGCAAATTTTGCAAGCTCTTCATAATTTTTATATTTGATATTTTCGCCAAGCTTTGAAGTGGCTCCGTTTCCGGGAGCAAAGTAGATTTTACCGACGTTTTTCTCGCTCTTAAGCTTTAAACCTATGGCGTATTCTCGACCGCCGTTACCGACTATTAGTATATCCATGCCGTCTCCGTAAATTTAAAACACCCGAGTGAGCGGTGCGTAAGTAAGCGGCCCTAAATTAAAGCCAACCTTGCAAATAGGCGACATCCCTTAGGTTGCAACTTCTCGCGCTTTTAGGCGTTCAGGCAAAGCCACATCACACAGATACCGCACATCTTCGCCCATACTAATGTGTTGGACCCAAAAAAGTACGCTGCCAAATCACTCAGGCAATTAAATTATATAGTGATTTTGCTTAAAGTAATGTTTTAGCAAGCCTTATGCAAGACTCTACGCTTTGAATTTCGCTTGTGATCGCAGTTGTAAATTTAGCTAGCTCTTCACTTGTGGTTTTACCGATACTAACGGCTTTATAGCTCTCATCCCAGCCAAAATTTGAGATGAAATTCTTAACCGCCGAAGGGGCCGTAAATATAATCACGCTTTTTGGCTGCGGTTTTAGCTCTGCTTCCACCTTTAAACATACGTTTTCATAGGCTACTATCTGGGTTATATCAACGCTTGCTTCTTCTAAAATTCCGCCTAAATTTGAAACCGTCTTTTTAGCTCTTAGATAAAGCGTCTTTTTATCTTTAAGAAGCGGCAAAATTTCGCTCGCAAATTCTTTGCCGTGAGAGTTTTCTCCGATATAAATTTTCTTAAATCCTATTTGCTTCGCAGCCTTTGCGCTAGCTTCGCCGATAGCGTAAATTTGTAAATTTTCATCAATTTTAGTTTGATTAAATTCTAACGCTTTTATGGAGTTTTTAGAAGTTATAACAAGCGCTTCAAATTTACTCAAATCAACATCGAATTTAAAAAACGAAATTTCGTTTAGCTTAAGTGTTTTAACGCCTTTATAGAAGGAATTGGAGCCGACTAGATAGATCATCTTGGATTTCCTCTCTTTTGAAAATAAGCCTTTGCTCTATCTTTTAAAATGGTATATATCGTAACTCCATCGCCGCTGCCGTATTTTTTGATAAGCGCGTTATGAAACTCCGAAGTGTTTTTACTCTCTCTTGCTATATTCTTAATCTCTTGAGAATTTTTAGATAAAAGATTATTTGCGTCGGCATTTTTTATTAGGCTTAATTTATCTTGTTTGGTTTTATCACTCAAATTTGAGCTGTTTTTAGGCTCTTTGATCAAAGCTTTTGTTTTAGGTGAAGCTAGCATTTTGGAGGTATAAATTTGTCTTGCTTTTTGCTTAAAAGTTTTATATATAACCAGCCCCTCATCCTCGCCGTAAACGTTTTTTAGCATGATATGAAGCTCTTGAAGATTTGAAGATTTTAGCAAAATACTTTCAATCTCTTTGTTTTTACTCTCATCTATCTTTAAAATCCCCTCTTTTTGCAGAGTTATTTTTTTAAATTTCTCCTTTTTTTCGGCTCTTAAAGCGTTAAAAAATCCCATCACGCTATCGTAAAATTTATCATTGCTAACTACGCAAATTTTACCCTTCTTATCAAAAAATTTTCCCATTAAAAAGACTATTATCTTATCGGCAAAATCTCTATCCGCATCGCTTATCATAAAAATTTTAAACTTTACTTTTTTAGAGTTTAAAAGCTTTAAAGTCTGCATGGATATCTTTTTTCTCGCATTTGTAACTATGTAAACCCTATCTTTTTTCTTTGGGTCTATTATCTTAAAAATATTATCAACGCCTATGTTTTCATCATCTATTATAAATCTTTTCAAATTTCTCTCCAAATTTAGAGTTTATCTGGTCTTAAAGACCCTCTCAAGCCAAAAGCCAAATGTCGTATCGGGGATAAAAAATTCTCCATCTTGTTTGTCGATTATCTCTTTAACAAAAAGCTGCTTAAGTGCCGCTTGAAGGGATGTTTTGCTGATATTAAAGCGAGATAAAACGGGTAGAGAAAAATACTCTTTTTGCTCTTTAGCTACGATTTCAAGCGCTTTTTTTTGATTGCTGCTAAATGTATCAAAAACAAGCCTATATGCGCCGTCTTTGCTTTGCAAAACCATATCAAGCGCACTTAAAATAGCCTTTTTCTCAAGCGATTTTTCATTTTCGTAGATAAAATACAATACATTTTGAATCAGTTTCGTATCAAATTTACAAATTTCAAAAAGCTCTTTCATCTGGGCTTGGGTAGTTTTTAAGAAATTTTTGGCGTATTTATAAGCGTCGTTTGGCTTTATTGCGCCAAGCTCAAAGTGCGTAGCCATCTCAAAAAGAGGCATGTTGTGGCTAAAAAGAGAGGTTAAAAGATGGCGCTTTGAACCAAGAAAAACAAATGAGATATTTTTACTTGTTTGCATAAATTTACGAAGCTTCGCATCTATCTTAAGATCCTCAAATTCGGCAATTTGCTGAAATTCATCGATGATAAAAACTACCTTTTTATCCTTTGAAATTTCATCAAGCATATAAAAAAGATCATCCATCGCCTCATCAAAGCTTGCATTTTTCATCATCGGAGAGGCTGAAAGCTCGTAAGTAAGAGGATCAAGCTTGATCTCGAAACTCACTCTTTTAAGTTTGGCAAGTATAAATTTAAAAGTGCTTTGAAAGCTCATCTCTTGGGATTTAGCGCTGTTTTTAAGCAGCTCTTTTACAAAATCTTCGCCACAAGTCATATCGAAAATATCGCTATATATGCAGACAAATTCATCTCTATGGCGGCGCATAAATTCTTTAATAAGCGTAGTTTTGCCCATGCGTCGTTTAGAATAGACAAGCAAATTCAAAGAGTCTTTTGTAAATTTGTAAATTTTGGCAAGCTCATCTTCTCTGCCGTAAAATGTCGAACCGTCGGCCAAGGTCTCAAACGGAAAAGGATTTTTCATAGACTGCCTTATATTATTTGGTATGCGGATATTATACCATGATTTTTATACTAACTTTATGATTTCAAAAATACCTGTTTGATTAAATTTGCTTTTTAAGCCCTTTTTTTATTAGATATTCGCGCGCAACTTCGCTTGGTTTTCGCTTCAAAGCACGCACGGCATAGTTCATATCTCTCATCTCTTGAGTGCTGATTTTTCCCGATAGTTTTTCAAGTGTAATTTTTAACTGCGGATGTTTCTTTAGCGTCTTTTCTTTGATCAAAGCGGCTCCCTCGTAAGGCGGAAAAAGCCTTTTATCATCCTCAAGCGCTATCAGATCAAACTCTCTTATCTCGCTATCGGTTGAATAAGCGTCTATAACCTCAACTTCGCCGCTTGAGATGGCCTTGTATCTTAAAGCAGGCTCGATAGTTTTAACTTTTAAATTTAGCCCGTAAAGCGACTTAAGACCTAAATTTCCATCTTTTCTATCGTTAAATTCAAGAGTAAATCCAGCCGTGATACTACTTTGCATGCGGTTTAGGTCGGATATAGTTTTTAGTTCATGTTTTTTGGCAAATTCTTTTAAAACTGCAATTGCGTATGTATTTTCAAACCCCATCGGCTCAAGCAAAACAAGCCTATCTTGACTAAAAAGCCCATCTCTCGCCGCTTCATAAACCGCCCTTGCATCGTTTGATAAATTTATCGGAGGGTTTTTAAGAAAAGTTGAGACAACCGTGCCGGTAAATTCAGGATAGACGTCTATCTCGCCTGATTTAAGCGCCTCATACAAAAAGCTTGTTTTGCCAAAATTCGGCTTTAGCTCGACTCTTAAATCGGTCTCATCTTCGATTAGCTCTTTATACAAATTTATTAAAATTTCGGGCTCTACGCCAAGCTTTCCCGCTATTATTATGCGCTCTTTAAAGCCGCTCATATTTGGTGCAAAAGACAGAGCCAAAGCGATTATCAAGCTTACAAGAGCGGTTATCACAAGCTTTATGTTTTGCCTCTCTAAAAATTTAATCCCGAAGTTAAAGATCATAGCAAGAAGAGCCGAAGAAAAAGCTCCGATGACGATCAAAGATGTGTTATTACGATCGATTCCAAGCAACACAAACGTCCCAAGCCCGCCCGCTCCTATAAGCGCCGCTAAAGTAGCGGTGCCGATGATCATAACCGCAGCCGTTCTGATACCCGATATGATAACGGGCATGGCAAGCGCCAGCTCAAATTTCCTAAGCCTCTCAAATTTATTCATACCAAAAGCTTGGGCAGCTTCCATAAGAGCAGGATCTATACTGCGAAGTCCGGTCAGGGTATTTTGCATGATAGGAAAGAGCGCATATATCACAAGCGCAATGATCGCAGGAGTCGCTCCGATACCAAAAATCGGTATAAAAAGCCCTAAAAGAGCAAGAGACGGGATGGTTTGAAACACTCCGGCAATCTGTAAGATGAGTTCGCTTGCTTTTTTGTGATTTGAGATCATTATAGCCAGAGTAACGGCTATAATGATAGCCAAAAGAAGCGAAGCTAGCGAAATTTGAAGGTGCTCAAGAGTCGCTCGCAAAAGCTCGTTTTGACGTTCGTTAAGAGTAGTTAAAAGCTCATTCATAAACTTGCCGTTTGAAAGAATTTAGCTACAAATTCGCTTGTCGGAGCATCTTTGATCTCTTGCGGCGTTCCTATCTGCAAGACCTCTCCACCGCTCATCACACAAATTCTCTCGCCTACGTTTTGAGCCTCGTTCATATCGTGGGTTACGAATACTATCGTCATACCAAAATCTCTATGAAGCTCTTTGATAAGCTCTTGAAGTTCGCCTCTTGAGATCGGATCAAGCGCGCTAAAAGGCTCATCCATAAGCAAAATTTTAGGTCTAGTGATGATGGCTCTAAGGATACCGACGCGCTGTTGTTCGCCGCCTGAAAGCTCGGCAGGATATCTGTGTAGATATCTATCAGGAGCAAGCCCTACCCTATCAAGAAGCTCTTTGGCATGGGATAGTCGCTGCTTTTTACTCCACTTTTTCATCTCGGCGATGAGGGTTATGTTTTCGCAAACGGTTAAATTTGGAAAGAGTGCGATCTGCTGCAAGACGTAGCCGATATTTAGTCGAAGCTCGCGCAGATCGTAGCTTGCGATATCTAAGCCGTCCAGCCTAATGCTTCCCGCCGTCGGCTCTACAAGGCGATTTATCATCTTTAGTATAGTTGTCTTGCCGCTACCGCTTGAGCCGACAAGCACGAAAAATTCGCTTTTATTGATACTTAATGTCAAGTCTTTAATGACAAAATTGTCGTCATATAGCTTATTTACCTGCTTGAAGATGATCAAATCTATCCTTAAATTTGTTTAAAATAACATTCGTAGTTTAACATAAAAGCTTTAAGACAAAATTTGACCTTTAAATTGACTCTCGCCTCGCCCCACGAAAAGAGCAAGGCATGTAAATTTACTTGTCTTTAGTTACTATCAAAAGCATCTTATATCGCTCTTTGATCTTAAGTCCGTGAGGGATGCCGCCCG
>JAUNLC010000045.1 GCA_030532465.1 Campylobacter sp. | reverse complement strand
TTCCCTATGATGACCGTGCTATAAAGTCTTAGCTTTTTCTTTATCCTAAAGATGTATTCGCTATCGTTTTTTGAGTTATTTGAGATATCTATGCGGCGAATTTTAAACTTATCATCACCCACGCAGTATCCGCCGTCGATAACGCTAAAAGCAAAGTCGTATTTGGACTCTTTCATTACTTTCATCGCGGTATCGTTGAAGTGTCCTTTTGGCCAGCAAAACCCAAACTCTTTTTTATCCGGAAAAATTTCTCTTATCTTGTTATATGAGCGGTCTAATTCATCTTTTATACGCACTTCATCACTGCTTTTACAAGGAAAATGAGTTGCCGTATGGCTATCGAATTCAAATATCCCACTATCTTTCATCTCGTAAATTTCATCTAAATTTAAGAAATGTTCCAAATCTTTTTTGTAGTCGATTTCAAGATGGGGTTTGGGCGTAAAATCAAAATTTTCGCGTTTAAATTTGCCTATATTGTCAGTTACAAGAAAGCAAACGGCAGGGATATTGAGCTCTTTGAGGATAGGAAAGGCAAATTTGTAATTATCAAAATATCCATCGTCAAAAGTTAGCAAAATGCTCTTTTTTTGAGGTTTTTTACGTTCAAACAATATATCTTTAAATTCCGAATAGGTTATAAAATGAAATCCCATAGCGCAAATTTCATTTAGCGCTTTTTTGAAAAGCTCGGGCGCGATAGTAAGGTTATCTTTAAACGGCGCGCAGTGGTGCATGGTTAAAATACAAATAGGCGGTGTCATAGGCTCTCCAAAAATTTTTTTATATTATCTTTTGCCGTTTGGATATCGTAATTTTCTTTTGCGAAAGCAGCGGCGTTTTTGCCGTTTTTCTCCATCAGGCTTTTATTTTTTATGTATGAAATAATCGCTTCGGCAAGTGCGTTAGTGTCTTGGAATTTTACGCAGATGCCTCTATCTTTAAGCAGTAAATTCATAGGTTCTATATCAAATGCAACGATTGGTCTAGAAAGCGCCATCGCCTCAAGAAGTGCGGTCGGCAAACCCTCTGTGTGGGAAGGAAATGCAAAAATATCAATTCCTTTTATGACATTAGCCACATCTTTTCTAAATCCTGTAAATATAATTTTATCTCTGAGATCTTTTTTAAAGCCGGACAAGATTTCTTCTTTAACGCTGTTTTTGATGCCACCGCCAAAAATTCCCCATACATTTTCATTATCGGCCATTACTTTTTTAAGCGAATCGGCAAATTCGTAAACTCCCTTTTTTTTATAAAGAGCAGAAAACATTCCTACTGTTATAGCCTCTTTTGGTATGCTAAATTCTTGTCTGAAAGTGGAATTTGAGCTGTTTAAATCATTAAAATCAACAGTAGTGGGCATGTAAAAAATCTTATCTTCATCTACTCCTATATCTTTTAGATAAGCGCTTACCGATGGGCTTACCGATATTATCTTATCAAACAGCTTTCTATGCATAAATTTGCTAACGGCTCCTTTAATTGGAAATTGATTATGCCGCTCTCTTGCAAAATTAACTCCTTTTTTGCGGTAAAACATTCCCGCTATAGCGCCTACCCAGCTATCTGTAGAGCCGTTTGTTATGACCAAATTTACATTTTTTTCTCTTATGACTTTACAAAGTGCGGGAATGCTTTTGTGATATGTCTTCTTGCTCATTTTGCATTCAAAAACTTCAAATCCCTTCTCCTTGGCAACCTCTGAAATTTGAGAATTCGGATTGCAAAACAGCATTACATTATGGCCTAGATCTCTTGCAAAAACCATCTCGTTTATCACTTTGTTTTGCTGACCGCCCCAGTTATAAAGCGTTTCGGTGTGAAGTATATTCATCTAATTTTTCTTTGATCTTTAATTTTATTTTTTCTATCTCTTGGGCGCTAAACTCAATCAAGCAGTTACTTATCTTTGAGCCGTTGCAGCCGTCTTTTTGACAGGCTACGCACTCCCAGTCTTTTTGAAAGACGTAGTGTTTGCCTAAGCCTTGATCTCCTCTTGCTTTTGCATAGTTTTGCCACGCCTCATTATCCCAAGGTCCCCAAATTTGAGCGTTACTTGGACCAAAAAGAGCTATGCAAGGCGTATCGTTCGCCGCTGCCATATGCATTATAGCCGTATCTACTCCGACGTAAAGGGCTGATCTTTTACTAAGGGCTGCAACTTGTTTTAAATTTAGCTTGCCGCCTAAATTTAAAGGAGTTGATTTACAAATTTTAAGCACATTTTCAAGTTTTTTTAGCTCCGCTTCGTTACTGTCGCTTGTTAGCACCGTTTGAATTCCAAGTTCGTTTTGACAAAAGTCGATAAGTTCAGCCATCAACTCATCACTAGCGCATTTAAACATCCAACGACTTGTAAGGTGCATATGCACGAAAATTTGAGGTAATTTTAGATGAGATATTAAATTTTCATCACAACTTAATGTAACTTTTTTATCGACAACCTCCAGATTAAGCGCTTTTAACGCATCTAAATTTATCTCAACCATATGCTTTAAAGTGTCTGCTTTGGGTACTTGATGCGTTATTAGCTTGTTTAGAGTTTTGTTTTTGCCTTCATACCCTACGATTTTTTTGATCTTGGCGTATTTTGCTATGATGATACCGCGATCGCCGGTTGTGGTCTGTATGGCGATATCGTATTTTTCTTTTTTTATTGCGTGTATATATTTTAGCTCCGTTATCACCTTTTTAAAGAAGCTTGAGCTTTGCACTTTTGGCCTATCATAGATATGAATTTTTCGCACATTAGGATTTCCTTCTATCATGGCTTCGCAGCCCTTATTTAAGGCAAAATCAATATCCGCATCGGGAAAATGATGGCGCAAATTTGCTAAAAGCGGCGTCGTCAGCAGCACATCGCCGATATTTCTAAATTTCATAACTAAAATTTTAAGTCTTTTATTTTTTCTCATTTTATATATTTCCAAAAAGTGTATTGGGCGTAAAGCCTTGCAATCACGTATCCGCGCCATCCTTCTTTAAATCCGCTCTTAAGGACAAATAGCTTAAAAAATGTCCAAGCGGGACTAAAAAAAGCTTTAAATTTACTCTTTTTTGCTCCAAGGCTAGAGTAGCGATTTTGCTTAGCGATAAACTGCTCTATGCTTTCGTATGCATAGTGCTTGAAGTGGTTTTTTAGCTTGCCGATAGTGCCGTTTACGACTACTTTTTCATGAACTTCTTTGTCATTAAAATTTGCTCTGTTTTTGTTAAAGAGTCTAATCGTAAAATCAGGATAAAGCCCCATGCTTCGCACCTCTTTGCCAAAAAATAAATTTAGCCTTGCAACTTTATAAGCATCAAATTTAGGCTTTTTAAGCACTGATAAAATTTCATCTCTAAGCGCAGGTAAAATAACCTCGTCGCTATCGAGCACAAAAACCCAGTCGTTTTTTGCCAAAGCTGTCGCCGCTTGCTTTTGCTTGCCAAATCCAAGCCAGCTTTGATAGTGAAATTTGACGTTTTTAAACCGCTTGCAAATTTGCTCGGTTTCATCTGTTGAGCCGCTATCAAGCGCTATGATTTCATCTGCAAATTGCACGCTTTCAAGCGCTTCTTTTAAATATTTTTGGCTGTTGAAAGTTAAGATCACAACACTTATCATGCGTAAATTTCCTCATTAAAGTGCTTAAATCTCTTATGAAACCAAAAGTATTCATCGGGCTTTTGCTTTATGAATTTTTCCGTAATGTCCGCTTGCGCTTGCGTAGCTTTTAAGATGGCTTCTTCTTTGTCGAATTCTTTCACGTCAATCGGCTCAAAAAAGCAAATTTCGTTTGTTTTATCATCTTTTTTTCTTATAAAAGCAGGGATTATGAGTGCGTCCGTTTTTTGCGCGAGGATACTTGCCGCTGGCGTGTGAAGGACTTTTTTACCAAAGAAATTTATCTCTATACCGTCGCTTTTTGCCGTGTTTTGATCTACTAAAATTCCTACCGGTTTGCGCTCTTTTATGCTTTTTAAAATTTCCTTCGCTCCGCCTGTTTTATCTATCAAATTTATATCAAATTGAGTACGGTTTTTGGCGAGAATTTTTTGCATAGCGGCGCTATCAAGCTCTCGTCCAACTATGCTAACAGGACCAAATTTTGCCGCCATTGCAAGGGCAAACAGCTCCCATTCGCCGTAATGTGCCGTTTGAACGATGATAGCGCGATTTGACTTTAAGGCATTTTCAAAAATTTCTATGTTTTTAAAACTAACTTTGGCTAAAATTTTTTGCTTTGTCGTATTTTGATTTTTGATGAAATTTACGGCGAATTTTGCGTAATTTTTATATGTGTTTTTAATTATTTCTTCACGCTCTGCCTCGTCAAGCTCGCTACCATAAGCAAAATTTAGATTTGCTCTTATGATCTTAGTGTGCTTTTTATCAAATTTATAAAATAAAAGCGCGATAAAATTTAAAATCCGATTTAATATAAATTCAGGCAAGATAAATATTAAAAATTTAAAAAACCGATACAAAAAAAGATAGAGCAAATCACGCATTAACAAGCCTTTTTGCACTATCTGCGATAAGTTTTGGCGAAATTTCTCTTATACAAAAATCGCTTTTATCTATCCTTCTTGCATCTATTTTTTTGCCCGTATCTATAGTCAAATTTATAGGCGTAACATATGTGTTTCTATGGCTAGGACGGTTGCCAAAAAGCGTTATAGAAGCGATATTTTGCGCCCAAGCGATGTGAGTTATGCCGCTATCGTTTCCGATTATCAAATCGCAACTTGAAATAAAATTTACCATATCTTTTAAGCTCATTTTTTCAAGCAATTTAGCATGCGTATTTTTAGCGATTTGCTTGGCTTTTATCATCTCTTTTTCATTTGCATGGCATAGATAAATTTCAAACTCTTTAAGCAAATTTATAACCTCTTTAAATTTATCGTAGCATTTGCTTTCCTCGCTTGCAAAAGGCGCTATTAAAATTCGCTTATTTTCATTTAAAAGCCGTGCGGGTTTAGTCATAAAGCAAGGCTCTTTAGCTAAAATTTCTTCCTTGCCAAAGCTAAAATTTAGAGCATACGCAACTAGACTTAAGTTTCTAATAATAATATTTTCGTTGTAATCAATGCTAAATTTATGCTTATAAAAACGGCTTGCAAAGCTCTCTTTAACGCTATTTTTATCAAATCCGTAAGTTTGACCGCCTAAAATTTTAGCGACAATCGCTGATTTGATGAGTCCTTGCAGATCTATCACGACATCAAATTTGCCTAAATTTCTTAAAATTTCATAGCTCTTTTTAAACTCTTTTTTTTTCAGAGGCAAGCTTATTAACTCGTCTATAAGCGGATGTTCCTTTAAAATTTCACTAAAATTTTCATCGACTATCCAAGTTATACGCGCTTGTTTTAAGTTTCGCTTTATAAACTGCAACACAATGCTTGCATGAACGATGTCGCCAAGGGCTGAGAGCTTTATGATAGCAACGTTTAAATTTGAGTTTTTAAAATCCGAATTCATCTACCGCTTTGTCTTAAAATTTGATATGATTTTACAAATATTTGGCTAAAAAAGGTTTGAAATGGCTAAAAATTATATCTGCGTGTTTGATTGTGAGACGGTTCCCGACGTTGCGCTTTTGCGTAAAGTTCACGGCTTTGAAGGCGATGATTTAAGCGTGTGTAAGCAAGCTTTTGCGACTCAAAAAGAGCTTAGCGGAAGCGAGTTTTTGCCCGTGTGTTTTCATAGAGTTGTCGCGATATCTGCGGTGATGGCTGATGAATTTGGCAAATTTTTGCGCGTTAGCACGATGAAGGGAGCAAACGAACATGAAATTTTGGCTAAATTTATAAGCTTTTTAAACGAGCACAACCCGCGTTTAATCAGCTTTAACGGGCGCGGCTTTGATCTGCCTATGATAATGGTGCGAGCGATGAAATATAACCTCTCAAGCCCCGCTTATTTCGAGAGTGAAAACAAAGAGTTAAATAAAAACAAATGGGAAAATTACCGAAGCCGTTATGACGGGCGATTTCATCTTGATCTACTCGATCATATTAGCGATTTTCGCGCCGTTGGCGGACTTAAGCTTGATACGCTTTGCGCGAGTTTAAATTTGCCCGGTAAATACGACGTTCACGGCGATCAAGTTACCGATATGTTTTTTAGAAATGAGCTTGCTAAGATAAACGAATACTGCGAATCAGACACGCTAAATACCTACTGGCTCTTTTTAAAATACGAGCTTTTAAGAGGGGTTTTAACGATTGATGATTATGCCGCTTCTTTGGCTACTATGGGCGAATTTTTAGCGAAAAACTGCGAGCAGATGAGCTATACTCCCGTGTTTTGCAAGTATATAGAAAAAGAACTGCTTCGGCTTGAGACGCAAATTTACGACGACGAGCTTGATGAGGACGATGATAGTTTGGAGGAGTATATATCAGAAGATGATATGCCCGAAATCGATATTGATGCAGAGTAAAATTTAACAGATGTTTTTAATCGGCATAGCTAAAGCAAAAACTAGATTAAAAATTTTGTGCTAAAATCACATTAATATTAAAACTTAAGGTAAATTATGAAGATATTGGTTACCGGTACGGCCGGATTTATCGGATTTCACTTGTCGCTTGCACTTGCAAAGCGCGGCGATGAGGTAGTCGGGCTTGATAATATCAACGACTATTACGACGTAAATTTAAAATACGCGAGGCTTGAAACCGCGGGCTTTAACAAGCTAGATATCAAAGAAAACGAGATTATAACTTCTAGTAAATATCCGAATTTGCACTTTATCAAAGCCGATTTGGCTGATTTAAGCATGATTGAAAGGCTTTTTAGCGAGTTTAAATTTGACTGTGTTGTAAATTTAGCCGCTCAAGCAGGGGTTCGTTATTCGCTAATTAACCCTCACGCTTACGTGCAAAGCAATGTTGTAGGATTTGTAAATTTGCTTGAGTGCGCGCGTAAATTTGAGCTAAAAAACTTTGTTTATGCAAGCTCAAGCTCGGTTTATGGGTTAAACGAAAAGATGCCTTTTAGCACGCAACACAGCACCGAACATCCTATCAGCCTATATGCGGCAAGCAAAAAGAGCAACGAAATGATGGCTCACACTTATAGTCATCTTTTTAGTTTGCCAACGATCGGGCTTAGGTTTTTTACCGTTTATGGACCTTGGGGGCGACCTGATATGGCGCTATTTTTGTTTGTTGAAGCCGCTCTTAAAAATGAAGCTATCAACGTCTTTAACCACGGCAAGATGAAACGCGATTTTACCTATATTGATGATATCGTAAAGGGCATAATCAAATGCGTGGATAACCCAGCCTCGCCAAATTCTTCTTGGAGCGGCTTAAACCCGGATCCTGCAACATCAAAAGCGCCTTATAAAATTTACAATATCGGCAACAATAATCCTGTTGAGCTGATGGATTATATAAAGGCGATCGAGATAAAAATAGGACGCGAGATAAAGAAAAATTTTATGCCGATACAAGCGGGCGATGTGCCTGCCACATATGCCGATGTAAGCGGGCTTATAAATGACTTTGACTACAAGCCAAGCACGAGCGTAAATGAGGGTGTAGCGAAATTTGTAGAGTGGTATTGTAAGTTTTACGGAGTTAAAATTTGAGAATTTTTGTTCTTGTTTTGCTGTTTTTTGTTGCTTTTGCCTTTCCATCTTTGGCTGGCGAGCAAGAGAGCAAAAGCACGAAATTTGAGCTTTTAAAGCTCAGCGAATTTGATCAAAGAGACGCAAGCGGGTATCTTGCAAGCGAAAAGCTTGACGGAGTTAGAGCTTATTGGGACGGAAAAAATTTACTCTCAAGAAGCGGCAAAAAGATAAATGCTCCTAAAAATTTCACTTTGAATTTTCCGCCTTTTGCGCTTGACGGAGAGCTTTATACCAAGCGAGGCGAGTTTGAAAAAATCCAGTCGATAGTGATGGATAAAAATCCTGATGAGAAGGCTTGGCAAGAGATAAAATTTTACGTTTTTGATCTGCCAAATGAAAATGGCGGGTTGCTTAAACGCCTTGAAAAACTTGAAAATTTTCTATTAAAAAATGAGCTTAGCGCCGAAAAAATAAAGATAATCAAACAGATAAAATTAAGAGATAATGCCCATCTTGAAGAAATTTTAGATGAGATAATTGCGCTTGGCGGCGAAGGCGTGGTGATTCGCAAGCCAAATTTGGCTTATCATCACGGCAGAAGCAAAAATGATATGAAATATAAAAAATTTAAAGACGCAGAGTGCGAGGTCGTTTCGATTAATGAAGGTGGTGGCAAATTTAAAGGCAAGCTTGGCTCTATCACTTGCGAAACGAGCGATAAAAAGCGCTTTAAGATAGGCTCGGGCTTTAGCGATGAAGAGCGCGCAAATCCGCCAAAAATAGGCGAAGTGATAACATATAAATTTCAAAATTTAACCGCAAACG
The DNA here is from genome assembly GCA_030532465.1 of Campylobacter sp. Lineage (GTDB taxonomy): Bacteria > Campylobacterota > Campylobacteria > Campylobacterales > Campylobacteraceae > Campylobacter_A. Next base: position 2,919 of record JAUNLC010000045.1, on the reverse strand, counting down.
GACTTCCTAGATTTCCTGTTTTTGTAAGAGTTAGAAAGGATTAAGAAGTTGTCTGACTGATCTCAAATGGCTTTTGTATTAAATTTTATAATTTTTAAGACTTAAATTTAAGAGTTGTGACTTATATTTATTTTCATGTTTTATAAATTAGGGTTGAATTAAAGTGGCTTTGTAAATATGGATTAGTATCAAATTTTATTTGCGGGTTTCTTTATTTTTTTATTTCGGTATCCTTAAAAAAATCGCAAATATCACATTTAAAGAGTTTTGATAACTTAAATAGATGCAGTAGATTAAAGTGCTTGCCGTGAGCGTTGTTTTCCATGTTGGCATAAAATCCGCTTGATGCTTGCCCTATACTCAGAGCAGTTTCAAGCTGACTTAAACTTCTATCCTGTCTAATTTTCTTTACGTTTGAAGCCACAGCATCTAAAAATTTATTATTCTCTTCTTCTGTCGTTATTTCCGGTAAATTTAGCATCTTATTCCTATAGAAAAGTTTTCTATAAGTTTATTTAGTATAAAATCTATTTACAATTTGTTATAGAAATCATTTCTATAGAAATTATTAAAATTTAAAAAGGAGTCAAACTATGAATATAGATAAACATTTTTTTAAAAAAATAGCATTTTTAGGTTCAATACCTAATCAGCTCAAAAATAATCCATATTTAGATATTTTAACAACAGTGGATTTATTGTATAGAACTTTTAGTAACAAGCAAGATATGTATGATTTTATTTTATGTTCATTAGACCATTTGAATCAAGTCAAAGATGAAATATCTGTAGATTTTTTGAAAAATTGCACAGTTTCTGAATATGAATTTCATGGGCATCGGCATAAAATTAATCTTGGATTTCAAGTTCTTATTGACGAAACAAGCAAAATATCGAGTATCGCTACAAATCCAGGATTGTTTACGGAAATGTTTTTAAAATCAAAAGACGATACAATGTGTATATCTGATAATGGCTATATTCAAGTATACAGCGCTGTGCTAGGGATAATATTAACAGACTATTTTCTTTTAGAACAGGATTTTGTTAATCTAGCTAGAAAGGGAGCTTCTCAAAGACTTGAAAGCGGAAATGTATTTGTTGATATGATTCAAGACTTGGTTTTGTTTCAGAGCGAGAATCAAAAATTAGGTATTAAAAATATTTCTATGGATCATCAGTTAATATATGCATATGCAAAGAGGTTTGTAATATACGGTTTGTACGCACAGGGAACTTTTACGCCCGATGGGCAAGTAAATTATGAAAACGTAAAATTCCAAGATAATTTTTGGCATAAAATATCTATTTCTACTATTCCTAAATACATAAAAACAGAAAAAATATTTCAAATTGTTGATTTTGAAAGACAAACTAAGGCTAAACTAATTGCCATTGATTTTGCTAAAACTTATGATGAAAGATTGAATGAAAAAGTTTTGACAGAGTTATCTGGGTGGGTTCATTCTTCTGATTTCAAAGTCATTAGTGATTATAATAAGCTTATTGAAAAGTTAATTTAATACGATACATAATTTATAATAAAATAAACCCTATCCGAGTTAATCGGATAGGATGTTTTTAAAATTTCTTATCTAAAATTGAAATTTTTGACGTCTTCGTCAAGTTTCTTTAGCCTATATAATGGAATAATTCCGACTAGACCATGGTGCAATTCAATCTTTGTAGGCGGCTTAGGTATAGTGGCTGTTTGTGTTAGAGCTATTGCTATACCGTATTTAGATAGGGTATTGGCTATAGGTATAGTTGCCCTTCTCTTGCTACCGATTTGGCATTGTCCTGTTATTCTTGCAGCTTCTTGTGGTCCGTGGAGTCCGTAGCTATTATCACTAAACGCAAAGTTCCATTTGATGTGCGCTTTTCTTTGCACCCATAAAGGTTCTTTTAGTGCTTCGCTTATGGACTTTTTCTGCTCTTCGGAATTAAGTACTGCAAAATCTTTATGTTTGGCTAGCTTTACTCTTGCTGTTTTTAGATTTAAAGACTAAAGCAGATCTGTCTTGGCGACTGTGACAGCTTATAGTATTTTGGGGATGTATTATGAAAATATGACTTTATAGCAGCTGAAAGTATGGCTAGTAAAATGCTCGCAGATTGGTTTATCGAGTTAAAAATAAAGGATATTTAGGTATGTCCTGATGCCATATTTTGTTGATTATTTGACATTTTGCTTATGCCAAATAGCAGAAAAGAAATAAACTAATATATTATATTTTAAATCGTTAATTTAAGAATATTTTTTCTTCATTTAAGATACAGTAAGCCTGCCTTGGCTATAATTTATGCAAAAAATTTAAGGTATTTCTATGAATATACTAATAACGGGTGCGGCGGGCTACATCGGCTCGCATGTTTTAAAAGCGCTTCTAAAAGAGGGCGGGCATAATATAACGGTTGTTGATAATCTTTGCAAAGGCTCGTTAAAAGCGGTTGATACGCTTAAGGAGATCGGCAAATTTGAGTTTATAAACGCAAATTTAGAAGATGATCTCACACAAATTTTTGCCAGCGGCAAATTTGATGCGATTATACATTTTGCCGCATTTATAGAGGTCTTTGAAAGTACGCAAGATCCGCTTAAATACTATCTAAACAATACCGCAAACGTGGCTAAAATTTTAACTTACTGCAAAAAATTTAACGTAAATAAATTTATCTTTTCTTCAACTGCAGCCGTTTACGGCGAGCCTGATATAAAAGAGGTTGATGAGCTAACGCCGCCTGAGCCGATAAATCCATACGGTAGAAGCAAGCTGATGAGCGAGATGATTATAAAAGATTATGCAGCGGCAAACGAGAGCTTTAAATTTGCGATTTTGAGATATTTTAACGTAGCGGGTGCTGATGAAGAAGGCGTTATCGGACAAAACTATCCAAACGCCACTCATCTTATCAAAA
>JAUNLC010000044.1 GCA_030532465.1 Campylobacter sp. | reverse complement strand
CCTTACAAGTTCCGCATTCAAGGCATCCCGCATAATCAAAATGAGTATTTCCGTTCTCATCTTTTTTATAAAGTCCCGCAGGGCAAGCCACTTCAAGTTTAGCAAATTCGCTTATATCCATGTTATCAACCAACTCTATATGAGCATTGCTCTCATCGACGAAAAATTTATCAAGACTAAGCTTTACATCTACATTTACACTATTCATATCGATTTTACTCCTTTATATACATCTTTTAAAACATTCATATAGCCGATCTCTTTAACGCGAGGCAAAATTTTGTTTTTAAGCGGTTTGCTAGCTCCATTGATGACAAACAAATCACGCATAATCCCGCTCATCATCTTTGGATAATCGTCAAAAATTCTCTTATTATCTAAAAATTGCGGCAAATCTTTATAAAGTTTTAAATCCTTCATAACAAAACTATCTTCTAAAAGCTTGTCGTATTCGCTCATCGCATTTGCGCTAAAATCACTGTTTTGCTTGGCTTTGATAATGGCTTTTGCAGCCGCTACACCGCTTTCTACGGCTAAGTCCATTCCGCGAACCGAATAACCCACATTTAAACAAAGCCCTGCGGCATCACCCACAACTATAACTCCGCTATCGCTTAATTTTTTAATAGCCTTTAATCCGCCCTCAGGCACTATGTGAGCCGAATACTCGGTTGTTTTACCGTTTTTTATAAGCGGTTTTACGGCAGGATGGTTTTTAAAATTTTCAAGCATTTGCGGCACGCCTATGTTGCTTTTGCCTGCGTTATGAAGCCCAAAAACTACGCCAAGCGAGATTGAAGTTTCATTGGTATATAAAAATCCCCCGCCCATATAGCCGTTTGACGGACTTCCTGCAAACAACCACGCTACGCCCTCTTTGTCGCTACAGTTAAATATATCTTCAAGTCTTTCTTTGCCAAGCTCTATTATCTCTTTGACGCCAACCGCACAGGTGTGAGGATTTAGCTCTACGCCAAGACCGTATTTAGCCGATATAGTAGAGTTTGCTCCGTCTGCAAGGATAACGGTATCAGCCTCCATCTCCTCTCCGCCTGCTATCACGCCGCAAATTTTGCCGTCTCGTTTAATGAGATCGTCTACGCGAATTCCCGTTATGATATTAGCGCCCGCCTCTTCGGCCTTCTCGCCAAGCCAAGCGTCAAATTTAACCCTTAAAACCGAATAAGAATGTTCGAATTTATCCTCGGTATGCTTTAGAGCATAGTCCATAGTTACATTCTCATCTTGGGTCATAAAAGACAACCTCTCGTGAGTTATAAGCCTTTCGACAGGAGCGCTACTTGCGAAACCGGGGAAAATAGGCTCTAGACTATGAGCATAAATTCGCCCGCCGCTTGTATTTTTAGCTCCTATCATATTTCCGCGCTCTATTATTAGCACCTCAAGCCCCTCTTTTGCCAACAAATACCCGGCTATACAGCCCGCTATTCCTCCACCGACTATAATGGTGTCAAATTTTTCTTCTGCCATTTTGATCCCTTTTTATAAATTTCTTTAAGAATTTTCTTTTAGGTGTTCGCTTCTAAGAATATTTTTTCGAACCTTACCTGTGCAAGTTCTAGGTAAAGACGAGTAAAACTGCACAAAACTTGGAATTTTAAATTTCGCAAGCCCTGCCGCACAAAACTCTTTAACCTCATTCTCGCTTAAAATTTCACCCTCGTTTAATACCACACAAGCTTTAATGAGCTCATTGTTAAAGCCGTCAGGTATGCCTATTATCGCCGCTTCGAGAATTTTCTCGTGTGAGCCAAGATATGTTTCAAGCTCAACGCTTGATACGTTTTCACCGGCAACTTTTATCAAATTTATATCTCTATCCACAAAATAAAAATACTCATCCTCATCCGCATAACCTATATCGCCGGTATGCAGCCATCCCTCATCGCTTAACGCTCTTTTGGTGGCGTCCTCATCTTTATAATATCCGTTAAATATAGTTTTGCCGCGCTCGCCTTTGATTAAAATTTCACCCTTACGGTTTGCTTTTAGCTCTTTACCGTTTTTACCTACTATCTTTGCCTCATAACAAAACCCGACGCGACCGATGGAAGGAAATTTGCGAGTCTCGCTTGGTCTATCACCTATGAGTCCAACCACCGTTTCGCTCATACCGTAAGAGCTTAAAACGCTTTTTATATTAAATCTATTCATAAATTTTTTAAGCTCGTTAGCGCTTATATTAAGATAAAAAAGCATCTCTCGTATGCTGTGTGATTTTTCGTTTGCCTTTACGGGCTGAACCATCATCGTGCATATCATCTTTGGTATGCACTCGGTTATTGTTGCTTTGTGAGCTATTATTTGATCCCAAAATTTATGCGCCGAATACCTTTCAAGCAAGACAAACGTCCCGCCCCTTGAAAAAGTCGGCATCATCACGGTACACTGAGCGTCAATATGCCAAAGCGGCATTGGCGTAAGATAGGTATCGTTTTGATTTAAATTTATCTGCCAAGAGGTGTAATACCCTGCAAAAATCAGATTGTAATGAGTTATCATAACCCCTTTTGGAAACGATGAAGTACCGGATGTAAATATAATCTCAGCCGTAGCCAGAGTGTCAAGTTCATATTTTTTATACTTAAATTTAGTACTTTGAGCCTCTATCTCTTTTTCATAGTTTATATGTTTACAGGCTGCGTTTTTATCGGCTCTTGCAACCAAAATTCCATTTTTAAATTTAAAATTTTTCTCTTCTATATGTTCGTAAATTTCTACAAATTCAGGCTGAGTGATTACCAAAACGGGCTTTGTCTTCTCTACGATGAAAAGCGTATCGGCATAAACGTAGTTTGCATTTACAGGAACAGCAACGGCGCCAAGCTTGGCGATAGCAAAGAAATTTACGATGTATTCGATGCTATTTAGCATATGAATAGCTACTAAATCCTCTTTTTTAACTCCCAAAGAAACGAGCAGATTAGCCGCTTTGTTAATCTGCTCGTTAAGCTCTTTATATGATAGGCTTGAAATTTTTGCGTTTGCATCCTCAAATACAATAGCTGTTTTGTCATTGTAAGTTTGAGCCAACTCGTCAAAATACTCACGCAGAGTTCTCTTGCCTATCATATCCATTTTATTTTCCTACTCTGATTATCTTTTCGCTATTTAATTTTGAAATTTCATCTTCGCTATATCCAAGATGAGTCATGATATCGGCCGTATCTTCGCCGTATCCAGGCATCGCACGCCAAATTTTGCAAGGATTGTTTTTAAATTTAGGCATGATGTTTGGACCCTTATACTCTTTTCCTGCGGAATTTTTCCAAGTAGTAAAGCTATCTCTTGCGATATATTGAGGGTTGCTTTGTAGTTCGCTTACCTCAAGCACTTTTGCACCCGCTACTTTTAAACCGGCTAAAATTTCAAGTGCTTCTGCGATAGTTTTTGAACCAAAGAATTTATCCAAAGCCGCTTCAAACGCGTCATTTACTCTCATCTTACGGCTGATTAGCTGAGTTCCTTCAGGCACGTCGTCGTTTCCGTAAAGCTCGCTTATGCCGATTAACTCAAACATATCTTTTACTTGGCTAACTCCAACCACTTCAAAGACGATATAGCCATCCTTGCAAGAATAAAGCCCGCATCCCGCATAAAGCGGATCTTTGCCTTTTATCATTCTCGGGCACATCTCGCCGCCGTTTAGATAGTCCATCATATAGTATTGTCCCACACGCAGCATAGCTTCATACATCGCCACATCGATACTCTCGCCTTTGCCTGTTCTTTGGGCGTTAAATAAAGCCGCCAAAACAGCACTGGTAACCGTAAAGCCCGAGATATAATCGGCCGTATAAGGAAAAGCCGGCATCGGTTGGTTTTGATCTCCGTTTTGGATCAAATATCCGCTAAAGGCTTGCGCGATAGTATTGTAAGCGGCTAAATTTGTGTACTCTGGATCGCCGTATTGTCCAAAGCCCGATAAATGCGCGATAACAAGCTTTGGATTGTGGCTCCAAAGAACCTCATCCGTTATGCCCTTTTTTGCAAATGCAGGACCCTTGCTAGCCTCTATAAATATATCGCTCTCTTTTATAAGCTTGTAAAAGACTTCCTTTCCCTCTTCGCTAAACAAATTTAAAGATAGCGCATATAAATTTCTGCGGCTTAGCTCTTTATAGTTTTGTTGAACGCGGATAGTGTCAGGATACTTTGAGTTTTCTATCCATATAACTTCAGCACCCCACTCTGCAAGCATTTGAGCAGAAAACGGTCCTGCTATCTCCATAGCCGAAAAAACTACCCTAACACCGCTTAAAGGTCCAAATTTAGGAGTATTAAATTTCATCTTTATTCCTTTTATTGCATTTCATTTTAAAGAGGTTTAAATAAGCTTATAATCTAAATTCATATCAAATTTAAACCAACTTTAAAATGCGTTTGCCTATATTTATTATCTATATTTTTTTAAAACCGCGCGACCGAGAGTTAAAATTTGCATCTCGTCAGATCCGCCTGAAAGCCTATCAACTCTTAAATCTCTCCAAAATCTTGAAGTTCTATGTCCCGTTACGCCTATACCGCCAAGTACTTGGATAGCCTGATCGACAACTTCAAAAGCTTTATTCGCACAATAAAATTTGCACATAGCGCTCTCGCCCGTTACATTCATACCTTGATCCATCTTCCACGCTGTTTCATAGACCATATTTTTCATCGCATTTAACTTCATCGCCATATGGGCGAATTTCTCTTGGATAAGTTGTGTTCTGCCGATAGTTTCGCCAAATTGCACACGCTGGTTTGCGTATTTTGCGGCATCTTCAAATGCACAATATGCAATGCCGTAATTCGTGCAAGCGACCAAAAATCTCTCCGCGTCAAATTCCTCTTTAACACGGTTAAATCCGTTGCCTTCCGCGCCAAACATATCTTTTTCTTCAAGCTCCACATTATCAAGCACGATCTCGCAGCAGCTATCCATTCTAAGACCAAGTTTATCAAGCTGGGTTAATTTTATGCCAGGCTTACTCATATCTACAAACCATTCCGTAAATATAGGCTTTTCGCTTTGGCTATCTCTAGCCATAACGACTATATAAGGAGTATGAGCGCTTGATGTGATAAAGCACTTTTGTCCGTTTAGATAGACCTTGCCGTCCTTTCTCGTATAAGTTGTCTTAAGGCTTCCTACGTCACTTCCCGCGCTTGGCTCGGTGATAGCCGAATTCCACATCTGTTTTCCCGTTCCTCTGAAGGCAAAAATTTTATCTATTTGTTCTTGCGTGCCGTATTTTAAGATAGTGTTAAATCCCGGAAGCTGATAAAGTACATAAGTAGGAGCGCCGCATCTTCCAAGCTCTTCCCAAATCGCCGTTAAAGTTACCCAATCAGCTCCCATGCCGCCATGCTCTTCAGGAAGCAGCATAGTATCTACTCCAAGCTCTGCAAGCTCTTTAACCCATTTGATCGGGTATTCGTGATTTTCATCGCATTTTGCAAAATACGCTTCCCAATTTTCTCTCTCCATAAGCTCTCTAACGCCCGCAACAAACAGTTGCTGCTCGTCGGTCAAACTAAAATCTATCATCTTAACTCCTTAGTCAAATTTATATAGCTTTAATACCAATTATTCTTTTTTGCGTCTTTAAAAAACGCTACAAGTATGATTATATTTACGAAAAACAGCGGACAACCTCCCGCAATGATAGCCGTTTGTATAGGCTTAAGTCCGCCTAGAGCAAGAAGCGTAACTCCTATAACACCTACCAGTATAGACCAACCCACTCTAACCCAAAGAGGCGGCTCATCATATCCGCTAGCTTCCTTGCAAGTACTCATAGCAAGAGTGTAAGAGCAAGCGTTTACTAATGTAACGGTTGCGATAAAGCACAAGATAAAAAAGCCCCAAATTGTTAAAGTCGACATAGGAAGAGCAGCCCAAGTTTCTATGATACCGCGAGCAAGTCCGTGAGTATTAATTATCTCAGGCAAATTTATAACACCTGTTATCATTATATTTATTGTGTTACTTCCTAAAATAGTCCAAAGAGTCCAAGTAGTAACGGTAAGTCCTGCAACCATGCCTACGCAAAGCTCTCTAACGGTGCGACCTCGAGAAATTCTTGCTAAGAATATGCACATTTGGATACCGTATACGACCCACCAAGCCCAGTAAAACACCGTCCAGCTTTGAGGGAAGCCGCCTTTTCCGATCGCATCCGTGTAAAACAACATCCTACCGAGGTTGTTAAACATAACGCCTACGCTATCTGTAAAGTAGTTGATCGTAAATGTAGAAGCGCCGATTATAACAACCCAAGCAAGCATAATTATCATAAGATAACTTCTAATATCGCTTGCGATTTTGATGCCTTTATTTAACCCAAAGGCAACGCAAATGGCATTAAAAACAACCCAGCAAGTAATAATCATCGTATCAAGCTGAAGAGTTCTTTCGATACCGAATAACCATTGGATACACTCGGTAACAAGCGGAGTAGCAAGACCAAGGCTGGTTCCCATAGCTAAAATTAGCGCTACGATATATAAATTATCTACTAAAATTCCAAACCAGCCTTTAGCAAGTTTTTCACCGACTGCGGCTTCTATAGTTCCGCTTGGGCGCACAACGTTGATTTTCTTGACAAACAAGAAATATCCGAATGCAACCGAAAGCAAGCTATAAGTAGCCCATGGAAGCGGACCCCAATGGAACAAGCTGTAAGCCAAACCGAGCTCTTTAGCCTGAACGCTCATAGGCTCATAACCAAACGGAGGCGTAGTTACATAGTAGTAAATTTCAGCCGTTCCCCAATAAAGCACCGCAGCGGAAGTACAACTGGCAAACATCATAAATATCCAGCTAATCGTGCTAAATTCGGGCACATCGCTTTCGTCTCCAAGCTTTTTGTTCTTCATAGGCCCAAAAACCAGCCAAAACCAGCCGATTACCATTATGACCATATACCACTCAAACGCCCAGCCCCAAGAGCCGGTAACATAAGCGAAAGTCGCGTTGATGACGCGATTTGCAGCGTCCAAGTCTCTAACGACCAGCCAGCTTAAAATACCGACTGCGATAAGCGAAGGAAAGAACACTTTAGGTTCTATCCCAACCTTTTTTACTTTCATATCAAACCCCTTTATGAGAAATATTGAGTCAAAAACTATGATTTCAAGCTGCTTAAAATCCAAATTTCGTATCTTAAAGCCTTAAAAAATAGATTATTTTTTCGCTATAAAACACACGCATATCCAGATTTTAATAGTTGAAAATCAAAAAGAACGCAAATTTGAAAGATCAAATTTTCTAATCGTGCTATTTTAATAATCACGATATTTTTCTAATCGTGATTATATAATAACTACGATTAAAATGTCAAGAGTTTTATAAATAATTTTAAGTAGTATTTGAATTTCAATTTTAATTAAATTTATATAATGAATGCAATTTTATAAAGATACTATTTTGTAACTTTGTAGTTGAAATAGCAGGAGTTAGCAAAAATAAAGAATATTAAAAATAAACTTACAATATCGCGATTTTAATTCAAAATTTTTTTAAAAAAATTAATTTTAAGACAAAATATAGCTATTAAGCTTAAATTATTTATTAACTTTAAAATCTTATATAAAATATCTTAAATCATATAAATTTTTTAATAAAATTCGCACCGTCTCTCATAGCCTCTTTTGCAATCGGCATCATCTTTGAAAAGTGCAAAAACGCATGTATAACACCTTTATACTCTTTAAATTCGCTTTTGTTGTGCTGTTTTAAAATTTCATATAAGGCTACGCTATCGTCTTTTAAGGGATCAAATTCGCAAGGCGCTATAAAACAAGGCGGCACATCACGTGTCAAATCGGCATTAAAGACATTAACAAAAGGAGATTGCATATCTTTTTTATCCGCTAAATACTCATTATAATAATACTCAAAATCCTCTTCTCTAAGCCAATCTATCTCACTACCGTAAAGTGTTCTAGCCGCCGAATCTTTCAGCCCAAAAAGTCCGTAAAACAAAGCCATAGCCTTAACAAAGCTCACATCCTTACCGTTATCTCGCTGATAAAGATAAGTTCCCATACACATATTTGCACCGCAACTATCACCTGCATAAGCTATCAAATTTGGATTTATTTTAAATTGGCTTGCATTTTTTATAACATGCTCTATCACGCAAACGCACTCTTCAAGCTGAGTCGGAAATTTCTCATCGGGAGCCAAAGTATAATCTATCCCGATCACCGCACATCCGCTAAATTCGGCTATAGTTTTCATGATTTTATCATGAGTATCGATACTTCCGACTACCCAACCGCCGCCATGGATGAAAAATATAGCCTTATATTCATCTTGTTTATTTGGATAGTGCGCTACGGCTCTAACTTTTCTGTTTTTAAACTCGACCCAAAATTCCCTGCTTTCAAACATCAAAGGCGCATCTTCGTTCCAAAATTTACGCTCATCTTCATAGTTTTGCCTCATCTGCTCGTTTGTAAGAGTTGCCGAATCAAGCTCCTTGGCAGTTGAAAGCTGATACTCTATAACAAGTCTCATATCATCTGAAATTTTATCCATTATATTGATTTTATTTTTCGTGTTCATAACAGTCCTTTTATAGTGTTATACGGTATCGCCCAAAAAACGATTAAAAATGCCGCCATTGCAAATCCTGCGGCCATTAAAATATATCCGTATATCTTATCTATCTTATAATCTTTTTCATCTCTTTCGCTTTGGGGAATTTCATGAAGATTGTTTTGAAATTCTATCTCTTGCTTACTTCTTTTTTGTCCAAGCGAACCAACAATAGCGCAAGTTACGCTTATAAAAATGCCTATAAAAAACGGATCGAAGAAATTTTTAAGAGGCAACCCGCCAAATTCCGCAAGCATTTTACTGATTAAATACCCAAAAAATCCGCCCATCATCGATAAATATGCACCTCTTTCGGTTAATTTCTTGCTCCACACGCTAGCAAACGCCAAAAATCCCCACGAAGCGGCGATGATGGTGCTTGCAAACCAAGCTATGATGCGGATACTCGCAAGATCAAAATACGCTACGATGAGCGCGATAATGCTTACGATAAACACAACCATGCGGGTAAAATTTACTTGGGACTTGTCGTCTTTAAATTTAAGCCCAAATATATCGTTTGCCAAACTAAAGCTAACAACCGATAAAAATGTAGTTGCCGAGCTAAGTCCCGCCGACAAAATTCCCGTTAGCAAAAATACTCCAAGAAATTCGGGAACAACTTCATAAGCAGCCCAAATTATAACCTGCTCGGGATTGTCCATATTTGGATTTAACTCTATAACGCTAATTGCAACCACATAAAGATAGTGCAAGAAAAACACGGTAAGAAGAGCCGAAATCACTCCAGATCTAAAGATAACGTGCTCGTTTTTAGCCATCAAATTTCGCCCAGCCTGCCAAGGACTAACCCCAACCGTTATCATCCAAACTATGCCGAGCGTCACGCCGTAACTAACGATATCAAACACGCTTCCGCCTTGAGTGTTTCCGTGATAGCTAAGAAGATCTTTAGGGGAATTTTCGTTTTTTATCAAATTCTCAACCAGATTAGAAACACCACCCACCTCGTTAAAAACAAAATAGCCCACAAGAAGCGTCGATAGTAAAAAGCATATACACATCGCCGTATCTATTATGATAACGCCTCTTGAGCCCGAATAAATAGTAAAAAGCACTATGCAAACCCACGCGACAAAAAGACAGGTTAATCTATCAAGTCCGCTTAAAGCCTGCATCAAAATCGCAGTTCCGGTTATAACGCTAAGCAAATAAGCGCTAAGAGATACGACCGTGATGATTCCTGCAAATTTTTGGATTCTTTTACTATTAAAACGCATAAAAAAGTAGCTTGGCATAGTATTTACTTTGGCCCGTCTTATATATCTTCCAAAATAAAGCGGTCCTAAGATATAACCGCAAGCGCAAATTACATTGATAAGAAAAATAGTTGAGATATTGCCGCTGTAGGCATAAGCGGTATCGCCCATGAAGCCGTTTGTGCTAAGCATAGAAGCAAACATGGTGCCTGCGATGAAAAGAGTTGAGGCGTTTCTGCCGCTAACATAGTAATCTTCTAAATTTTTAACTTTCCTGCCCGCATAAAAACCTATGGCAAGATATATGCAAATACCGATAAAAACGCCTATTATATATATGTTCATGGCTTGATACTTTTATTATTTTTCTCTTCGTGAGATAGGCTGATATTTAATATTAAGCCGGTTAAAATCAGGCAAAAACCTACAAACAATGAAAATATTATTTCGCCCATGTCCGCATCCTTTGCTTTATGCTTTTAAAAATTTAAGGGTATTAAATTCTTAAAAGCATAAATTTAAGCCTGAAAATAAACTTCTCCCCCTTGCAAATTTTACAAGGGGGAGGCTGATTTATATCACTTGCCTTTCCAATTAGGCTTTCTTTTTTCCATAAACGCAAGAGGACCTTCGATGCCGTCCTCGGTTTTTTCTATATATTTATACGAATTATCGCTTAATCTCATAGCATCTTCAAGCGACATAGACGGCGCGGCATGCAAAATTTCTTTTGTTATCTGAAGGCTTATAGGAGCATTTGCGGCTATAAGCTCAGCAAGTTCGATTGCCTTACTCATAAGCTCCTCTCTTTCAACTACGTAATTTACAATACCGATCTCTTTTGCCTCATCGGCGTATATAAGCTTGCCCGTTAAGCAAAGCTCCATTGCGATTTTGCGAGGAAGCTCTCTAGCCATCCTAACAAGACCGCCCGTTGAAGCGATTAGTCCAACTTTTACCTCAGGTAAGCCAAATCTAGCCTCTTTTACGGATACTATCAAATCGCAAGCTACGGCTATTTCCATACCGCCGCCTACCGCAGTACCGTTTACCGCACAAATTATCGGCTTAGGACAAAGTCTATTAGTTAATCCGCCAAATCCGTGCTCCGTAACCGTTTGGCACTCTCCGGTTTCCGCTAGTTCGCTTAGATCCTCACCCGCGCAAAATGCCTTTTCGCCGGAACCCGTTACTATGATCACCCTTACTGCTTTATCCTTGCTAGCCATATTTAAAATTTCTTCCATTTTGGCTGAGGTTGCGCCGTTTAGGGCATTTCTCTTTTCGGGTCTATTTATAGTAAGGATTAAAATTCCATCCTCTCTAAGCTGCGAAATCACTTCGTTTGAACCATGATAATCTCTCATTTTAACTCCTTATTTTAAAGAATTTATAAGCGCAGGAACGACTTTATACAAATCACCGACTATTCCGAAGTCCGCATAGTCAAAAATAGGCGCGTTTTTATCTTTGTTGATTACGATAATCTTGCCTGCGTCTTTTACGCCGACCATATGTTGAATTTGACCTGAAATTCCGATTGATACATAAATTTCAGGTTTTGGCATAACACTTGAAATACCTATATATCTCTCATGCTCCATCCACTTTTCACCTTCCGCTATAGGGCGAGAGCATCCTAGTTCGGCGCCTAAAATTTCGCACAACTCACGAGCCATAGAGATATCTTCTTCTTTAGCTATACCGCGACCGATAGCCACGATGCGTTTTGCTTTGTTTAGATCAATACTACTAGCTTGCTTTGGAAGCTTTTTAATGCATTTGATAGTTGATTTCGGCTCCACAAATTCAAGAGTCTTAGCCTCTTTATTACTATCGAAATTTGAAGCAGCAGGAGCGAATGTACCGCTATTTACCACCGCTATAGCAACTGAGGAGTTTATCCTCTCTGTGCCTATCGCAAGTCCGCCGTAAACCATCTTTTTGCACACCACCGAAGCGCCGTCTAAATTTATCTCGCTTACTTCCGTGCTAACGCCCGCTTTTAAATTTGCTCCGATCAAGCT
>JAUNLC010000043.1 GCA_030532465.1 Campylobacter sp. | reverse complement strand
CAGGCAAATTTTCTTACTCTGGCTAAAATTTAGTGCGTCTATGGAGTAAATTTTACGCTTTTGCCGATCTTTTTTGATGACTATATCAACCCTATAAGGCATGAAAGGAAAGCTTTTAAAATCGCAAGATACGATCTCATCTCTAGCTATTTTGATCTTGCCAAAAAGCTTTGCGATTATGATTTTGTCCTCGTAAATTTCGATGTATCTAAAATTTAACTTCTCAAATAAATTATAAAGCAAGGTAGCGGCTAGCAGCGAACCTATCGCAAGCTTTGTCCCGCTGCTAAAGAGCATGAAAGAGGTCGGAAATATAAGAAGCAAAAGTATGGGCGCGCAACTTATCAGTAGAGTTATCTTGTCTCTGCTATCAAGTCTGTATAAAAGCTTTGAGCTATCTTCCCGGCTCATCTTAATATAACCGCCGCTATCGCAAAACCGCCGTCATGGCTTATGCTTACGTCCGCTTGTGAGACTTTAAAATTTTGTTTGAGTTTGTCTGAAAGTTTTATCTTTGGCGCGTTTTTTTCGGTTTTGTAAATTTCTATATCAAAAAAAGAGCATTCACTACTTATGCCACAACCCAAAGCCTTGCTAACGGCCTCTTTAACCGCGTAAAATCCGGCTAAGGTTGAGTCTGTCTTTGCTAAATTTATCTCGTCTTTATTTAAAAAGCGCTCGGCGAAACTCTCGCCGTAACGCGCGCGAAGTTTTGAAATCCTTGCTATAGCAACGATATCGATACCTATCATTGCACCACAAAGTCGGTAAAGTATATGTTTTTAAGGTGACCGTCAGCAAGCACTTCGTTGATACGATCTACGATCTCGTCTTTTAGGCGGTCTTTGCCCTTTATCGTGCTTACCTCTTCAAATGTTTTAGACGACAGCGTCCTTACTATGATATCTCTGATGAGAGGTTTTTTCTTGTCTATCTCAGGTGTTAAAGCTTCGTTATTTAGCTCTAATTCAACCTTTGTTTTAAGAAATCTTGAGCCGCTATCGCTTAGCAAATTTACGATAAACTGATCCATCGGATAAACGGGACCCATGTTTATATAGTCGGTTGATCGTTTGATGGAAGCGTTTTTAGAAACCATTTGTCCTTGAGGTTGCCCCTCTTGCATAGCCGCCGGTTGGTCATTACCGCTTAAAACGAGATATCCGATAAGTCCGCCTATAACTAAAAGTAACACTAAAACGATAATGATTATTATGAGGATGAAGCTATTGCCTTTTTTTGATTGTTTCGCCTCTACTTCTTCAGCCATTAACACTCCTTTTTTTGTATAATTATATAACAAAATTTAAAAAATGAGAAAAAATGATACATAAAACTAACGCAGCGAGATTTTTGGACGGTAAAAACATAGCCTACGAGCTATGCGAATACGAAGTAGACGAGAGCGATTTAAGCGCTGTTAGCGTAGCTTTAAAGTGTGGTGCGGATATAAGGCAGGTTTATAAGACGATAGTGTGCGAGTGTGAGCCAAAGGGATTTGTCGTAGCTTGCATTCAGGGTGATTTGAGCCTTGATCTAAAGGCTTTGGCTAGAGCTAGCGGACATAAGCGTTGCGAGCTTTTAAATTTAAGAGAACTTGAAAAAGTAACAGGCTACATCAGGGGCGGATGCTCGCCTATCGCGATGAAAAAGGCTTTTGATACTTTTATCGACGAGCGAGTTTTGCAGCAGGAATTTATATACGTCAGTGCAGGCGTTAGAGGTAAGCAGCTAAGATTAAAGTCTAGCGAATTTATAGAGGCGATGGGTATAAAGCTTGCGGCTATCGCTAAATGATGATTAATAAAAAGATGATATAATCCGCTCTAATTTTGAATTTGAATATATTTTTGAGAGTTATAGTTGATGTTGGAAGAAATTTTTAGAGAATACGATATACGCGGGATTTACGAGAGAGATCTAAACGAGACGAGCGTAAAGGCTATAGGCTTAAATTTGGGTCGCGAGATGTTAAAGCGCGGCGCTAAAAACGTAAGCGTGGGATATGATGCGAGGCTTAGCGCAGAAGATATTTTTAACTGGCTTGTTAGCGGGCTAAACGCTTCCGGCATAGAGGTCTTTGATATCGGATTGCTTCCTACGCCGGTTGGATATTTTAGCGTTTTTAACGACAAATTTGACGCAAATATCATGATAACCGGCTCTCACAATCCAAAAGAGTATAACGGATTTAAGATTACGATTTTTAAGGATAGCTACTTTGGCGCCGATCTTCAACAGTTAAAAGATGAGGTTGTTTCTACGATTAAGGCTAATACGCAGATAAAAGATGATTTTAAAGCGGTTAAATTTGATATCGCAAGCGAGTATAAGAAATTTATCATAGATCAGTTTGCACATCTTAAAAATATGAATCTAAAAATAGTAATGGACTGTGCAAACGGAGCCGTGGGAGCAGTGCTTCCTGAAATTTGCGAGAGTTTAAAAATAGACGCTCAAATTTTATATCCGAACCCTGACGGAAATTTTCCAAACCACCATCCTGATCCAAGCGAAGAGAAAAATTTAAAAGATATAAAAGAGGCCTTAAAAGGCGAATTTGAGATAGGATTTGGCTTTGACGGAGATGGCGATCGTATCGCGGTTCTTACTAAAAATCGCAACATAAAAGGCGATGAGCTAGCCTATCTATACTCTCTTGTGATGAAAAATCCGCGAGTTTTAGGCGAAGTAAAATGCTCGCAAAATATGTATGACGAGATCGACAAGCACGGCGGCAAGAGCTTCATGGGCAAGACCGGTCATAGCAATATAAAAAAAGCCATGAAAGAGCTAAATATCGATATGGCGGCTGAAGTTAGCGGACATATATTTTTTAAAGAGCGATATTTCGGCTTTGATGACGCTTTGTATGCGATGTTTCGGGTGCTTGAGCTTGTTCAAAAGGGTATAAATTTAGATAAAGAGCTAGATAAACTGCCAAAGGTTTTTAGCACCGATGAGATAAAGATAGAAACAACCGAGAGTAAGAAATTTGAGATCATAAAAGCTCTTAAACTTGAGCTCTCAAGAGGAATAAAAGAGCTTCCCAAAATAAAAGAAGTTATCGATATAGACGGCGTTAGAGTTAGATTTGAAGACGGTTGGGCGCTTGTACGAGCTTCAAACACGACTCCTGTCATCGTAACTAGGTTTGAAGCTAAGAGCGAAGAGCTTTTAAATAAACTTCAGGATATCTTTCTAGGGTTGCTTAGAAAAATAAGCCAAATTTAACAGCCTACATCCACTCTAGCACTTGCGTGATATCGCTTGCGACAAAGCATTTAAGGCCTTGTCCGTCAAGCGGTTTAGAGGGCACGATGGCGTTTTTAAATTTCTGAGTTTTCGCCTCTTTTAGGCGTTGATCGAGGTTAAATATCTCTCTTATCTCTCCGTTTAGACTAAGCTCGCCGATAAATACGCTCTCTTTGCTGATCGGGCGATTTTTAAAGCTGCTTACGATAGCCGCTACTACGGCAAGATCGGCAGCAGTTTCGCTTATCTTTACTCCCCCTGAAACATTTATAAACACATCGTAGTGTCCAAGCGGGATCTCTACTTTGCGTTCAAGAAGCGCTAAAAGCATATCTAGGCGGTTTTTTTCATATCCCGTGCTACTTCTTTTTGGATAGCTGCTTTCGCAAACGAGAGCCTGAATTTCAACGCTTAAAGCGCGCGAGCCCTCCATTATGATAGTTATAGCAGAGCCGCTTGTCGCCTTCCCGCGTGTGAAAAATTTGCTAGCTACGTCATTTGCGCTTATTAGACCCTTTGGACTCATCTCAAAGATTCCAACCTCGCTGGTTGAGCCAAAGCGATTTTTAAACCCTCTTAGCATCCTAAGCTCGCGACTTGAATCGCCTTCAAAATAAAGCACAACATCGACCATATGCTCAAGTATCCTTGGGCCTGCTATCGAGCCGTCTTTAGTGATGTGTCCGATGATAAAAACGCAGATATTTTCGTTTTTAGCAAGACGCATAAGCTCGAAAGTTATCTCGCGAACCTGCGAAACGGAGCCCGGAGCCGAGGCGATTTTTTCAGAGTAAAGCGTCTGGATAGAGTCTATGATAAGCACCTTATACTCGCTTTTTCTAACCTCGTTCATTATATTTTCAAGCAAAATTTCGGTAAGCAGATATAGTCCGTCCTCAACCGCATTTAGTCTATCTGCACGAAGCTTTATCTGGCTTGCGCTTTCTTCGCCGCTGACATATAGGGTTTTTTTGCCTTGCGAGGCTAAATTTGAAGCTATTTTTAGAAGCAGAGTCGATTTGCCTATGCCCGGGCTTCCTCCGATAAGCACTAAAGAGCCCTCGACTATCCCTCCGCCAAGGACTAGATCAAGCTCTTTATCCTGAGTGCTGATGCGTGAAATTTGCTCGATTTGTATATCTTTTATCTCTTTTGCCATACTTGGCGCGGTTGAAATTTTTGAAATTTCATCCAGCACTTTTATCTGAGTTTGGTTAAGCTCTAAAAAGCTATCCCAAGAGCCGCATTCGGGGCATTTCCCAAGCCATTTACTCTGTTTGTTTCCGCATGCTTGACACTCAAAAACACTCTTATTTTTTGCCATTTTTATCCTTTTTGTGATTATAC
This sequence comes from Campylobacter sp., assembly GCA_030532465.1. Lineage (GTDB taxonomy): Bacteria > Campylobacterota > Campylobacteria > Campylobacterales > Campylobacteraceae > Campylobacter_A. The sequence goes on along the minus strand of JAUNLC010000043.1, from coordinate 7,906 downwards.
TTAACCTTTTATAAATTTTACACATATCCGCGTTGGGCATTTCAAAACGAAACATAATATAAATAATTTTTAATAAAATATTGACAAAATAAATTTATTTTAAACTAATATAAATACAATTAAAGTTTAATTTTTAAAATTGGAGATTAGATGAAACCAGGGCTTAGTAAAAACCAGTTTTTAGTCATCTCCCTTACTCTTTTTGCGATGTTTTTTGGCGCAGGGAACTTTATATTTCCGCCGAATTTAGGTAAAGATGCGGGGGATAATTTCTATACGGCCATCATGTTTTTTTGCGCTACTGCGGTGCTTTTACCCGTTCTTGGCGTTGCGGGTATCGCAAGAGCTAAGGGCTTGCAAAATTTAGTTAGGCGTATAGATCCCGTATTTGCTATCGTATTTACCGTGCTTTTATACCTTACTATAGGGCCGCTTTTTGCTATCCCAAGGGCTGCAAATATGCCTTTTGATATCGCTATTAAGCCGTTTATTGAAAACGGTAGTTTGCAAATTTGGCTTTTTGCGTATTCGGCGGTATATTTTGCTCTAAATTACTATATCTGCCTAAATCCTTCAAAGTTGGTTAAGCTGCTTGGAAGATATCTAACCCCCGTGCTTTTGATACTCATACTCTTGCTTTTTGGAGCTGGATTTTTATCTCCTATAGGAGAATTTGCTCCTCCTGTGGGCGAATATGTCCATAATGCGGCATCAAAGGGCTTTGTTGAAGGCTATCAGACTATGGACGCTCTTGCCTCTTTGGCTTTTGGAATCATAGTGATAAACGCCATTAAGCAACACGGTGTTCAAAACGAGCGTCATATGGTGGTTTCAACCATGAAAGCGGGAATGATGGCGGGCATAATTTTAATGATTATATATCTCATGCTTGGATACTTAGGCGCTACCTCCGCAGAGCTTTTTAAGGATTCGCCTGATATAAACGGAGCCGCGCTTCTTTCGGGGATTAGTGATTATTACTTCGGTAAAATCGGAGTTTTTATACTTGGTTCGGCGTTTTTTCTTGCTTGTCTTACGACCACTTTAGGGCTTATCACCTCTGCTAGCGAATATTTTGAAGAGCTTACAAAGGGCAGGGTTAAATATAAAGTTTGGGTAGTTTTATGGTGTTTAATCGGCTTTGGAGTAGCAAATTTCGGACTTACTACCATTATAAAAGGAAGTATCCCCGTGCTTGTGGCTATCTATCCGGTATCCATCATACTTATAATACTCTCTTTGATAAATCCGATAATTGATTCAAGCAAGCTTGTTTATCGCTGCTGCGTATATACCTGCGTCGTTATAGGCGTAGTAAACGGGCTTGACATCATAGGCTTATCTATACCGCTTCTAACGGACTTTGTAAAAACTATGCCTTTTTATGACTCTATGCTTGGCTGGGTAGTTCCTAGTATCGTAGTATTTGTGGTAAGTTATGTTGTATATCTTATGTTTAAAAAGAGAGAGGGAAGTTTTTAAATTTGGCTTTAAAAGAGTAGGCGATCTTAAATTTTAGATTGCCTACTTAGCTATAAATTTCATTAACCAAAGTATCTACGAATTTCTCAGGTTCAAATTTGATCAAGTCATTCATGCTTTCACCGACTCCTATATATAATATAGGCAGCTCAAGCTCTCCGGCAACTCCGAATAAAGCTCCGCCCTTGGCGGTTCCATCAAGCTTGGTTATAATGACTCCGTTTAGCTTTACTATCTCGTTAAAGGCCTTTGCTTGAGCAACACCTGCGTTTCCCTGCGTTCCGTCAAGCACCAAAATTTTGCGGTGAGGAGCATTTTCGTAAGCTCTTTGGCTTATGCGAACTATTTTACTAAGCTCGTTTGCCAAATTTGTTTGATTTTGAAGTCTTCCCGCCGTGTCTAAAAGAACGTTGTCTATATTTTTTGCGATAGCCGAACTGATCGTATCAAAGGCAACGGCTGATGGGTCGTGTCCTTGGTTTGTGGCTATTATCGGCACTTCTATCTTTTTAGACCACTGTCTTAACTGCTCTATAGCTCCCGCTCTGAATGTATCACAAGCTCCTAAAATCACGCTTTTGCCCGAATTTTTGTATAAATTTGCAAGCTTTGCTATAGTCGTTGTCTTGCCGGCTCCATTTACGCCTAAAATAAGCTCTACAAAAGGCTTGTCAGGCTTTATCTCTTCGACTTTTTCATATATAAAATAGGTATTTAAAATTCTTTTTAAATCATCTTTTTTTACCTCGTCTTGAGGAGGCAGGTAGTATATGATCTCTTCGACTATATCGTAGCTTACGTCGGATTCAAGAAGCATCTGTTCCAAAATTTCTTTTGAAATTTTCTTATCGGCGGGCTTTGAGGATCTTATAGCCTCAAGCGTCTTATCAAGCCCCTTTTTTAAAAAGCTAAACATTAGTTTATCACCTTTAATATATCGCTTTCCAGCATCTCTTCAGGAACCAGTCCCACATAGTGAAAGGCATAAGCTCCGTTAGGTTTATATAGCACCATGTAAGGTATGCCTATAACTCCACCTAAGGATTTTGCAAACTCAAAATTGCTCGCTCCATAAGTTACGTCAAATTTAACCTTGTAATGCTTATTGAAAGCCTCTATCTCCTCTTTTGTCTTATCCTCCATTAAAACGCTTATTATCTTAAGCTTTCCTCTAAATTTATCTTGAAGATTGTTTAGATGAGGAATTTCGGCCTTGCAAGGAGGACACCATGTGGCAAAAAAGTTAAACAGTATGGCTTGATCGTTACCCTCAACCTTAAAGCCTTTGTCGAATTTTTGCAACCTTATCTTGCTCTCATCTAAAAGAGTTAGTTCAAAAAGGGCTTGCGCGTTGGTTTCATCTTTTTTAACGGTCCTTTTTTGAACTTCATTTTTTGAAGCGTCTTGCTTTACTTCATCTTTTTTTGTCTCTTGGGTTGATTCTTGGGCTAAATTTTCTTGTTTTATCTCGCTTTTTTGCGCTGCCGCAACATCTAAATTTACATTTGATTTTTTATCGTTATCGCCGCAACCCGTTATAAAAATAAGTAAAAATGTTATAATCATTAGGTTAAATTTCATATTTCGCTGTCCTTGTAATTTTAAGTTCAGGTCGAATTATACATTAGTTTCATAAAATGAGTGTTAAATTTTGGAAAAAGCTAAATTTAGGAAAAATATAAAAAATCAGCTTAATAAAGAGTTGAAATTTAAGGCGAAATCGACTCATTATAAGATGCTTAAACCGCTTTTAAATTTGCTTAAGGAGCTAAGAGCTAAAAGAATTTTGATCTTCAATCCTCTGCCTATCGAGCCTAATTTATACATTTTGAAACAAAGGCTTGCCAAAAAATATGAAATTTTTATTCCTTTTATGTTTGATATTAGTTTAAAAATGGTAAAATCTAAACTTCCGCTAAAGCCTTCCAAATTTGGCGTTAAAGAGCCTGTTTGGGTCAAATTTTTTGATAAGCGGATAGATGTAGCTGTAGTTCCGGTCCTTGGGGTTGACGGAAATATGGCTAGAATAGGGCACGGAAAAGGTTTTTATGATAGATTTTTTAACGATTTACCTTACCGACCTATTGTGATATTTGTTCAGATTAAAGAGAATTTTATCGATAAAATCATCACTCAAAATCACGATATCCAAGGTGATTTTTATATTACCCCAACCAAAATTTATATGAGAAGAGGAACTTATGATAGAAGTTTTAATAGGCTTAGGAGCCGGTGCGGTGGGAGTTGGCGCAGGGTATCTTGTCGCTAAAAAGATAAATGATGCAAACTACAATATATTTTTAGAACAGGCGAAAGCAAAGGCGAAGGCGATCGAGTATGAGGCGGAATTAACCCTTAAAAACTCTAAAATTTCGGTTCAGGAAGCCGAATTTGAAGCCAAGAAAAGATATGATGATAAAACCGTCAAACTTCAAAAGGAGTACGGGCAGAAATTTGACGATCTTGGAAAGAGAGAGCAGGCTCTTTTAAATGAACATGAAATTTTAAAAGAGAGCAAAGAAGAGCTTGAAAAATCAAAAACCGAAGCTAAGAATTTATACGAAGAGGGCGTAAATTTAAAGATAAGCTACCAAGCTAAGCTTCAAGAGGCGCTTAAGGTGCTCGAACACGCTGCGGGATTAACCGAAGAAGAGGCTCGCGAAGTGGTGCTTAAAAAAGTTGAGGAAAAGAGCAGGGCCGAGATAGCTCACATCGTAAGAAAGCACGAGGAAGAGGCCAAAAGAGAGGCTAAAAAGAGGGTAAATTATATCCTTGCTCAAGCAACTTCTCGCTTTGCGGGCGAATTTGCCGCGGAGCGCCTTATAAATGTCGTAGATATCAAAAACGACGAGTTAAAGGGCAGGATCATCGGAAAAGAGGGGCGCAATATCAAGACCCTTGAGATGGTTTTGGGCGTGGATATAATTATAGACGATACTCCTCATGCGATTATATTAAGCAGTTTTAACCTTTATCGTCGTGCAATTGCGACTAGAGTTATTGAAATTTTAGTAGAAGACGGCAGAATTCAACCTGCTAGGATCGAAGATATCCATAAAAAAGTTTGTGAAGAATTTGAAGCAAGCATTATGGAAGAGGGCGAAAATATAGTTATCGATCTAGGGCTTAGCAAGATGCATCCTGAGATCGTTAAGCTTATAGGAAAGCTTAAATTTAGAGCAAGTTACGGTCAAAACGCCCTAGCTCACAGCCTTGAGGTAGCTCATCTTGCAGGCATTATCGCCGCAGAGACGGGAGGAGACGAGAAGCTTGCCAAAAGAGCGGGAATTCTTCATGATATAGGCAAAGCTTTAACACATGAATACGAAGGAAGTCACGTTGATCTGGGAGCTGAAATTTGCAGACGATATAAAGAGCATCCCGTTGTCATAAATGCGATATACGCTCACCACGGACATGAAGAGGCCACAAGCGTAGAAAGTGCCGCGGTTTGTGCGGCTGATTGCTTAAGCGCCGCAAGACCCGGTGCAAGACGCGAAGTGCTTGAGAGCTTCTTAAAGCGTGTTGAAGAGATAGAAAATATAGCAAAGAGCAAAGAGGGTATCAAGCAGGCTTACGCAATAAATGCGGGCCGAGAAATTCGCGTTATAGCAAACGCAAAGCTTATAAATGACGATGAAGCGGTGCTTGTGGCTAAAGAGATAGCCCAAGAGATCGAGGATAAGGTTCAATATCCCGGCGAGATAAAGGTAAATGTCATTAGAGAGGTTCGTGCGGTGGATTACGCCAAATGAGAGCGGTTATGAAAAATATTTTACTCTTGATTTTTAGCTCAATTTTGCTGTTTGCAAACGACGAATTAGTTCTTGACGCGTCAAATTCATTTACTACTACGATGAGAAAAAACAACACCGCTCCTACAAAAGCGTTGCTACAAAACTCAAAGGCGGTGATTATCTTTCCTAGCGTTAAAAAAGTGGGTCTTGTGCTTGGCGGAATGCACGGAAAGGGCATAATGGTTATGGGAAATCCATACTCGCCAAGCTCGCTTGTGCCCGTTGAGATAAGCGGTGGCAGCATAGGGCTTCAGATAGGTTATGAAAATAGCTCGCTTGTGCTTTTTGTAATGAAAGAGAGCGTTGTGGAAGATATAAAGGACGCCAAGATAACCATAAAGGCGGATGCGTCGTTTTCCTTTGGCGATATAGGGCAAAACTACGGCAAGATGAGCGATTTTAGCTTTTCAAGCAACATCTACGCTTACGCTAGCAACGATGGATTTTTTGCAGGCGCTAGCTTTGGAGGAGCCGTGATATCAAAGAGTAACGAAAGCTCGCCTAAGATGGATTCATACGGCTTTTCATCTTTGATGGACGCTTTTTCTAAATTTTAAGGATAGCCTTTGCAAGATATGCTTACATCGCTATCCACTTATGGATATATAGTTTTATTTTTTTACTCCCTTGGAGGCGGCATGGTCGCTATCATAGCCGCAGGAGTGCTAAGTTATGCGGGCAAGATGGACTTAAGCGTAAGTATCGTAGTGGCAACTTTGGCAAATACGCTTGGAGATACTATGCTTTTTTACATAGGACGATACAACAAACAGTCGGTTATGCCGTATCTTGCAAAGCATAAACGCAAGCTTGCCTACTCTCATCTACTTATGAAAAGGCATGGAGATAAGGTTGTTTTTATACAAAAATTTGTATATGGGATAAAGACTTTGGTGCCTATTGCAATAGGGCTAACCAAATATCCAGTGATAAAATTTAGCGTATTAAACGTTATAGCCTCGACTATCTGGGCTATAGCGCTTGGTGCCGGTAGTTTTTATATGGGCGAAGTTTTTATGAATATAGGCTCTTATTTTAGCTCTCACGGATGGATTATGCCTATAGTTATGTTTGCTTTGCTTGCTTCTATTTGGATATATCTTCAAAAAGTAACCGGAAAAAAGGGGAGTAGATGAAGAAGATTGTAGTTACGGTAGTTGTTTTAATTGCTATAGTTTTAGGTGGAATAAAATTTTATGCATCTAAAGTCGAAAGTAAATTTCATGATACTATCGCAGGACTTGAGTCGTTTGAGTTTGTTAAGGTTGAAAACAAAACATATAGCGGCGGACTTTTTAAATCCGATGCAAAATTTGATCTTATGTTTAAAAAAGATAGTATAAATAAATATTTAGGCTTGAGCGATGAGGACGGGCTTAAAGAGGATATAAAAGTTAAGATAGTTTCAAATATAGCCCACGGAATTTCAAATTTAACTAAAGGGATAGAGATAATAGGCGATGTGGAGTTTGATAACAAGAATTTAAGAGATATGTCAAATGAACTCTTTGCTACTGAAAAACCTATTAAATTTAAGATAGTAGATAGCATGAGCGGAGATAAAAATGCGCGTTTTGAGCTATCTAAGATAGATAAAAAGATAGATGATGCAAAATTGGATCTAGCTAGCACTTTTTTGGATCTAAAACTGGATGGCTCTTATAGAATTTTGGAAAATAAAATTTCAAGCGATTTTATTGGGGCAAATAGCGGAGAGCTAAATGTTAAGATCGAGAATTTATCATATGATGCAAAGTATGAAAAGCCTATAGGGATACAAAATCTAATAAAATATAATTTTGTAAATACATCCGCAAAAACCAATATAAAAAAGATGTCGTTAGATGCCATGCAAAATTCTTTTCATGTGGATGATGTGGCGATCGACACGAAGTTAACGGTTGATAACGATACGATATCTCAGATCGATAATATTCGTGTAGATAAATTTGCATACAAGGGAAATGAAATTAGAGGAGTTTTGATAGATACTAAGGTTGAAAACATAGATAAAAAAGCTCTTGAGGAGATTTTAAATTCAGATACGAAAGATAGTGAAATATATTTTACGCAGATGGAGAATGTATTTAAAAAAGTTCTTAAAAGGGGACCTAAGGTTGTTTTTGAAAGGTTAAATTTTAAAAACAGCGATAATAAAAACTATCTGTCAAATTTGGAAATTTCACTTGACGGATCAAGCCAAGAGAGTGATTTTTTAAGTATCGGCAATATCATGAGGCTTTTAAATTTAAAAGGTGAAATTAGCATAGATACTACTCCGGGTGAATTTTTCTTTAAAAATTTAGAAGAGCAAAAGAGTATGATAGATCAAAGCTTGCTTGATAGCGGAGTTTTTGTAAAAACCGGCGATAATTACGAATCCAAATTTAGCTACAACAAAAGAACTCAAGATATTATTTTTAACAATAAAATCTCTTTAAAAACATTTTTAAGCACAATGTTCTAATAAAATTTAAAAATCTGCACGCTTAGACTAATTTTTAGCTTAGTTTAAGCGTGTTTTCTATATACTTCAATTTCCGCTTCACAGAAAGCGTGTTTTTTAATTTACTTACTGTTAAACTAATTAGTCAATCTTTGAAATCTAAACAAGTGATCGATTGAGC
>JAUNLC010000042.1 GCA_030532465.1 Campylobacter sp. | reverse complement strand
TTTATCTGTGTTATAATTTTAAAAATCTCAAAAAGGAGCTAGGTATGTATAGCGAATTTATGGTATTTGGACTAATAGTCGCGGTTTTGATATTTTTGTTTTTAAAATCCGGTATCAAAATAGTCTCGCAATCTGACATTATGATTGTTGAAAGGCTTGGCAAATTTCATAAAATTTTAGACGGCGGATTTCATATTATTATCCCGTTTATCGATCAAATTCGTGCCGTAATTACCGTTAGAGAGCAGCTTGTAGATATTCTTAAGCAACAAGTCATAACAAAAGATAACGTTAATATCTCGGTTGACGGAATTGTATTTTTGAAGGTAACGGATGGAAAGATGGCGCTTTATAATGTCGATAGCTATAAAAAGGCGATTGCAAATTTGGCTATGACAACCCTGCGCGGCGAGATAGGCGCTATGAATCTTGATGATACTTTAAGTTCCAGAGATCGTTTAAATTCGGCTCTTCAAGTTGCGCTTGGAGATGCTGCCGGTAACTGGGGAGTAAAGATCATGCGTGTTGAGATATCTGAAATTTCAGTTCCTGCTGGGATTGAAGCGGCTATGAACATGCAGATGAAAGCAGAGCGTGAAAAGCGAGCCATCGAGCTTAAGGCTCAGGCTGAAAAAGAGGCTTTGATAAGAAATGCCGAGGCGTTAAAACAAGAAAAAGTTCTTCAGGCAGAAGCCATAGAGAGGATGGCGGATGCTAAAAAATATGAGCAAATAGCGATCGCGCAAGGTCAAAAAGACGCTATGGATATGATAAACGAAAGCATGTCGCAAAATAAAAATGCGGCTGAATTTTTGCTCGCGCGAGATAGGGTGGCTGCATTTAGCGAGCTTGCTAAAAATAGCGAAAACGACAAAATTTTAGTCCCTTACGAGGCTATGGAGCTTATAGGCTCTTTAAGCGTTTTAAAAGAATTTGTGCAAAATAGGTCAAAGCCGGGAGTTTAAGATGATATCTCCATATTTTGTTTTAGCTTTTGGCGTGCTTTTGATAGTTGCCGAGCTGCTTATAGGCTCGTTTTTCATAATGTTTTTCGGGCTTGGATTTTTGATAGTCGGTATTTTGGGATTTTTTGTAAATTTCTCGTGGCATGTTCAAATTCTGCTGGCCTCTATCATCTCGATAATACTTCTGCTTCTGCTTAAAAAGCCTATAAAAGAGAAGTTTTATAATTCAAAAAATGAAGTCAGAGACGATTTTTTAAACGAGAGCGGAGAGGGCGAGATAAAAGAGGGGATGGTCTATTTTAAAGGCACTCTTTGGCACTATGACGGAAATTTAAAAGAGGGGCAAAAGGTCCAAGTAGTAGGAACAAAAGGGAACAAGGTTATCTTAAAAAATGGCTAAATTTTAATTTGAGTGCTTAAACGGCACTCAAATTTTGTATTTTAATGGTGGTGATGGTGACCGTGATGATGTCCATGGGAACATTTTTGATCACATCCTTTGTCGCATGACTTCATATCGGCATGATGCATATGATGGTGAGGACAGCTTGCCTGCGTTTCGTTTGTAGGGTTTGGCTTATTTTGAGCACAGCCTGCAAAAAATAGTGCAACTATGGCAACTATAGCTAAATTTTTCATACTTTCTCCTGTTTTGACGTTATGTAGAGTTGGTATTTTATCATAATTTGTATTATTTGATATCTTGCGTATCTTAATAAATTTTGTAACATTTTTAAAATTTTTTAAACGTATTGTACTTTGGTACAATTGAATTTTTTACTAATAGTAATGTATAATCTACGAAAATTTTAACTAAAGGAATAAACCTATGGCAACTATCGCTGGTATAGTAAAGCAAATTTCAGGCATAGTTTTGGCAGTCGATGCTAACGGAAACGAGAGAGTTCTTAAAGTAGGCGATGAGGTATTTTTGGGCGAAACTATAAAAACTCAAGGAGAGACAAGCAAGGTAGTACTAGCTCTTAATAACGGAAAAGAGGTAACCGTTTTAGGCGATGATGCTTTGGCGATGAATCAAAGTATGCTTGATTCGGGCTCTCAAAGCAACGTACTTGCCGATATAAATTCTTTACAACAAGACATTTTAAGAGGACAAAATTTAGAAAAACTAGAAGAGACGGCAGCCGGCGGCTCTGGAACAATAGATTCGGAAGGAACTTTTAGTCAAACCTCATTTACAAGAAGCGGTAGTATATCAAATGTTTTGGAAACTTACGGTAATTTAGAAAATGTACCGTATAACACTAGGGAATTTACTACGGCTTTAGGCGGTAACTTTCCAAACAATGGAGTCGCTCAGATAGAGATCCCTCTTCCTCCTGCTCCTACTGTTGAATTTATAGATGATGCAAACAATGACGGAATTCTAAATAAATCTGAAAACGATTCAGATCAAAATCCAGATCAAACACAAGTAAAGATAACTATTCCGCCAGAAACCAAGGTTAATGATGTTATAAATATTATAGTCACTAAGCCGGACGGTTCTACGGAGAATAAACAAGTAGTTGTGACTCCACAGATTAAAACTGATGGTCATATCATAGAAAATGTTCCGGTGCAAGACGGAAAAACATCAAAAGTTGATGCTACTATTACCGATCATCAAACAAATAAAACAAGCAATCCCGGAAGTGACCAAGTAACTGTCGATCTAACTCCAACTCCTGCTCCTACTGTTGTATTTAACGAGGATACTAACGATAACGGTATTTTAAATAAAAACGAAAATAATACTGATGGTAAGCAAAATGAAACAAAAGTAACTATAACCGTTCCTCCTGCAACTGAAGTAGGCGATACTTTAAATATCACAATTACAAAACCGGATGGTTCTAAAGAAAATAAACAAGTAGTCGTAACTCCTGACATCAAAAATAACGGTTATGTTATAGACAATGTTCCTGTCCAAGATGGTAAAACATCAAAAGTAGAAGCCACTATCACTGATAAAGCAGGCAATGAAAGTCCAAAAGGAAGTGATGAAGTTAAAGTCGATCTAACTCCAACTCCTGCTCCTACTGTTGTATTTAACGAGGATACTAACGATAACGGTATTTTAAATAAAAACGAAAATAATACTGATGGTAAGCAAAATGAAACAAAAGTAACTATAACCGTTCCTCCTGCAACTGAAGTAGGCGATACTTTAAATATCACAATTACAAAACCGGATGGTTCTAAAGAAAATAAACAAGTAGTCGTAACTCCTGACATCAAAAATAACGGTTATGTTATAGACAATGTTCCTGTCCAAGATGGTAAAACATCAAAAGTAGAAGCCACTATCACTGATAAAGCAGGCAATGAAAGTCCAAAAGGAAGTGATGAAGTAAGTGTCGACATAACCCCTCCAGCAGGCAAACCTACAATCGAATTTATAGAAGATGGCAATAATGATAAATTTCTAAATAAAACCGAGAATAATCAAGATCCAAATCAAACATCTGTAAAAGTAAAGATTCCAGCAGAAACTCAAGTAGGCGATACTATAAATATTACTATTAAAACTCCAGAGGGAGACATTCAAACATTCACTCATAAAATTGCAGATGAAGCAGATCTTAATAAAATCAAGACAGATGGCTATACAGTAGATAATGTTAAAATAGAAGATGGAAAGAAATATACGGCAGAGGTTGTAATAACTGATCCAAATGGTAATGATGGTGAAAAATCAGATCCTGATGAGATAACTGTTGATCTAACTCCTCCTGCTAAACCTGTAATTGAATTTTCAGAGGATAAGAATGATAATGGAGTGTTGAATAAATCTGAAAATGATTCAGATCAAAATCCAAATCAAACATCTGTAAAAGTAACCGTTCCTATAGATACCAAGGTTGGCGATACTATAAATATTACTGTTAAAGCTCCCGATGTAGCTGATCAAACATTTACTCATAAGATTACAAGCGAAGCGGAGCTTGAGGCGATCAAGAAAGATGGGTACACTGTAAATAATGTTGAAATAGTTGACGGAAAAACATATACGGCAGAAGCTGTTATGAGTGACAAAGCAGGCAATAAGGGTGAGCCGTCAAACACTGACCAAATACTTGTCGACATAACCCCTCCAGCAGGCAAACCTACAATCGAATTTATAGAAGATGGCAATAATGATAAATTTCTAAATAAAACCGAGAATAATCAAGATCCAAATCAAACATCTGTAAAAGTAAAGATTCCAGCAGAAACTCAAGTAGGCGATACTATAAATATTACTATTAAAACTCCAGAGGGAGACATTCAAACATTCACTCATAAAATTGCAGATGAAGCAGATCTTAATAAAATCAAGACAGATGGCTATACAGTAGATAATGTTAAAATAGAAGATGGAAAGAAATATACGGCAGAGGTTGTAATAACTGATCCAAATGGTAATGATGGTGAAAAATCAGATCCTGATGAGATAACTGTTGATCTAACTCCTCCTGCTAAACCTGTAATTGAATTTTCAGAGGATAAGAATGATGATGGAATTCTAAATAATAAAGAGAATGCTCAAGACGGTAAAACTGCCGAAACTTCTGTAACAGTAAAACCTCAACCGGGAACACATTTTAATGTAGGCGATACTATAAACATCACTATTAAAACTCCTGGAGGGCAAGATCAAACGTTTACTCATAAGATTACAAGCGAATCAGAGCTTGCTACAATCAATACAAATGGTTATACTGTTCCAAATGTTGTTATAGAGAATTCTAAAACATATACGGCAGAAGTAACAATTACCGATAAAGCGGGCAATGTAAGCGAAAAATCTGACCCTGATCAACTAAAGACTGATTTAACTCCACCACCACCACCAAAAGTTGTATTTGTGGAAGATGTTGCCGATCCTAGTACCGGCAAAGATGACGGCAAACTATCTTATACTGAAAATAATAGTGACGGTAAGCAAAACGAGACAACTGTTAATATAAAAGTTCCACAAGATAGCGAAGTAGATACCACAAAACACAATGTAGCTAAGGTGGGAGATTTTGTGGATATAGTGGTTTATAAAAACAAGACTCCTATAAAAACATTATCAATTAAGATAGAAGATGACGCTATGTTACAAAATCTTAAAGATAATGGTCATAATTTAGTCATCGATAAGCTTGGCAATGGTGCATCATATACAGTATCTGCGACAATAAGAAATAGTGTTGGTAGTGTTAGCGATGAAGCTTCCGATGTGACTGTAGTAAGCATTGCTCCTGTAGTTATCTTGATCGACGATAAGAATAATGATGGAACTTTGTCGGTTGATGAAAACAAGACAGATGGCAATCTAAGAAGTACAAAAGCTCAAGTAAGCATACCGGCGGGCGCAGTGCCTGGAGATAAGATGTTGGTTTCTTATACTGATGTTAATAATCCAAAAGGTCATAAGCTTACAAAAGAGGTTACTCTAACAGACGCTGATATCAAAAACGGTAGGATAGTTACAGATGTGCCTGTACTTCCTGGTGTTAAAACAGAAGTTTCTGCTGTATTGGCAGATAGTAGCAATACTCCTAAGAGCGAACAATCAAATACAGACAGTGTAACGCCTGAGCTAAGAGAGCTTGATGTCAAATTTGACGAGGTAAAAACTCTTGATGTAATAACCAGACTAGAAGCTCTATCTGATGACAATATAGATAAAACTACGGCAACTGTAAGTATACCTAACAACGTAAGAACCGGAGACAAGCTAATATTAACAGTTAAAGAGCCTGGCAAGAGCGAGCGTGATATAGAGTATACAATAACTGTCGATGAAACTACAGGGCTTGTTACTATATCAGGCGGAGGAGTCGGTGAAACTTTAGTTCCTGATCCAAATGATCCTTATAGCTTTAAGTTGCCAAATCTTGCTATGAAGCCAAGAGAGGCTGATAACATTGATCCTAGCAAACCAAGCGAAAACGATACTAAGATATCTGCTAAGGTTGATTATGCAAATGCTAGCACTCCGGATGTCTCAACAAAAACTAAGACTATCGGTTTAGAGCCTTTAAAAACTCCGGAAGTTATATTTGACGAGGCTAAAGGAGCGAATGTAACAGGCAGAACAAATGCTGTTTCTGACAGTGATCTGTTTAATACTCCGGTAACTATAAAAATTCCAAAAAATGCAGTTGAAGGAGATAAGTTAAAGGTAACTATAACAGAGCCACAGCTTGATGGAACAAATAAGGTAACAGTAAAACAATACACTATTCATAAAGATAAAACCAATGGTAAAGTAACCATTACTGATGATAGTGATGGAAAACCAGTAGATATGGCAACCAACAATAGCTTCCAAATAAAAGGCGTGGATACTCTTCCTGGTAAAAAGACAATAGTAACGGCTGATATAACAGACCCATTTGGAACTTCTACAGCTACAAGCGAAAATAGCTTAGCCGAACTAAATGAGATGGCTGTATATTTTGATGAGGATGTTAATAAAAATACAATTATGTCTAGAACAGAAGCCACAGACGATACGAAGCTAAATTTAACTACCGTTAGTGTAAAAATTCCAAGTAACGTAGTAACAGGAGATACGGTTACGGTTACTATCAAGGATGATCCAAGCTTTAGAAAGGTTTACAATATCGAAAGAGACGGCAGTGGAAATGTAACTGTAACAGACAGCAATGGTCAACCGGTTGAAATGGTTAATAATATCATCAAAGTAGGTGAAGTTCCTATGAGTACTACAAAAGAGACTGTAGTAGAAGCTGTAACACAAGATAGTAAAGGCATAGGCAAAGCTGATGCTAAAAATAACAGCAAATTAGAAAAACTATATGATGATATGTCTATCAAATTTGACGAGGATACCAGCAAAAACGGAATTTTGTCTCCAAATGAAAATTTAAGTGAACCGAATAAAACTACTATCAGTGTTAGAATTCCAAGTAACGCCGTAAACGGAGATGAGTTTAAGTTAACTGTTACCGATAAAGATGGCTCTTCTGTTGATAATCAAACCTATACTATACATAAGGAAAACGGCAAGATTACTCTTAAAAACGGAACTAAAGAGATTGATGTAACTGATAATATAGCCAAGATAGAAATTCCTATAGTTCAAGAAAATAGAGTTAATGTAACGGCCGAAGTAACCAATGTGGGCGATAATACTAATAAAGTAAGCGCTTCAGGTAGTCTTGATGTGGTAGGAACAGGACCTGGCGATAGAAAAATAGCGATAATCTTTAATGAGGATGACGATACTAGAAACGCAGAGCTAACTAGACGCGAAGCTATGCAAGATGGTGAGCTATATACTACAACAGCTAGAGTCACTATTCCTAGCAATGCGGTAACGGGCGATACTTTAAAGGTTACTATAAACCATGGGGATGGAACAAACGAAGTTAGAACATATACCATCACTAACGATAATGGCAATATAACCGTAAAAGATCAAGCAGGAAAACCTGTAAATGTTGATGGCGACGGCAATATTAACGTAGATGGTATAAAAATGGCCGATGATCAAACAGCTACTCTTAAAGCTGAAGTTGCCGGCAAGGGTACTGCAGAAGGCTCTTTAAAACTGCTACCTATAACACAAGAGCTAACTGTCTCGTTTGATGAAGACAATGCCAGCAGAAACGGTATCTTAAGTAGGGATGAGAGCATGGCTGAGGATAATGCTTTACACTCAACTATTGCTAGAGTAACTATACCAAAAGATGTAGTAGCGGGGGATAAGGTAGTTGTTACTATTACAGAGCCTGGTTCATCTACTCCAAGAATGCAAGTGTTTACTATAGGAGAGGTGGAAGTTGTTGATAATACAATAGCAATTCCTGGTATAAAAGTGCTAGAGGGTCAAAAAACGTCTGTAGAGGCTAAGATACAAAATTCTAAAGGAGCTGAGATAGTAGGACCGAAGAGCTCCGATATCACACTAGAGACTATCAAAAAGGGCTTGGAAGTCGTATTTGATGAGGATGCTAGCAATGATGGTATTATGAGTAGAGATGAAGCTATGCAAGATGTTAGCTTTAGAACTACTACGGTAAGCGTAAATTTACCAAGCAATGTGATTACGGGCGATAAGTTGAAATTAACTATTTCTGAGCCAAATAAACCTGAAGTTGTAAAAGAGCTTACTATAAATAAAGATGAGAGTGGAAAGATAACTCTTACTGGTGATGTTTCAGGTTTAGACTTTAAAGTTGAAGGCAATAGCATCAAGCTTCAAAATATACCTATGCTTGAAAATGCCAAAACATCTGTAAAAGCCGAGCTTACAAACAGTCTTGGTGAAGACAAAACAGAGAGTGAAGATAGTGCTAAGTTGCTTGAGATGCAAGACATTAAAGCTATGGAATACACAGAAGGTAGTGTAAATAAAGATGGTATTATCGAGATAGATCGCGCTCAAAACAAAGGAGATGGAGATATTAGCTCTACCAAGATATTTATGCGTCTACCTGATGATGCGGTTGTTGGTGATAAGATGGTTATAAGCTATACTGATCCTGATGATAAAACAAAGAGCATTAAACAAGAGTTTGAAATATCTGAACAAGATATGAGTTTTGGAAAGATTGGAGCAACTATCCTTACAAAACCTGGTACCGATGTAACGGTTACTTCAAAAACTATTTCTCAAGATGGTGTCGAAAATGCGGCCGTATCATTTAAATTAAAAATAACAGACGATAAGGCGAATGATACTATTGAGTATGATACCAACAAAAAAGGTATCTATGGAGGAGAGGGTTACGATACTCTAGTATTTAATGAAAATATAGATCTAAGTAAAGTTGAAAGTCTAGATAAGAAAATAGATAGCTTTGAAGCTATAAAACTAGGCAAAGACGGTGCAGCAGGAGCCGTAAAACTAACTATAACTGCTCAAGATGTCCTTGACGTGACTGATAAGCCTGGAACTATTTTAAAAATCCTAGGCGATAACAATGATCAGCTAAAAGGCAAAGGCGAGTGGAGAGAAGCTGCCGATCAAACAAAAACCGAGGCTGGATTTAAACTTTATGAAAGTGTAAATCAAGTAGATGGTCAAACTATCAAAATACTAATAGACACAGATATCAAAACAGATTTCTAATCTATATCTACCCCAAAGAAAGCTTTTGCTCCTTTGGGGTATTTAATTTAATTCCAACGCTTTTCCCAAATTTTACTACTAAATAGCTCTTTAATTTTATCTTTTATTATAGTTAAAACCATTTTTGGCTACACTTTTGCAAATTTAAATAAAGGAAAATTTTGGCAAGACTTAGTGTGGATGAGGCTATAAATTTGATAGAAAATGCCGAACTTAACGAGCTTGGCGCTATGGCGCTAGCTAAAAAGCGCGAGCTTCATCCGGAAAAAATCACAACATTTATCGTCGATAGAAACATAAACTACACAAACGTATGCTGGGTTGATTGCAAATTTTGCGCATTTTATCGCCATGCAAAAGAGGAAGACGCCTATATATTAAGCTTTGAAGAGATAGGACAAAAGATAGAGGAGCTAATCGCCATCGGCGGCACGCAAATTTTATTTCAAGGCGGCGTTCATCCCAAGCTTAAGATTGATTGGTATGAAAATTTAGTCGAGTGGATCAGCAAAACCTATCCGCAGATCACTATTCACGGCTTTTCGGCTATTGAGATTGACTACATCGCAAGAGTTTCTAAAATTTCAACTCGGGAAGTTTTAGCTCGCCTAAAGGCTAAAGGTCTTTACTCGATTCCGGGAGCAGGTGCCGAAGTGCTAAGCGATAGAGTTAGAGACATCATAGCGCCTAAAAAATGTGACACCCAAACTTGGCTAAAAATCCACAAAGAGGCTCACGAGCTTGGGGTAAAATCAACGGCAACGATGATGTTTGGCACCGTTGAGACGACTCTTGAGATAGTGGAGCACTGGGAGCATATTAGAAATTTGCAAGATCAAACGGGCGGCTTTAGGGCTTTTATATTATGGAGTTTTCAAGGGCTAAACACCAAGTTAATCGCCGAGCAGCCGCAAATCAAAAAACAATCCTCAAATCGCTACCTTCGCCTTCTTGCAGTTTCAAGGCTATTTTTGGATAATTTTCAAAATATTCAAAGTAGTTGGGTAACGCAAGGAAG
Organism: Campylobacter sp.; assembly: GCA_030532465.1. Lineage (GTDB taxonomy): Bacteria > Campylobacterota > Campylobacteria > Campylobacterales > Campylobacteraceae > Campylobacter_A. Next base: position 2,484 of record JAUNLC010000042.1, on the reverse strand, counting down.
CTACATCGGACAGCTTGCTCTGCTCTTTGGCGCAAACGATTTAGGCTCAACCATGATGGAGGAAAACGTCGTCAAAGCCGCAGGCGCCGCATATAGGATGAATCAAGACGAGATGATAAATCTAATACGAGATGTCGGCGAAAAACCGGCTAAAAGAAATACAAATTACGATATATTGGAGAGATTTTACGAATGAAAGTTGTAAATTTAAAGGTTAAAAACACCCAAATTCCTGTAGTTTTTGAAAGCTCAAAGAACCTGCCCGTGGTTTGTCTAAAACTTATTTTTAAGGTTAGCGGAAGTTGCGAGGATAAAAAACTTAGCGGGCTGGCAAATTTAAGCGCTAGGCTTTTAAATGAAGGAAGTCTTAGCAAAGGCTCAAACGGCTTTGCTAAAGAGCTTGAAACTCGCGCCATATGGCTTCATGCCTCTGCCGGATTTGAAACTATAAATATCGAGCTAAATTGCTTAAAAGAGCACTTTGCTTTCGCTGCTAAGATGATCGAAGAGCTTTTAAGAAAGCCAAATTTAAACCAAGAGATTTTAGATAGACTTAAAAAGCTTGTAGAGGGTGAAATTTTAAGTAACGAAAACAACTTCGACTATGTTGCAAAGTGCGCTTTAAACGCTCTTTTATACAAAGGAACTCCGCTTGCTATGCAAACTATAGGCGATAAGAAGAGCATTAAAAAGATAACTTTAAAGGATATTGAAAATTTCTTGAAAACACATCTTGATCTTTCAAATTTGCTTGTGGTTTTTGGCGGAGATATAAGCTTAAACGAGCTTGATCTAAATCAAATTCTAAGCCCTCTTAACGAAGGCGTTTTGCGTAATCAAAACAAGATAAGCACTAGCGACAAGATGGAAAACGAGCTTATAGTAAGGCCTAGCGAGCAGGCATATATATATTTTGGCGCTCCGTTTGAAGTGGATTTGGCTGAAAGGTTTAAGGCTAAGGTTGCTAGCTTCATACTTGGAGAAAGCGGCTTTGGGGCTAGGCTTATGGAGGAAATTCGCGTTAAGCGCGGACTTGCGTATTCTGCTTACGCAAGAAGCGGTTTTTCGCCGAGCTATTCGCAAATTTCAGGCTATTTGCAAACTAAAAACGAGAGCAAAGATGAAGCTATCGCGGTAGTCAAGGATGAATTTGATAGATTTGTTAAAAAAGGCGTTACGGCGCGTGAGCTTGCTCAAGCCAAGAGGTTTTTACTAGGTTCTCAGCCGCTTAGACAAGAGACTCTTTTTAGCAGGCTAAACATCGCTCAAAGTGAGGTTTATAACGGATTTAAAATCGGTTCTTTTAAAGACGAGCTTGATAAAATTTCAAAGTTAAAACTTAGCGAGCTTAATGAATTTATCGCTTCTCATACAGAGATAACCAAGCTAAGCTTTGCCGTGCTTTATAATGAAATTTAAAGACTCCGATAGAGAAAATTTAAATAAAATAGGGGTGTTTACCCTTCTTGACTTAGCTCTTAAAATTCCAAAGAACTTCGATGACACGACCATAAGCGAGCTTCCAAAAGACGGGGTTGTGAGCATCGAAGTAACTATAAAAAGCTCATATAGACAAGGCGGAATTTTGCATATCTTGGCTTGGTGTGAAGGCTGGGAGCAAAACGTTAAAATTGTTATATTTAACGCTAAAACTTGGCATTTTGGAGCGTTTAAGGTCGCAAAGAAAATTTACATAAACGGCAAATGCTCTTTTGCCTTTGGCTCTTGGCAGATAACAAATCCGAAAATTATCACAAAAATCAACGAAATAATCCCAAAATACAAGCTTGCACTGCGTGATGACAGGTTTAAAGAGATTGTGAAACGATATGTAACTTATGAAAATTTGCTTGCCGAAGGGCTTTATGAAAACGAGGCGAAATTTTTAAGCGATCTGCATAAAAGCGACTCTAATAGCCCGCAACTTCTTGAAAATTTACACAAGAGCTCAAGCGGGCTTGAAATTTTAAAATTCGTTGAAATTTATAACTATCTGCGCAAGCTTAGCGCTAAAAAAACAGATTTTCCAAGCGAAAAGATAGAGGTTTTTAATATAGACTCTTGGCTAAATTCGCTTCCGTTTAGACCTACGGATGATCAAAGAGATGCGATAGATGATATCAGGGGTGATTTTGCCGGTAGTAAAGCCAAAAGGCGTGTGGTTATGGGTGATGTAGGAAGCGGAAAGACGGTAGTTATGCTGGCAACTGCTCTTATGGTCTATCCAAAAACGGCTATCATCATGGCGCCCACTTCGATTTTGGCCGAGCAAATTTATGACGAGGCTATCGGGCTTTTGCCTAAATTTATGAACATTACTCTTGTAAAAAGCGGAGAAAAAGAGCCCAAATTTGATGGAGTAAATTTGATCGTAGGCACTCATGTTTTATTGTATAACAAGCTGCCAAAATCTCCCGTGGTGATGATAGATGAGCAGCATAGATTTGGTTCAAATCAGCGCGAAAAGATAAATCAACTTGTGCG
>JAUNLC010000041.1 GCA_030532465.1 Campylobacter sp. | reverse complement strand
AGCCGTGCTAACTCTTGGCAAAGGCCAAAAAGAGATATTCTTAAAATACTAAATTACAAAGGGGTTAAAAGCCCCTTTAAATATAACTCTACTCTTTTAAATTTAATTTCACCTCTCTTTAATCTCTTTTTATATTTTATCATGCGGTTTTTTTAAAATATATTTATAAATTTCAAATAAATCGTATTTGGATTTTGTAAAAATTTAGATTATATACTTATATAAAAATATTAAAATTTAAAGTTAAGACTATTTTTTATACAAATTTATACAAAATGCCATAAAATAGTGATAATTTAATAGAAAATAAAGCTTAAAATTTTGACATTTTTATAATATTTTTTAACAGTTTTTTATTAAAAATTGAAGTTTAAGCGATATTTTCTTATACTTTCAATTTAACTAAATTCAAAATAACATTTATCAAAAAAAGGGCAGTTATGAAGCAAATTTTAAAGCGTGACGGCACGAGGCAAGAGTATCTACCGTATAAAATTCAAGATGCGATCAAAAAGGCTTTTGCAAGCGAGAGCAAAGAATACGACGATAGAATTTTTGCCGACGTTATGCAAGATGTCGCGCAAAAAGAGCTTATAACCGTCGAAGACGTCCAAGACTTCATAGAAAAAGCACTCTTTAAAGCGGGTTATTTTGACGTGATGAAGAGCTTTATGCTCTATCGCCACACGCACAAAATGCAGCGCGAGCAAATTTTAGGCCTCAACGAAGACACCACATACATAAACTCCACTCAAACGATAAACGAATACATAAACGGCACGGACTGGCGAATTTTAGCCAACTCAAACACTAGCTACTCAAACGCAGGACTTATCAACAACACCGCAGGTAAAGTCATCGCAAACTACTGGCTTGACGCGATTTACTCCAAAGAAGAGGGCATCGCTCATAGAAACGGCGACTATCACATCCATGATCTGGACTGCCTTACGGGGTATTGTGCGGGCTGGTCGCTTAGAGCGCTTCTTAATGAAGGCTTTAACGGTGTTCGCGGCAGGGTCGAAAGTCGCGCTCCAAAGCATTTTAGAGAAGCCCTAAGTCAGATGGCAAATTTCTTAGGAATTTTACAAAGCGAATGGGCGGGAGCTCAGGCGTTTAGTAGCTTTGACACCTATCTTGCGCCATATGTTTTTAAGGATAAGTTAAGCGATACGGAGATAAAAAAGGCGATCACAAGCTTTATTTTCAACTTAAATGTTCCTGCGCGCTGGGGGCAAAGTCCGTTTACCAACGTTACTATCGACATAACTTGCCCAAGCGATCTTCGCGATCAAATTCCAACTTCAACCGACATACATCTGTTTTCAAATTTGCAGGACGAGGAGCTTAGCAGACTTGCTAAGGAGCGTGGATTTGATAAGCTTACGGATATGACTTACGGAGCGTTTGGGCCTGAAATGGCGCGTATCGATAAGGCCTTTTATGAAATTTTAACCACAGGTGATAAGTGCTCTCAGCCCTTTACTTTTCCGATCCCTACGGTAAATATCACCGAGGATTTTGACTGGGATAGCGATGTGGCTAAAATTTTGTTTGAAAATACCGCAAAAATGGGTTCAAGTTACTTTCAAAATTTCATCGGCTCTCAGTATATGATCGATGAAAACGGCAACCGCGTGCTAAACGAGAGCGCTTATAAGCCGGGGCACGTTCGCTCGATGTGTTGTCGCTTGCAGCTTGATCTAAGAGAGCTTTTAAAGCGTGGCGGAGGGCTTTTTGGAAGTGCCGAGATGACGGGAAGTATAGGCGTCGTAACTATAAATTTAGCTCGTCTTGGCTATCTGTATAAAAGCGATAAAAAGGGGCTTTATACAAGGCTTGAGTATCTTTTAAATTTGGCGAAATCAACCCTTGAAAAGAAGCGCAAATTTATCCAAGAGATGTATGATCGAGGGCTTTATCCTTACACTGCGCGCTATTTGAAGCATTTTAATAACCACTTTAGCACCATCGGCATTAACGGTATGAACGAGCTTTTAAGAAATTTCACAAGCGATACGGAAAATATCTCGACCGAATTCGGGCGCGAATTTGCTCTTGAGATGGTTGAATTCTTGCGCTCTAAGATTAGGCAGTTTCAAGAGAGCACGGGCAATCTTTACAACCTTGAAGCTACCCCTGCGGAAGGCACTACATATCGCTTTGCAAAAGAGGATAAAAAGCGATATCCCGACATCTTGCAAGCGGGAATGGATGAAAATATCTACTACACCAACTCAACCCAACTGCCTGCAAATTTTACCGACGATGCTTTCGAGGCGCTTGATCTGCAAGATGAACTTCAGAGTGCCTATACGGGCGGCACGGTCTTTCACCTTTATATGAAGGAGCGCATTAGCTCGGCTGAAGCGTGCAAAGATCTGGTGCGCGGTATCGTAAACAACTACCGCTTGCCGTATATCACTATCACGCCTGTGTTTAGCGTCTGCTCAAAGCATGGATATATCGCAGGCGAGCATGAGTATTGTCCGATTTGCGATGAGGAGCTTATGAAGCAGTTGCAAAAGGTTTAAATTCTAAAATTTACGTACAAATTTTAGCGGTGCAAGTGAGGCAAAACCGCTTTTATAAGCGAAATTTAACAAGAAAATAAAATTTTAAGAATTCTTTGGCACAATTTGTCTAAATTTTCATGGAGCGGATCGTGTCAAATCACTATGATGTCTTGGTTGTGGGCGGAGGAATTTCAGGAACGGCGCTTTTTTACGAGCTTGCGCGCTACAGTGATATAGAGCGTATCGCGCTTTTGGAGAAGTATCCGGCTTGCGCGACTCTAAACTCAAAGGGCACGAGCAACTCCCAAACTATTCACTGCGGAGATATCGAGACAAACTACACTTTCCAAAAAGCAAAAAGCGTTAAAAAATCAGCCGATATGATCGTAAAATACGGAATTATGCACGGATATGAGAATAAATTTATGTTCGCTCATCAAAAGATGGTCATAGGCGTCGGAGAGGCTGAGAGTGCGGGCATAAGAGAGAGATTTGAGAAATTTAAAGAGCTTTATACCTCGCTTGAAATTTTTGAAAAGGATAGGATAAAGCGTATCGAGCCTATGGTGGTGCAAGCGGCTGACGGAAACGACCGAAAAGAAGAGCTTGTGGCTATGGGTGTAAGCGGCGGCGAATATACCACGGTTGATTTTGAGCAGATGTCAAACAGTCTGGTTAAGCACGCTAAAGATGAGAGTAAGGGTGCCGATGTCTTTTTTGACGCTTGGGTCGATGAGATCAAAAAAGATGGAGATAGATACCTCGTAAAAACTCGCGACGGACGAAAATTTAGCGCAAATTATGTCGTTGTAAATGCGGGCGCTCACTCGCTTTATCTGGCGCACAAGATGGGGCATGGGCTTAATTTTAGCTGTTTGCCTATCGCCGGAAGCTTTTATATGAGTAAAAAGCATTTGCTAAACGGCAAGGTCTATACCGTGCAAAATCCAAAGCTACCTTTTGCCGCTATTCACGGCGATCCAGATATCCTAGCCGACGGACTTACCAGATTTGGACCGACTGCTCTTGTTTTGCCTAAACTTGAGCGCTATCACGGAAACGCTTCGGTTATTGATTTTATAAAGATTTTACGCCTTGATAAGAGCGTTATGAAGGTCTTTTTGACACTTTTATCAGATAGCGATATAAGAAATTACGTGCTGAAAAATTTTGCCTTTGAGATACCGTTTATTAATAAAATTTTATTTGTCAAAGATGCCCGAAAGATCGTGCCTTCTCTTGGGCTTGATGATATCTGCTATGCAAATAACTTTGGCGGCGTGCGTCCTCAGGTGATCGATAAGGAGAAAAAAGAGCTTATGCTTGGAGAAGCCAGCATAGATACTAGTGAGGGGATTGTTTTTAATATGACGCCAAGCCCGGGTGCTACGAGCTGTCTTGCCAACGCCTGTCGCGATGCAAAAAAGGCTTGCAAGTTTTTGGGCAAGAGATTTTATGAGGATAAATTTAACGCCGAGCTTGTAAACTAGGCTACTTTACACGGCTAGAGGATAGATCGCGAGCTTATGTTTATCAAACTCGCAAAGGTGTCCGAGTAGATAAATTTCAAAATAGCTCTTTAAAAAATCCTCCTTAGGCTTGTACTTGAGTGCAGGATAAAGCAGATAGTTTGCTATCAAGATATCTTCCACAACCGATCTATACGCCTCTTTTAAAATTTCAGCTTTTTCATCTATAAATTCTGCTTTAAGCGTCCATTTGACTATGGCTTTGTAGAGTTGTTCATCTAGGTCTGACCCCCAAATCGCCTCTTTCGTATCCCAAATTTCAACTTCATGCACATGTTTAAGCCTCTTAAGAAGCTCTTTATCATCCATAAATTCGGCAAATTTCTTAAGACTGTCGATGTGAGATTTGCCAAGAGCGATTAGTTTTGGCTTGTCGTTTGATGGTGGAGGTGAAAATATCGGCGCAAAGCCCACCTTGATAAAAGCATTTGCCTTGTCTTTATTCGCCTCGTAAAGCGGCATAATCCTATCTTGCAAAGCTTTGCCGCAACTTAGAGGCTCAAATACCTTGCTTACACCTTCTGCGTAAGGCATAAATTCCTCAAAAAGCCCGTAAAAGCAGCTACTCGGATCCCTTAAATCGCTTGAATAAAGGTTGATTTGCATTAAATCCGCTAGATGTTTTATGTATTCTACTCTCGTCATCTCTTCTTTGTTTGGGCTTAAATTTGCACCGAATTGCTAAAAGTTCAAATTTACGCTTTTAAATGCTTTTGTCAAATTTCCTTGCAAACTCGGCTTTTTATAACGCTTTAAATTTCTTGCCTTTAAAAGCACTTTTTTAGTCTAACCGCTTAAATTCGCCCGCTAAAATTTACCTAGCGGCAAACAAATCTCTTAAATCCGCTTGCAAATTTAAAAGCTTATTTAACCTTTTTAGCTGCCAGATATAAAGGCTCAACCCTCTTTGCTATCTCTTTTAGGTCCTTTATCCTGCTTTCGTTTGACGGGTGAGTGCTTAGGATTTCAGGAACGGAGCCGCCTGATTTTTTAGACATCTTTTCCCATACCGCGACCGCTTCGTATGGATCATATCCCGCTCTTGCCATTAGTTCGGTGCCTATGTGATCGGCTTCGGTTTCATGACTTCTTGAAAACGGCAGGCTGATGGTATATTGAGTCGCTAAATTTATAAGCCCTGTTGCCGTATCGCCAAGTCCTGCGGCTGTAGCAACAGCAAAAATTCCTATATTTTTAACCTGATCCGTGCTTGCTCTTTCTCTGCTATGCTCTCTTAGAGCGTGAGCTATCTCGTGCCCCATGACGGCTGCTATCTGTGCGTCCGTTAAGGATAAAATTTTAATTAGCCCGCTATAAACGGCGATCTTGCCTCCGGGCATGCACCATGCGTTTAGCATGTTTGAGTTGATGACGTTTACCTGCCAGTCCCATTTGAGCGCGTCTTCTCTGAATGTCCCCACTTGCGCTATGAGGCGTTTACCGATAGCTTGCACGCGTTTAGTAAGGACGGGATCGATGTTTAGGACTTTTTCTTGTTTGGCTGCTTGAAGGGTTTTAGCATAAGCTAAATTCGCGCTTTGATTCATCGTTTCAGAGCTAATCAAAAAGAGCTGTCTTCTATCTGCGCCAACCAATCCCGAGCCTGTTGAGCTTACAAAACAACCCGCTAAAAATATAGCTACAAATAAAAAGGGAAGTATAATTTTTTTCATCTTTCAATCCTTAAATTTAGAATTGTAAATTTCAAAAATTATACTAGATTTTCTTAAATTTCTACTCCCAATCCGCTTTTTTATAGTTGATATTGTGTTCAAATTCCTTTAAACGCTTATGTATGGAGCGAAGCTCGGTTATGGTTTTCCAGTTACTGATAAAGACGCCAAAGCTTGATCTTACCTGTGCAAATGCGTTATTTACTTGAACTAAAACTCCAAGTGTGATAAGTCCCGTAAATAACCCTCCGCCCATTATGAGATAAGGAATTATGATTGAAATTTGATGATAGGAGTAAAGCCAAGAGTTGAAGTATCCATAGTGTAAAAATAGCCTTGAATAGTTAAATTTAAGCCCCGTAAAAAGCTCTACTATCTTGGCCGGATGAGCGTAATTTAGTTTGTCGTCCTCTGCTAAAACAAGCTCTTTTCTAAAAGCGGCTTCGACTTTTTGGTTGTTGTATTCAAGCCCCGGAAGCTTGATACCGACGATCCAAGATATGATAAGTCCGCCCACGCTTATAAGCAGAGCTATCCATACAAGCGAGCCCGAGATATCTTTGATGTAAGGTAAATTTACCTTAGTGCTAAGCCCCCAAAGTATAGGTATAAAGGCGATTAGGGTCATTATGGAGTCTAGGATATCAACTCCAAGATCTTCCATGATCTTTGCAAATCTATAAGTGTCTTCTTGCATACGTTGCGAGCTTCCCTCTACGTCCTTTTCGACCTTTCGCCAGTAGTTAAGATAGCTAAAAGTCATCGCCTCGCGCCAGCGAAATATCCAGTGGCTAGAAAAAAACGATATAAAAACGCGAAGCAACACGTATGGTATAGCCAGATATAAAAATAGCCTTATACCTGCCCAAAATTCCTGCACGTCGCGCTCTTTTGCATTTTGCATAATGTCATAAAAATCTTTGTACCAATTATTAAATTGTATATTTATATACGTTTGAATAACAAGAGATAGTGATATGAGAAGTGCGCCGCCGTAAGCCCAAAATGCCCACTTTCTACTCTTAAAAAAAGATAAAAACACTTTTTACTCCCGAGTGTGAAATTAAAACTTTGAAGTATATCAAAAAAAATATTAATTTAAATTTGGATATTAAATTCAAGTTGGTAGATTTGAAATTAGGATATGAAAATTGCAAGTGAATTTTAAAGAGCGGCTAAATTTAGATTAAATTCAGTATCATTTTAAAATTCCAAATTTAAGGAGGTAAATTTGTTTAGAATTATCTTTATTTTCACGGTTATTTTCGCTTTAGTTTGGATTTATATGGGTGCGGATAATAAAACGGTGGCCGATTACAAAAATATGAGTAAAGAGCAGCTTGAAACACTTTGTCTTGATAAAAAAGATAAGACGGCTTGCCAAAAGATAGCCATTGATTTTATAAATATCTCCAAATCAAACGACGGCAAACCTAAATTTTAAAAAGATTTAAATTTTCATTTAATTGTTCGATTAAAGCCCCTGTTTGCGGCTGATTGAGATTTGACCGCTTTTTTGATATAATGCTAATTTATCTTAATTTCTAAGGATTTTAATTGCACCCCAGTAGCGATTCATATTTTATGATTTTACTCGCAGTTTTATTTGTGCTTCTTAACGCTTTCTTTGTTTTATCCGAATTTGCCATTGTCAAGGTTCGCAAGAGTCGCTTGGAAGAGCTTATCAAAGATAAGGTTCCAAACGCAAAACTGGCTTACGAGATGTCAAACAAGCTTGATACATATCTAAGCGCAACTCAGCTTGGTATCACGCTTAGTTCACTTGCACTCGGTTGGATCGGAGAGCCTGCTATCGCAAGACTCATAGAAAGACCGCTTCAAATTTACTTTGACGTAAGCGATCTTGTAGTTCATACCGTTGCATTTGCTATCGCGTTTACTACTATTACGCTATTTCACGTAGTGCTTGGAGAGCTCGTGCCAAAATCAATCGCCATCGCCAAAGCCGAAAAATCAACCCTTCTTATAGCAAAACCGCTTCATGTTTTTTGGATCATATTTTCGCCTCTGATTAAGACTTTTGACTATCTTGCGTGGATCTCTTTAAAGATGCTTGGTATAAAACCCGCCAAAGAAAGCGAGCTCGCGCACTCTGAAGAGGAGATAAAGATAATCGTCGGAGAAAGCTTAAAGGGCGGAGTTTTGGATAGTTTTGAAACCGAGATCATAAAAAATGCGGTTGATTTTAGCGACACCGTGGCAAAAGAGATCATGACTCCGCGCCGCGATATGGTCTGTATAAATAAACAAAAGAGCTACGAAGAAAACCTCAAAGTGGTGTTTGACTCGAAATTTACGCGCTATCCGTATATAGACGGAAGCAAAGACGTGATCTTGGGCATGATACATATACGCGATATTTTACAAATCGATCTTAGCGATAAAAAGCGCGATTTTGACGACATAGTGCGCAAATTTGTCATAGTGCCTGAAAATTTATCCATATCAAAAATTCTTGTTATGATGAACAAACAACAAATTTCAGCCGCTTTGGTCGTGGACGAATACGGCGGAACCGCAGGACTTCTTACTATGGAAGATATCATGGAGGAAATTTTAGGTGATATCAACGACGAGCACGACGAGGCGCGCCCGCTTTATAAAAAGATAAATGACAATATCTACGAATTTAACGGCAGGTTTGATATCGAAAGCGTTGAAGAGCTCATGGGTATAAGCTTTGATGATGAGACGGAAGAGCTAACCATCGGCGGATACGTCTTTAACCTTATTGGTCGCTTGCCTGTCGTGGGTGATAGGGCTGAAGATGATAACTGCCACTACGAAGTGCGTAAAATGGACGGCACGAGCATACTAAGCGTGAAGGTTCGCAAGAAAATTGATGAAGAAGAGAGCGAATAACTCTCGCCGAAATATCTTTAAAAGACTTAAATTTTAGCTTTAAGGAGTTAAGATGAGCGTTGTATTTAAGGTTAAAAATAAGAAGAAATTTTTGGGTTATGCAAGCGTTTTAAATGTCGCTCAAGCGCTTGAAATTTTGCCTGATTTAGAGCAGTTTAACGTCGATGAAAACGAGCAGGGTTTTAACAAGCAGAGATTTTACCTGCTTAAAATACCCAAAGACGGGTATCTGTTTTTAGGCAAAAGAGGCGTAAGCGGACGTGGATTTGAGCTTAGATACGATGATGAAGAGAAGAGTTATGAGGTTCGCCTCTTAACTCCAAGCGCAAAAAGCGACTGGCAAATGGGACTACAATACATCTCAAATTTGGCCGCCAAACTAGGCACAAGCGTTACGGCCGATATTAACGAAGAAATTTACGACTCTCAAAGCATTCTTAAATTTGACTATGAAAAAGACATTTTGTTTGGTCTAAAATGTATAAAAAGCGATCTTCAAGATAGCGATGAGGAAAGCATGAACGACGGTTTGATAAAGCCTTTTGCGATAAATTCTAAGATGATAGATGAGATCTTAGCTTCTGCTGACCCGATAGATAAATTTAGCCGAATGATGGTGCAAAGTCAGCAATAAATTTACAAAATATCAAAATTTAGGGGTTAAAGTGAGCTTCTTTAAGAAAATTTTTGGAAAGCAAAAACAAGAAGATACGGGCGAAAAGATGCCGATTTATTATGTCGATAGCGCAGAAGATGCTATGGATAGGTCTTACAAAACGGCTCGCGATACGTTTGGATATTTTTGGCGTGAGCTGTATTGGGATCGCCGAAGGATAGTGCCTGCGCTTAGTGTCGCTTGCGTGAAAGTGCTATTTACCGATGAAGTAAATGGCGAAGAGGTCGGCGAGCATATGTGGATAAACGATGTAGAATTTGACGGCGAAAACGTAAGCGGGGTTTTAGTAAATGAACCAAACGACGTTAAAAACGTAAAAAACGGCGACTTTGTAAAAGCGCCTTTAAGTAGAGTTAGCGACTGGCTGTTTGTGATTAACGGTAGAAGTTACGGAGGCTTTAGTGTGCATGCTTTGCGTGCGAACATGAGCGCTAAAGAGCGCACAGAGTATGACTTAGCTTGGGGCTTTGAATTTGGTGATTTTAACGATATCTTGCTCGCTTATGAGCAAAAAGAGTCTCCTGAAAATTTGATCGAACATCCGATGTGTAAAAACACCGCAGATCAGGTTAGAGAGTATATCGCAAACAATCCAAGCATCATAAGCGACACGGACGAGCTTGGATATACGCAGCTTCATCACGAGGCTATAGCGGGAAATTTGGGAGTAGTTGAAATTTTACTTGAGTATGGCGCGGATAAAAACGCAAAGACAAAGAGCGGAAAGAGTGCGCTTGATTTTGCCAAAGCCTTAAAATGGGAGCATGTGGCAAAAATTTTGTGAAATTTAAAGCTTGAAAAAGCCGTCCGATAACAAGGTATTATCGGACGATGAGTTATTTTTGTAAATTTTTGATGTAAGTATAGTCTGAAGTTTCAGTCCATTTTCTGCCTATTTTCATGAAATTTCTTCTTGAATCCAAAATCTCCTTAAACATCGGATCTTTCGATGAAAGCTCATCTAAAATTTGATTTGCGGCTTCCTTTAAGGCGGCTGTTATCTCAGGCGGGAAAGATAAAATTTTGACATCCGGATGCTCCTTTAAAATTTTATCAAGAGCAACAGAATTTTGATAATACGCAGCCTCTCTTACATAGGTTGCAACGGCTATCGTAGCATTTTCAACTATGCTTTGCAGGTCTTTTGGAAGGCTCTGCCAAAGCTTTTTGTTGATATAAAACTCATTTTCGCTGGACGGCTCTTGCCAGCCGGTGTAGTAAAATTTAGCTATCTTTTCAAAGCCTAAATTTATATCCACCGCAGGGCTTACCCACTCGACAGCATCGATGGTATTCATCTCAAGCGCCATGTATAGCTCACCTATGGGGATAGTGTTTATGCTTACGCCAAGACGCGACATGATCTCGCCTCCAAGCCCGGGGATGCGCACCTTAAGTCCTTTTAGATCATCAAGACTCTTTATCTCTTTTTTAAACCATCCGCCCATCTGCATGCCGAAATTTCCGCCGTTAAAAGGAACGATATTGTGCTGCTCGTATACTTTTTGAGCAAATTCCTTGCCGCCTCCATGGCTATACCAAGCGGTTTGCTCCATAGCATTCATACCAAAAGGAACTGTCGTAAACAGCATCAGCTTGGGATCTTTGCCTTTATAAAAATATCCCGCGGTGTATCCTATGTCGTATTGAGCGTTTTTAACCAGATCAAGTATGGCAAACTGAGCTTTGTGTTTGGACGGATAATCGATCCTAACTTCTATTCGTCCGTCGCTCATGGATTCGACCATCTCTTTAAATTTCTTAGGAACTTCTCCTAAAACAGGCACATTGCTCTCATAAGTCGTTGCAAGTTTTAACTTATAACTCTTCTGGGCTCCAAACAAACAGCTTGAGAGTGTAAGCACAAGTGCAAATACGGCAAATTTTCTCATATCGTCTCCTTGAATTTGGTTGGTTTTTAATTATACGCAATTTTACAAGCCAACTTCGCTTTTAAAAGAGATTTGTATATTTTTAGGGGCTAGTTTGGGTAAATTTGTAATTTAATAATATCCAAGGCACATAGTATCTGTAAGTTTTATACGTCGCTCAAGAGGCGTGGGCGAGAAAAAACTGCACTTTTCTATATAAATTCTATACGAATAATCAAGCCCAAGATCATCATAAAATTTTCTTAAATTTATAAATTTTATCCCGCAAATTTTCTTAAATTCAAAGAGCGAGTAGAGTCTGGAGTTGTTTTTTTCGACCAAATGCGACGCCGCAAGCGTAGTGAGCGAACAAAACGCGCTTGTAAGAACAAGACCGCTAAGATCGCTACAAAGAGGCGGTATGTGTCGAAATTTATTCGGAATGCTCTTTTTATGCAGAAAAATTATGCGGGAGTTTTCAAATTTAGCCGAGATTAGCCCTTTCCAAAATCGATGAGCGTTTAAGGAAACGCCTGCGTAAGCGGCAAATTCTACATTTAAAACGTAATCGTCTAAAAATTCATTCGGCGCTAGAGTTATATGCATTAGTCGCTTCTGCAAAGAGATTTGGCTATCTTAGCCGCGATAGGCGAGACGATAAGCACACAAGGATAGGCTACGACCAATGCTTTAAACCAGCCTGTCATCCAGATCATAAAAAAATTGCTAACTAAACCTAAATTTATATACGTAAGCACGCCCGACATAACAAAGGACATCAAAAAAGACATTAAAAATGCGAACACAAACCTATAATATTTATGGGCAAACACGGTTTTCCTTTTTTGTGTGATTATATCAAATTTAGAGTTTGGCGGTTTTGATATGATTGACAGAAATTTGAAATTGCTATAAAATTTGAGAAATTTAAGGAGAAACGATGAAAAAAATAATAAAAACTACAAATGCGCCAAGCGCGATAGGACCTTATTCGCAAGCTGTTTTATCAAACGGATTTTTGTTTATCTCAGGGCAACTTGGAGTAAAGCCTAACGGAGAATTTGCCGCAGATAACGTAATCGAGCAGGCTAAGCAATCCATGCGAAATTTAGAAGCGATACTAAAAGAGGCGCAAATGAGCTTTGAAAATGTAGTAAAAACAACGATATTTTTAGCCGATATCGATGATTTTGCCAAGGTTAATGAGGTTTATGAGGAGTATTTTAACGGAAATTTTCCTGCCAGAAGCACCGTTGCCGTAAAAACTCTGCCTAAAAACGCTTTGGTTGAGATAGAGGCTATAGCAATTAAGGAATAAAAGGTAAATTTACAGCTTTTTGCTCAATTTATATAGTGAAATTTTTGAAAATTTTAAAAATTTCACTCCAAATACCCTTTGCCGGCGTATTTTTTAACCTCCCTTTAAGCTTTGCTCTTATATAATTCCAGCTCACGAATTA
>JAUNLC010000040.1 GCA_030532465.1 Campylobacter sp. | reverse complement strand
AAATGTATAAAATTGAACTTAAATTTTATCTTTAATTGTTTTATAAATATTATATGCAAAGAGTTAAATTTGCCGTATGTAAATAAATTTATTGCCATTGCCAATTCTCAAAAAGCTTATGAAGTGCTGATAAACTCAGGATTTAAGATGAGAGAGGCTCAGCGCTTAATAGACAAAGGTAGGCTGATTTGTAACAAAGTCGTAGTCAGTGAAAAAAACGCTATCTTAAGCGGTGAAATTTGCCTGATTGATTACGAAACGAACCCGCGCGGACTTGTGCCTATATTTGAGTGCGAGCAGTTTGCCGTCTTTGATAAACCAAGCGGAGTTTTAAGCCATCCAAACGGTAGAAACTGCGAATACTCACTAAACGATGAAATTTGGCACCTATACGGTCGAGAGGCAAGCGTGGCACATCGCTTGGATTTTGAGACGAGTGGATTAATCGTCGTAGCGCGAAATAGAGCCTCACAGATAAAACTAAAAAAGCTATTTGAAAGCAGAGAAGTTGAAAAAAGCTATGTTGCAATGGCAAGTGGTGAGATCAAAAACGATATGATAATAGAAGCCAAAATGGACCTTGCAAACAACTACGACGATGTAAAAATGCGGATGAAAATTTGCGAAGACGGCAAAGAGGCAATAACCGAAATTTCGCCGATAGAGTATTTTGCAGACATAGACGCAACTTTTGTAAAAGCCGTTCCGCTTACAGGCAGACAGCACCAAATTCGTTTGCATTTGTTTCATGTGAAACACAAAATTTTAGGCGAGCCTCTTTACGGACCAAAAAGAGAGCAAATAATCAAAATTTTAGACAAAGAGATGAGTATCGATGAGCGTATAAATTTAACGGGAGCTTCAAGACTTCTGCTTCATGCGAACCGAATTGCTTTTGAATTTGAAGGAAAAATTTATGATATAAGCACAAAATTTGACGCTAAAAGCGAATTTTACAAACTTGCCAAGATGAAATTTCAAACCGCTTGAAACTAACAGCTAACAAAAAAGTTTAAATTGTTAGTGAAATTTAATCGCCCTTATCAAAAAATATGACCTTTATCATAAATCCAACTCCAACCAAAACAACAAGAGCGATAAAGAGTATCTGAGCTATATCAAGAGCCGACATTTTCACTTCTCTCTTTTAGTTGTCCGCAAGCAGCCGAGATATCAAGCCCTTTGCTTTGACGAATCGTGCAGGTCACGCCGTGATCGCGCAGATACTCTTGAAATTTAAGCATATCTTCAAGCTCGGGACGCCCATACTCGCTGCCTTCGTGAGGATTAAAATATATGAGATTTACCTTGGCTTTTATACCGTGAAGTAGCTTAACAAGCTTTTTCGCATCCTTTATACTATCGTTCATATCTTTGATAACAAGGTATTCAAACATCACTCTTTTACGCATATCTATCGGAAATTCGCGTACAGCCTGCATGACCGCTTCGATATTGTAAGCCTTATTTATAGGCATAAGCTTGGTGCGAAGATCGTTATTTACCGCATGCAAAGAAATAGCCAAAAGCACTCCCAAATCCATCTCTCCGAGTTTTTTTATCTGCGAACCAAGCCCGCTAGTGGACACAGTCTGCCTTCTGGAACCGATAGCAAGCCCATCATTTTCCATAAGAATTTTTATCGCCTTACTAACGTTAGTAAGGTTATCAAGAGGCTCTCCCATGCCCATATATACGATATTTACACGTCTTTCATATGGAATTTTGTTATGGTTTTTTATCCATAAAATTTGTCCTACGATCTCACCCGGTGTTAGGTTGCGCGTTAGTCCGCCCTTTGCCGTTAGACAAAACGAACAGCCCATCCTACAGCCAACCTGCGAGCTAACACAGATCGTATATCTAGCATGACGTGAAATTTTACCATCCTCGTCACTCTCCTCCTCTTTCATAGGAAGCAAAACACTCTCTATGCGGTAGCCGTCCTTTAGCTCAAAAAGATATTTGATCGAGCCGTCACTGCTCCGCTCTGCTTTAACGCAATTTAACGGATCAAAGTAAAATTCTTTTCCCAACTGTTCTCTCATAGGCTTTGGCAAATTTAGCATCTCATCAAAGCTACTCACGCCCTTTTTATAAACCCACTCATAAATTTGCTTGGCGCGAAATTTAGGATTTAGCTCATTTTCAAGCTCTGCAAGCGTATAATCAAGCAAATTTTTCATATCAGATTTCTCTCTTTAAGTGAATTTATAAGTATCTCTTTGGCTTTTTGGTGATTTTTGAGAAAATCTTCATGCGCGTTTTGGTTGCAAAAATTTGTCGCAATAAATATACCGCGGGCTGGAATTTTAAATTTCTCAGCCACTTTTAAAACTGCAAAAAATTCCATATTTTCCAAAAAATATCCCATCTCAAAAAGCTTAAAAGCTAAATTTTGATCTGTCGTGATAAAATTTGATGAATTTACTCGGATAGTTTCACGTGGAACTTTGGCATTTAAATTTTTGTCACAAATTTGTACTGACGAAATTTGAGTTTCGCACGGAGTATAGCTTTTGCCTTCCAAGCTTGAAATTTCTACATTTGCGCCAACTATACTCTCATAAATTTCAAAAATTTTGCCATCTTTATAAAGTCCGCCTGAGCCTACGAAGACAATCTCACTAGGCAAATTTGCACTATTTTCAGATAAAAATTTCGTCAAATTTATACTCATGTCCACAAGCCCTACACCCATCGGCAGAGCAAAATCAAAAATTTCATTTCGTCCCGCAGAGATTATCACGCTCTAATCTCCAAAAAGCCACAGCCGTCAAATTTAAATTTCAAGCAAGCAAATTCAAAATAAAGCATCAACTTAGCTCTCACAGCCTAACCTCGATACCGTTTTTACGTAGATACTCTTTAAGTTTTTTTATCTCAACCTCTCTAAAATGAAAGATCGAAGCAGCCAAACAAGCATCGGATCCTGCTAAAAAAGCGTCTTTTATATGCTCCATATTGCCCGCGCCTCCGCTTGCGATAACAGGGATATTAAGCTCGCTAAAAATTCGAGTAAGCCTTAGATCGTAGCCGTTTTTCGTGCCGTCTTTATCCATTGACGTTAGTAGTATCTCACCCGCACCACGCTCCTGCACCTCTTTTGCCCAAGCAAGAGCCTCTTTGCCCGTATCGATCCTGCCGCCATTTATAAAGACATGATAATCCTCGCCGAAACTTTTGGCATCGATAGCCACTACAACGCACTGAGAGCCGAATTTATTCGCCGCTTCGTCTATCAAATTCGGGTTATGGATGGCTGCGGAGTTTAGGCTGATCTTATCGCATCCCACATTTAAAAGCCGAGAAATATCATCAAGTGTTTTGATACCGCCGCCCACAGTTAGCGGGATAAATAGCTCCTTTGCGACCTTTTCCACGACATCTACGATAGTATCTCGCCCAAGATGAGTTGCGGTAATATCAAGGAAAGTTATCTCATCGGCACCCTCTTCGTTGTATCTTTTTGCGATCTCAACCGGATCTCCCGCATCCACTAAACCCACGAAATTTACGCCCTTTACAACGCGTCCGTCTTTAACGTCAAGGCAGGGTATTATACGTTTGGCAAATTTATTCATGACTTACCTTTAAGGTGATTTTCGCCGATTTTATCAAAATTTCACTTAATAACCGCAGCGGTTTAAGAGCAAGAAAAGCAAGAGGCAAGAGTCTAAATTTAAGCAGACTCCGCCTTAAAGATTTTATTTTTTATCTAAAATTTGCGTTTTCGCAACCACATTTATAAAGACTAACGGCTCTTCGCCCGTGTTTGCAAGGCCGTGAGATTGTCCCGGACGAGCGATAGTCACATCGCCTGGCCCTACTTCGGTCTGCTTGCCGTTAGAGTCGGTAAACACGCCTTTTCCTGAGATGATAATATACACATCCTCGTTATCGATATGCTTATGAAGCCCGATGGAAGCGCCTTTTGGCAGAGTTAGCCAACCTATCTCTCTAAAGGCGTCTTGATCGGTGGTTTGATGACGATTGTAAGCAAAATCACCAAGCAAAGGACCTATGCCGCCGCCTGCGTTTTCGCGGTTCCAAGGCACGAGCGTATCCCTTTTATAGACTTGAACGCTCCTGTCGGCTTCAGGAACGAGCGGATGAGCGTTTAGGCAGCCTAACGACAAAACGATACAGCAAACTGCAAGACTAAAATTCTTCATAAATCTCTCCTTGGATAAAGTTTTTGGCTACTTAAATTTTAGCTAAATTTAGTAACGATTTTACTTTGCTTTGAGATTGATTTCACCTATTTTCTCAAAGCTGTTTTTATCAAAAACATAAGCTCTATAATCCTTGCCGTCATCAAATCTAACTTGCAAATACTTAGGATCAAAGCTCACTCTAAGACGCATTGTAGCGGGGTCAAATTTGGCTGTTTCAAGCTCTTTTAGGTCGTAATTTTTGCTAAATAGATAAATTTTGCCTTCGTTAAAGCCAAGTCCTAAAAACTCGCTATTTTTGCTCTCGTTTATATGTAGATATTGAAAATTTTTAAGGCTCTTAACCGCTTCAAAACTCACCTTATCATCATAAATTCTCACATTAAAAAACTCACCTGCGCTATCTTTTAAAAACAGTCCCGCATCAAAGGGTTTTAAATTTGTAAATCTTCCAAAGACAGCTTTAATCGGAAATTTCACACCCAAATTTTTAGCCTCTTTGTTTAAAATTTGACCAAATTCGCCCTCCTCGCCTCCGTCATGATGAAAAACACGGAATTTATCCTCATCAAAATAGATCATATCTTCACTAAAAGGTATGGCTGAAATTTTCGGATCGGGATTAAAGAGCGGATAGAGAGGAATTTTAGGCGGCACCGCATCCTTTGGCGCGTAGGTCATCGACATCCTAGCCTGCCTTATAGCCGCCTCGTCAAACACCTCATCGCCGATTTTAACAGGCATCTTACCTTGCTGCTTTAAGTCCATATAATAGTTAAAGGCAAGCTCGTTTTTATACTCCGTTTCGTTCTTAAAAACCCTGCCGCTAGCGCTTCTGTAAGCAAAATAATGCCCGCCTAAATTCTCCTGAAAGACAAATTCTTTAAGGCTTGGCGAGTAAAATATATAATATCTCTCAAATTTGTTCGCAAATTTTTGTTCGTAAAATTTATATCCGCCAACTCCCGCCACCGCTAAAATTCCCGCATAAATAATTAGTGAAAAGGCTAAATTTATCGAAGTTTCTTTGTGCGAGATAAGCGCGTTAAAACCAAGTAAGATAGAAGCCAAAAGCAAGGCGAAGAGTAAGACAAAGCTCTTGACGTAAAACACAACCACAAAGCAAACCATGACAAAAATCACGCTTGAGATAGCTGCTCTAAGGCTTTTTTTGTCTATCAAAACAGAGCTTGCAAATATATAAAAAACAGCTGCGCTTAAGCAAAAATAACACCAGTTTATAAAGATCTCTTTTGTGATGACGATAGGATAAAATTTACTTGCTAAAAAAACAAGCCAAGCTCCAAAAACAGCCCAAATAATCGCAAAAAATATAGCCGCAAAAAGATAGTGCCAAAGCAAAATTTTAAGGCTTGAGACAGGTAGATGAAGCAGGCATTTTATACGGTTTCGCTGCGGTAAAAACTGCGCTAAAGCCACGCAGATAAAGCTTGCCGCAATGGCTGCAAAGGTCGTAAATTCTGGCTCGTTATCAAAAAACACATAACCGTACCAGATCACCGTCTCAGGGTGGATAGCGCCAAATTTATAGCTAAGATCAAAGCTAAACCAAGTAAAAAACAGCGCCAAAACCAAAATCAAAAAGGCAAAAAACAGTCCAAGTCTGCTAATCTCTTTTAAAAATACCGCTTTCATTTCGCCTCCCCCTACTCGTATCTGCCCACAAAGCCTAAAAACTTATCCTCAAAGCTTGCGTTTTGCGCCTGAAAACCGTCCAAACTTACAAATCCGTAAGCCATTTTATGATGCTTAAACTCATCTATATTTTTAAATTTTTTACCGCTTACATCAACCTCTTTTGGCAGCTTATATACTTTAAAATCCTGCATAAACTCACTAATCTTGCTTTGATAAATTTGGCCTCCTCGCTCGATTATCAAAAACTCATCGATCAAATTTTCCAAATCGCTCATGATATGGCTGGTGATGATCACCGTCTTATCCTTACCGTCAAGATAATCCCTTAGATAATCGCTAAAAAGCCGTCTATATCCCGCATCAAGCCCCATGGAATAATCATCAAAGATAAGCACCTTGGCATCTTGCGCAAAGAGCGAGGCAAGGATAACTTGAGATTTTTGCCCAAAAGACATCAAATTTAGCTTTTGATCCTTGCTAAGTTTTAAAAGCTTTGCCAAATCGTTATAAATTTTGCTGTCCCAGCGCGGATAAAATGCGGATAAAAACTCCTCATACTGCGCGATACTTAGGTGATCAAAGCTCGTAAAACCTTCAAAAAGTAAGGCTATATCGCGTTTTGCTTCGTTATCAAGTTCAAAGCTGTTTTTACCAAGCACCCTGCACTCGCCGCCTTTTGGACGGATATAGCCCATAAGTATGTTTATAAGCGTGCTTTTACCCACTCCGTTTCTACCCAAAATTCCAAAGACGCTGCCTTGCTTTACGTTAAAGCTCAAATTTTCATAAATCAGCTTTTTGCCGTAAAAATGAGTAAGGTTTTTTACCTCTATTGCGTTCATACGATGCCTTGTATAAAATATTACTAAGAATTTTATTACACGATCAATAAATCAAATCTTAAGATTTATTATCATAAATATACGCAAAATTTGAGGTTAAATTTGGATAAATTTTTAAATAAAATCTTGAAATAGCAATATCTAATTTTGAAAATAATATTTCTATAAGCTAAATTTAGCTAAATTTGCCAAATGATCAAGGCAAAAAAACATTTCGGACAGAATTTTTTACACGATCAAAATGTTTTAAACAAAATCATCCAATCGATTCCCAAAGATATCGCTAACATAGTAGAAATTGGGCCTGGCTTAGGTGATTTGACATCAAAACTTTTGCAAATTTCAAACATAACCACAAGCTATGAGATAGATAGCGAACTTTACGCTTTGCTTGAAAAGAAATTCGCAAAAGAGATCAAAGATGGACGATTAAGACTTTTTTGTAAAGATGCGTTAGATCAGTGGGATGAAGGTAGTCTGAGTGAGACAGACTACTTCTTAGCGGCAAATTTGCCCTACTATGTCGCCACGAAGATGATTTTAAACGCGATCGAAGATGAGAGATGCCGCGGACTTGTTGTGATGATACAAAAGGAAGTGGCGGTTAAATTTAGCGCTAAAGGCGGTGAGAGCGAGTTTAGCGCACTGGCGATTTTGGCTTCGCTTCAAGGCGAATGCAAGCTTCTTTTTGACGTAGCTAGCGAGTGTTTTAACCCTCCGCCAAAGATTACCTCATCTGTTATAAAAATTCAAAAAAGCAAAAATTTAATAGGCGAAAATGCTGTTTTTCAAAATAAATTTGAATACGAAAAATTTAAAAAATTTCTAAAAACTGCATTTAGCGCTCCTAGAAAGACGCTTAGTAAAAATTTATCTGCAAATTTTGATAGATCTTTGCCGGCTGAAATTTGGAGCGAATTAAATTTAAACCAAAGCTGTCGTCCTCACGAGATCGATGTCGCCCTTTATTTAAAAATATTTGAAAAACTAAAGGTAGACGATGAACGAAGAAAAAGTTGTAATCTCAAAGGGAAAGAGTAACAAAAAGCGAAGATTTCGCCCGAAAAACAAGAACAAAGAGAGCGAAACAAACAGTGAAGTTAGCAGCGAGCAAAAGGCGAGTAAAGAGGTTATAGATAATTTTTTTGCGACACCATTTGACGGCGAAGCAGAGGGCTCAAAACAAGCTAACGTGAGCAAACAAAACAGTAAAAAATCAAACTCAAAGCAGCAGAAAAAGCAACATTCGCAAAACGGCGGGCAAAATTCTCAAACACCTGTAAAAAATCATAATGCGGAAAACAAAAACGCAAATGCAGCGCAAAATTCACAAAACAGCTCAAACGATGATGCTCAAAAGGCTAAAAAGAGTAAAAAACCAAAGAAAAATTTGCCTGCCAAACTAAACGGAAACGAGCAGTGGCAACAAGATATCGCAAACGCGATAGAGGCGAACAAAGCCACTCATGAGCTTCGTCTTGAACCGCTTAAATACCTAAATTCAAGCGAACACAAGATCCGCGTAACCCCGCTTGGCGGACTTGGCGAGATCGGCGGAAACATGACCGTATTTGAGACCGAAACAAGCGCGATAATCGTAGATATCGGCATGAGCTTTCCAAGCGAGAGCATGCACGGAGTTGATATCCTTATACCTGATTTTGACTACATTAGAAAGATAAAGGACAAGGTAAAAGGCGTCATCATAACTCACGCGCACGAGGATCATATCGGTGCGGTGCCGTATTTTTACAAAGAGTTTAAATTCCCGATATATGCTACACCGCTTCCGCTTGGAATGATAAATAACAAATTTGAAGAGCACGGACTAAAGCAGGAGCGCTCGCTGTTTCGCTCGGTTGAAAAGCGCAAGCCTTATCTGATCGGAGATTTTGAGGTAGAGTGGATACATATAACTCACTCTATCATCGACTCATCCGCACTTGCCATCACGACAAAAGCGGGCACGATCCTTCATACGGGGGATTTTAAGATAGATCACACTCCGATTGACGGCTATCCGACCGATTTGGGACGTATCGCATACTACGGAGAAAGAGGCGTGCTATGTCTAATGAGCGATAGCACAAATAGCTACAGAGAGGGTATCACAAAGAGCGAAAGCAGCGTAGGAAAGACCTTTGATGCGATATTTGCCAAATCCAAAGGGCGCGTGATAATGAGTACATTTAGCTCAAACATCCACCGCGTTTATCAAGCTATCCAGTGGGGGCTTAAATACAACCGCAAAGTCTGCGTCATCGGCCGAAGTATGGAGAGAAACCTCTACACCGCGATGGAGCTAGGCTACGTAAAGCTTGATAAGAAAATTTTCATAGACGCAAACGAGGTCGGAAAATACAAAGATAACGAGGTTCTAATCGTAACCACGGGCTCTCAAGGCGAGACGATGAGCGCGCTATATCGCATGGCTACAGACGAGCACAAATACATAAAGATAAAGCCGACCGATCAGATCATAATCAGCTCCAAGGCAATCCCCGGAAACGAAAGCAGCGTTTCTACGGTGCTAAATTTCCTTATAAAAAGCGGTGCAAGCGTAGCGTATCAGGATTTTAGCGAAATTCACGTAAGCGGACACGCCGCGCAAGAGGAGCAAAAGCTGATGATCCGCCTAACGAAGCCGAAATTTTTCCTTCCGGTTCACGGCGAATACAACCATATCGCAAAACATAAAGAGACAGCCGTAAGCTGCGGTGTGGATGAGCGAAACATATATCTGATGAGCGACGGCGATCAGGTTGAAATTTGCCAAAAATACATGAAGCGCGCAAAGACCGTTAAAACGGGCAAGGTATTTATAGATAACCAGATCAACAAGCAAATTTCAGACGATGTCGTTATCGACCGCCAAAATTTAGCCGAAGCGGGCGTAGTAATGATTATCGCTCAAATTTCACGCCACAGCCAAAAACTTATAAACAAACCGCGCGTTGTTAGCTACGGTCTCGTTGCCGATAAGCAAGATGCGGAGTTTAGCAAAGAGATGGAAGAGGTGCTCGTGCAGTTTTTAACCAACGTGAAAGAGGAGCTACTAAAAGACAGCCGTATGCTTGAAAGTCAGGTGCGCCAAGTGATAAGAAAGCACATATTTAGGAAGGTTAAAAAATACCCTACTATCGTTCCGATAATTTATTTGATGTAAGGTTTATAATGCAAGATATGATACAAATCGCAAGAGAGGTTTTAAAAGAGGAAGCTAGCGAGCTTGTTCGCCAAGCTGATAAGCTTGGAAGCGAGATAGATAAGGCGGTAAATTTGATCTACAATGCCAAAGGCAAGGTGATCGTAACCGGAGTTGGCAAAAGCGGGCATATAGGCGCTAAGATAGCTGCAACTCTAGCAAGCACGGGCACGCCAAGCTTTTTTATACACCCAACCGAGGCGATGCACGGCGACCTTGGCATGATAGATCAAAACGACGTTGTTTTAGCGATTAGCTTTAGCGGCGAAAGCGATGAACTGGTGCGAATTTTGCCTCATATCAAGCGATTTGGCATTAAGATAATCGGCATGGCAAAGAGCAAAAAAAGCAGTCTTGGTAAATTTAGCGACGCACTTTTAAATTTAGACATCATCAAAGAGGCTTGCCCGCTAAATATCGCTCCTACAACTTCAACGACGCTAACGCTGGCTCTTGGCGATGCGCTTGCGGTTTGTTTGATGAGAAAAAGAGAGTTTAAAAAAGAGGATTTTGCGAATTTCCACCCCGGCGGAAGCCTTGGCAAGAGGCTATTTGTCAAGGTCAAAGACGTGATGAAAACGCAAAATTTACCGATCATAAAAGATGACGTTAGCCTTAAAGCGGCGATTGACGCGATGACTCACGGCAAGCTTGGCAATGTCTTGTTAGTTGATAACGAGAGTAAGCTAAAGGCGGTTTTAAGCGACGGAGACTTGCGTAGAGCGCTTATGAGCGAGAGCTTTGACATCAACGAAAAAGCGATAACCTACGCAACTAAAACGCCAAAAACACTAACAAACAAAGAGATGTTAGCGATAGATTCTTTAAAACTTATTGAAGAGTACAAAATCCAAATTTTAGTAGTACTTGACGAGGGCGAAAGGCCGATCGGAGTGCTGCATATACACGATTTATCGAGTTTGGGGCTATGATGGAAAGTTCAAAAACAAGACTTAATAAATTTATCTCACATAACACGAGCTACTCACGCCGCGAGGCCGATGAGCTCATAAAAAACGGCAAAGTTAGCGTAAATAACCGCGTTGTTAGCGAGCTTGCAACAAGCGTTAGCGACGAAGATAAAGTTAAGATAAACGGCCGCCTCGTAAAGCTTAAAAAAGATTTTACGGTTATCGTCTATCACAAGCAAAAGGGCGAGCTGGT
This sequence comes from Campylobacter sp., assembly GCA_030532465.1. GTDB lineage: Bacteria > Campylobacterota > Campylobacteria > Campylobacterales > Campylobacteraceae > Campylobacter_A. The sequence continues at coordinate 1,785 of JAUNLC010000040.1, read as the reverse complement.
TAGCAAAAAAGATGATCGCGGACGAAAGACGATATATGATAGCTTGCCGCGAAATTTTGCCAAATTTGTAAGCGTTGGCAGGCTTGATTATGCTAGCGAAGGGCTTTTACTGCTAACCGATGCGCCTGCGATCGCAACCGCGCTTATGGATAGCGATTTAGAGAGGATGTATTATCTAAAAGTTAAGGGCGAAGTAGGGCAGGAAGTCATAACCGCGATGCAAGAAGGCTTTTTCGCCCAAGACGCGACCAAGGGCGCGCACGCTAAAACGCAGATAAAGTCGATGGAATTTAAGCCCTTTTTAGCATATAAAATTTTTGGCTCAAGCGGCGGATACACAAAGCTAAAAGTTATCATAAACGAAGGCAAAAACCGCGAGTTAAGAAGGTTTTTTGGCTACTTTGACCTTGAAGTCATGGATCTAAAGCGCGTTAGTTACGGACGGGTTGATCTTGGCATGCTAAAGCCCGGCAAATGGCGCTACTTTGAAAACAGCGAATACGAAGATCTAAGGGATTTTTTAAAAACCAACAAAATTCGATACTAAATTTAGCCGAGAAAAATCGGCTAAATTCTCAAATTTCACACTAAATAATTCTTTTTCGTTAAACTTCTGCAAATTAAAAAATAGGAGAAATATGAAAAATTTAATTCACAAATTTATAAATTCGCAATTTGATATTAAATTTGCAAGATTTGCGCTCATCTTGGTGCTATTTTTGTTTGGTAACTACAAATGGTTTGAGTTTGAAGTCGAACTTTTAAAGCCGATTATCTCGACGACTTGGCTAAATTTTCTCTACACTATTTTTGGCTTTCATGGAGCTAGCTATTTTTTAGGGGTTGTTGAAAGTATCGGATATATCGCACTTGCCGTTGGATACTGCAAGCCAAAAGCGGGAGTTTTAGGTGCACTTATCGTCATCATGACGGGTCTAACTACGCTTAGCCTCATGCCGCAACTTGGCAAGCCTGATGGCTTTATATTAAAAGACATCTTCATGGTCGCACTTGGTTTTATAGTGCTAAAATACGACCTAATCAGAATCCAAAAAATCGACAACCAAGCCCAATCCGCCTAAATTTCACTCTTACAAATCCGCACGGTAAAATCCAAATCCGCCCAAAAGCCGTGCGGGTTTTATAAACTAAATGGGCTTTAAATTTTAGCAAATTTCATCCTTGACAAACTATTTTTAAAGTTATATACTTGCTTATATGAATAATTATTCATATATAAAGGTAAAAAATGCAAGAAAATATACAAAATAGCGATTTAGAGGTAGTTTGCGAAAGCACGATCATACATCAAGATGTTATAGAAAAAGTAAAAAGCGAGCTAAAAAGCGAAGAAATTTTATATGATCTTGGCGATTTTTTTAAAATTTTAGGCGATACGACGAGGATAAAAATCCTAAGCGCACTATCAAAATCACAAATGTGCGTCTGCGATATCGCGGCACTTTTTGGCATGAGCCACTCGGCCATCTCGCATCAACTTAGAGTGCTTAAGCAAGGAAGGCTGGTTAAACACAAAAAGCAAGGCAAAGTGGTTTATTATTCACTTGACGACGAGCACGTAAAAAGTATCATCGAACAAGGGCTTACGCATATAATGGAGAGATGAGATGAGTAGCGAAATAACCCTATCGCTTGGGAATTTGACATGTGCAAATTGCGCTGCAAAAATAGAGTCCAAAATAGCCGATCTTCCCGATATAGAGCAAGCGAATTTGGATTTTTTAGGGCAAAAAATTTTTATAAAAAGCAAAAATGTATTTAAAA
>JAUNLC010000039.1:4593-12934 GCA_030532465.1 Campylobacter sp. | reverse complement strand
AATATGCCCTTGTAAATATTGTTAAAACTGCATACCTGCACTAAATAAAACGTTGATTTGAGAATAGTCTTTTCCTCTTTGGTTTGATAAGCCCAAACGAGTAAAGTATCTTTTGTGTATTAATTCGGCATTTATCCCGTAATAAACGCTATTTTTGCCAACATTTGCTTTTTGCTCAAATGATTGATCTGGGAAATCGTTAAAATATGTCCTGCTTTTAACGTTGTCTCCGTTTAGTCTCATGGTATAGTATCCAAAGCTATCCAAATTTAGCCTAGTGTAATCGCTTACTGGAATTTGATATACAAAATGAATGCCTATAGAGCTAGACAAATTGTCATATCTTGTTTTATCATAACTTTTAGCAAACAGACCTCCGCTCTCTTTATATTTCTCTTGAAATACTCCAGAATAGCCCAGTAAGGCTACAGGCTTAACAGAAAGATCTCCTAACGTGAAATTTCTAGCAACTCCTACTTGAGCAGACAATAAATAGCTCTTATAGTCTGCTCTTAACTCATGAGTTAAGCCTAAAATGCGTCTTTTGCTATCATTAAATCCTACACCTAAATTTCCTTGAGTAATCAGCAAGAAGTCATTTCCGATATCAACTAAGCCTCCTATTCCTGCGGAAACTCTTTTTTGTTTGGTGTTTGAGTATTTGTAGTTGCTCTTTGAGGAGGCAAAATCAATAAAACCGCCTAATACGTTTTTATCTATCATCTTTTTTGCCTGCAAGGCTGTAGATAAAGTGTCGCTATCGTAGTTATCATGCTTTAATTTTGAATAGTTGGAATTTACCGATATTTGAGTATCCGTATCGTTTTGTTTAAGCAGATCATGAACTACTCTGTCCGTTAAATCAGAATGCAAAGATGCCAACGGCTCGCTTGGCAGCGCTATAAAACTAGCAGGAGTAAGCATAAAATTTATATTATTTAAAACCGTCTTATTTTGCGCCCATACATAATCTTTTGCATCATAAGCGCTGTCTTTGCCTTCTATGCTATCAACCGCATCCTTAAACTCTCTTGCATTCATAGTATCTAAATTCACGAAGAATGCGCTGTATTTTTGACCAATAGGGCTGTTTGCAAAATTTGGATCGCCAACAACTTTTACGATATCCTTTAATGCTTTATCAAAGCTTGAAATTTCAGGATCTTTGTTTATTGCATTATCATTAAAAGGATTTTCTTTCATCTCTACATTTATGGTGTAATCATCTGCAAGTTTAAATTTAAAGATATTGCTATCCTTAACTGAAATCGCTAAATTATCAGTCGGTAAATTTGCAAATTTACTCTTATCTATGTTGATTTTATCACCCTCTTTAAAAAGCGAATTTGAGCCAGGTTCATAAGCGGGAGCATAGACCAAATTTCCGCCTCTTATATCATAGCTTGTAGCATTGATACCTGAATTTTGATTTTGCGGGTTAAATCCGATCTCTAGGCTTGCTTGCTCATCTTGGCTGTATTGGCCAATGATTTGCAAGACTGAAACATTAGGGTTTTTATCTACAAAACCTGCTTTTAAAATTCCGCCGTCATTTGCGACATTTCCTTGTATGCTACCGCTTCCTGCGAAAATTCCGCCGTTAATTGACAAATTCGGTGTTACAAGAGTTGAATTTTTTAACTCCGCATATCCACCGTTTAAAATTTCAACTCTGCCTTTGATGTTGCTTTGAGAATTTACAAACATCTTGCCGTCTTTATGCAAGATTGCGTTATTTTCTATCACGCCTCCGTTTAAATTTATAACGCCGCCCGATTGTGCGTTTGCATTTTTATGGATTTTAGAGCCGTTTTGTAAATTTAAAATGCCTTTTTCAACAGCCCATGCATTGCTTTGAGTTAATTCTCCAATTAGATTTAATCCGCCCTGTTTAACAACCGTATCGCCTTCATAGCTGTTGTTTGATCCGCTAAGCGTCAAATCACCCTCTCCAACCTTCATAAAGCCTACTTTCTGAGCAGTTTTCATAAACGTTTCAGGTGTGTTTAGGGCATTTGCAAGGTGAGTTCCTTCTTGCCAAAGCTTTTGGGATATATCGTTTTCAAATTTTACATCTTCGCCGTTTGTATCAAGAGTATAAAATGCTTGTCTTGCTCCGTTAAATTCTTTGATATCATTTATATCAAGCCTATTTGCGTCTAAAACCGCAAGGCCTTTTAAAGCCTTAGCCACATCAAGAATTCCTTGCCCAAACATCTCGTCTTTTGTTATTTTGATTATAGGTTCTCTATTAAAAATTCCTCCGTTAAACAGCTTGTTGATATCTTCTTCATTATACCCCAAATCATCTATCAAATCATGTTTGACACGCTCTATATCAATATCTTGTCCATTCATCGGAATTTCTCTATCTATATAGAAAATTCTAGCTCCGCCTACCGTTTTTAAGACGGCTATGTTTGAAAATGTGTAATTTTTATTCGCCGTACTTAGGATGATATTTGCTATATCGGCACCGTTTAGAGATGAAAATTTTTGTTTAACTAAGGCTGCTGCACCGCTTACCATAGGGGCTGCCATAGATGTTCCACTCATATTGTAAAATTCGGCTCGCTCTTTTCCTTCAGGATCATATTGTATTTTAGGTGAATTATAATAGGCATTTGCAGAATCAATCCTTTGGCCTGGGGCTAATATAGCGTAGTGTGTAGCTCCCTTAAATGCGTTTGAAAATCCTGAAAAGCTTTCGCAATCATACTTGGCTCTTCCATCTAAGGTAGAGCATTTGCCTGATTTAAAAGTAAGTTTTTTACCGCCGTTTTCATCTTGGATTATTGTGTCTTGGCTTGCTATAGAGCCTACTACTATCCATGATTTTACCGATTTATCATAGCTTGGCACAACAGCATTTGACTGAGGCGATTCAATCCTTGAGTTCCCCGAAGCAAATACTATTAAAGTCTTTTTCTCTTTGGCAAGTTTTACTAAGTCGCCTGTGGCATAACTTCTACCATCTAAATCGGCCATGGATTTGTTAATCTCGTTTAGCTTAGCATAGTCCATTTGATCAGTTCCGATCGTAACAAGCTGATTGCTTTCGTCAAAACGACGATTGATTAAAGGGTAAACAGTAGATGCCCAGCTGTTATTAATAATGCTAATATCTTTATCTTTAAATTCATTATAAATACTGCCGGTATAAGTTTTCTCGGATGTATACCCGACTCCGTAATACTTAGCATCATAAGCTACTCCGTGAGGCGTGTTTGGTCTGTTTGTATTTTTACCTAAAATTATACCTGTAACATGGCTTCCGTGTCGCAGTTTTTCTTGTCTGCGTTTATCTCCAAGCTCATGCTCAAAGTTGTTTGATATACCGATATCTTTGCCCTTTAAGCTTGGATGATCCGTATAAAAATAAGAATCCAAAATTCCAACAGTAATCCCATTTCCTCTAATTGTGGGGTTTTGATTATAAGCATTTGGCAAATTTATCATCTCATGAGAGCGTTGCAAATAACCATAATTATCAGAACCTGCCCAGGCTGACAAAACAGGTAAAATCAAAGCGCTAATAGCAACTTTTGATAGCCTTAAACTCCTCTTTTTTGACATTTTTCCTCCTTGAATTAAAAATTTCTAATTAAACCATATCGTAACTTTTTTGTAATACTTTAGTTGTGAAAGATAAACCAAAAATAACTAACCATAGTAAAACATTGGATTAAACGGTAGTATGAGATGGATAATAATTAATAAATTTTTAATCATTATTAAACTATTAACTTTGGAATTATATTTCTTTTAATTTATAGATAGCTTAAAATTTAAATTAGTTCAAGTTTACTAAGTTTTTATTAAAATATACTATAAATATCTTCAAATAAATAAAAACTAATTTATAATTTATCAAAATAGCGTCAAATAGGGCTATTTAAAATAAAATTAATTTACTATTATCGTTACTATTTTACACATTTATACGATTAAATTTTTATATATTAAGGCTCAAACCTTAAGCCTGCTATACTCGCTTTTTCTTTGAATGTAAAGGCGATAATAACGATGCTTTGAAAAATATATCAATATATACTTTAATATAAAAATTAATTTTAAATTTAAGTTTTAAGCCCAAATTCAAGCTATGTCTTAACTATGAATTAAGCTTATATCGATTATTATCACGTTAGCTTAGTTTTAAGATAAGTTACTACAATCTAAAAGGAGCCCAATTATATGAAAAAAGCGTTTTTGCTTTCGGCAATTTTAAGCAGCTGCTTGTTTGCCCAAACAGCTTATGTCAAAAATAGCGAGCCAGTCGCTTTAGACGGTAAAAGAATCGGTTTCGTGAGTCTTTTAACTCCTGTTGAAACCGTAAAAGCAAACAAAGACAAAACAGAAGTTTCTGTAGTAGGTTTTGTGCAAGAGGGATATCAAGAAAAACTAGTTAGAAGCCCTGCGCTTGGCGAGGAATTTGTAGTTTTTGAGATGGAAGACGGTAGCGCAAGCTATAAAGGCGATAAAAATCCATACATCAAAATTTTAGAAAAGACCGAGGATGATTACGGCGAGGTTTGGCTAAAAGCTGAGTTTAAATTTGAAGTGACGAGTGAAAATTTAACCAACGATCCCGAGCCTCTTTACGGTAATGCCAAAAATTTATTTGAACAAACCTGCTCCGCATGTCACATCTTGCACGAGCCAAATTCTTACACGGTTAATCAATGGCCGTCTCAGATCGAAAGCATGATAAGCTCAGGCTTTGTCGGTCTTGAAGATGCCGATAAGAACGCGATCATCAAGTATTTACAACACAATGCAAGAGATGCCGTGGCAAAGTAATTTAAATTTATAAAAACAACCACACAACCACAAATTTATAAGGGAGAAAAAATGAAAAGAAGAAGCTTTTTAAAGCTTAGTGCTTTGGCGGGAGCTAGCCTTCAGGCAAGCAAGATCGATAGGGCTACAAAGACTTTGTTTGATCAAAGAAAGGTGTTTTGTGCAAATAGATTTGGACCGTTTTACGCAAACGTCGTAAGCGGTAAGATCACAAGCATAGAGCCTTTTGAAGGAGATAGATTTCCAACCACTCTAAACAACGCGATCCCTGATGCCGTTCAAAACGAAAGCCGCGTGCTTTATCCTTGCGTTAGAAAGAGCTATCTTGAGAAAAAAGGTCCAAACAAGCCTGAGCTTCGCGGCGAAGAGGAGTTCGTAAGGGTTGATTGGGATACGGCTCTTGATCTTGCCGCAAAAGCGCTGAAAGAAAATTTTGATAAATACGGCCCTGAAAGTATTTACGGCGAGTGCTACTGGTGGGGTGGCAGCGGTAAGGTAAGCTGGGGTAGGGCTACCGCAAGAAGGATGCTGACAATTCTAGGCGGATTCGTTTCAGAAGACGGCAACTACTCATACGGCGCAGGTCACGTTGTGATGCCTCACGTTATCGGCACTATCGAGCCAAACGAAGCTCCGACTCGCTGGGAAGCTATACTAAAATCAGCCAAAACTTTAGTATTTTGGGGAACTGATCCGCTTGTTACAAACCAGATAGGCGTGGGCGTTCCGTCGCATGAGACTTACGGGTATTACACTAAGCTAAAAGAGGCGAACGCAAGCGGCGCTAAGAAAATTTATGCCGTAGATACATACAAAAACAACACGATCAGATATCTAAACTCAGACTTCATAGGCGTAGTGCCGGGCACCGATACTGCTATGATGATAGGCATGTGCCACTACCTATACACAAACAACCTTTATGACGCGGACTTCATCAAAAAATACACAGTCGGCTTTAACAAATTTAAAGATTATTTCCTAGGCACAAACGACGGCGTGGTAAAAGATCTCGCTTGGGCAAGCAAAATTTCACGCGTTCCCGTTAAAAAGTTAGAAGAGCTTTGCGTATCTTTAGCTAAAAACGAGTCAATCATCCTAAGCGGCTTTGCTATCCAAAGACAAGATCATGGCGAGCAATCATACTGGGCGCTTATAACTCTAGCTTCGATGCTTGGACATATCGGAAAAGAGGGTTGCGGATTTATGGCGTGCGACCAAGGACATAAAACTAGCGATGAGACTTACATAGCTCCTGTTTTAAAGGGCTTAAGCTCATTTCCTAGCGAAAAATACACCAAACCTGATAGCCCATGGGTAAAAAATAAAAACTACATCATGCCAAACAGCCGTATGACCGACGCTCTTTTAAATCCGGGCATGGAGATGGAAAGAAACGGTCAAAAATGGAAACTTCCTCACATGAGAGTTGCATTTAGCGCGAGTGGATCGATCTTTACAAGACATCAAGAGATCAACCGCATGGTTGAGGCTTGGAAGAAATTTGACACGGTTATCACAGCCGAGCCATATTGGACAGGCGGCGCTAAGATGTCAGATATCGTTTTCCCGGTAGCAATCGAGCCAGAGAGAAACGATATAGACCAAAGCAACGGCACGGGCGAGTATCTATTTGCTATCAAAAAAGCTGTTGAGCCTGCGGGAGAGTCAAGAACAGACTTTGAAATTTGCAGAGGAATTTGCAAACGCTGGGGCATGGAAGAGGTCTTTACCGAAGGTAAAACCGAGATGGAATGGGTGAAAGAAATTTATGCGGATGCGATGAGTCAAGCAAAAGGTCTTGGATATGACAAGATGCCTAGCTTTGATGAGTTCTGGGAGAAGGGCTACGTCAAATTTGATAAAAAAGACGACGAGAAAAAATACTTCACCAGATTTGCAAACTTTAGAGAAAATCCAAACAAATTTAGACTCGGAACACCATCGGGTAAGATTGAAATTTACTCGCCTGTTATCGCGAAAATGGGATATGATGACTGCATGGGACACCCTGCTTGGTTTGAGCCGTTTGAGTGGTTAGGAAACGAAAAGCTAGCTAAAAAATATCCTTTAGCGCTTAACACCCCGCACTCACGCTTCCGCCTTCACTCGCAGCTAAACAACTCGGTTGTTAGACACTATACATCCGTAAACGGCAGAGAGCCGATGTATATAAGCAAGAGTGCGGCTGAAAAAAGAGGCATAAAAGACGGCGATATCGTAAGAGTATTTAACGATCGCGGCGAAATTTTAGCCGGCGCAATCGTAAGCGATATAGCGCAAGATGATGTTATCATCATCTGCGAAGGCGCTTGGTACGATCCTGAGGTTTGGGGCAAAAAGAGCCTTTGCCAACATGGTTGCGTAAACGTGCTTACAAAAGATAAGGGCACAAGCAAGCTAGCTCAAAGCAACGTCGCTCATACAAACTTAGTTCAAGTTGAGAAATATAAAGGCGCCATTAGACCTATTAGAGCATTTTCTAAACCAAAAATTCTAAACGCTTAGTTTATTTAGCGGGGAGGCAACTCCTCGCTTTTACTTCTAAATTTTTATCTATATTAATGATAAAGACTATTAATTTAAATTTGAGTTATAAAAAAGTATAATGCAAACAAAGGATCTTCAATGCTAAATTTTATAACCAAGAAATTTTCTAAGCCTGAGGGTAGGTTCTCGACACTCTTTTTAAATCTTATGAACAAAGGGCATAAAAAGGCTGAAATTTGGGCGCTATCCAAGATCGATTTAAAAGATGATATGTGCGTGCTTGATGTCGGTTGCGGAGGAGGGCTCAATCTAAAAAATATCGCAGCTAAATTAAAAAGCGGACAGATTTTCGGGGTGGATTATTCTAAAGATTGCGTCGAATACTGCAAAAAATTAAACCAAGACGCCGTTCGTAAGGGCAAGATGCAGATACTGGAAGCTTCGGTTGAAAATTTACCCTTTGAAGAGGCTAAATTTGATCTCATAACCGCTTTTGAAACTATCTATTTTTGGCCCGATTTGAGGCAAAATTTAAAAGAGGTAAATAGGGTCTTAAAGCCTGCGGGTTCGTTTTATATATTTACCGAGCTTGCGCTTGAGGAGAAAAATAAAATTTGGGAGAAGTGGGTGCCAAATATGCGCGTTTACACCTCTAGCGAGCTGTTTGATATGCTAAGAGAGGCGGGATTTAGCAATACTGAAAATATCGCGCACGAAAACGGCAGATGGAATTTGTATATAGGATTTAAGTAGTTTTTTTGCTAACGGCAGCCGAATTTGTAATCAGATCGTGTAAATTTAGCTTATCTTTTCGGAAAAAGCATAGGCAAATCCCAACTAAGCTAAAGCCTGCAAAAACAAAGCAGAGATAACGAAGCAGGGCGTGGAAAAATCCAAGCTTTTGCCCGTTTTTTAAATTTACAAGGTAGATATCTTGGCTTTTATATCCCGGGGTTTGAGCCTTGATACTTTGAAAAAGGCAGACGATAATTCCAAATAAAAAATTCGTGATAAATATCGCCGTCTGGTTGTTTTGAAACTCGTTTTT
>JAUNLC010000039.1:0-4493 GCA_030532465.1 Campylobacter sp. | reverse complement strand
CCAAAAGCCCCAGCTGAAATTTTAGTTGCCTCTGCTGCCCGGTTTTATGGCTATGCTACCCTCTTCGCATAGCGGGCAGTTTTGCGGTTCGTAAATTTCAAACTCGAAATTTCCAAGCGCAAATATCGGAACGTCGCTTGGCAGCTTACAGCTTGGCTTGCGCTCACTCTTTAAATTTGTTAGCGGGCAAAAGCCTCGGTTAGCAAGAGCCGCAAATGCAACAACCTCTCCGCCAAGATCTTTTATGATATTTGCCGCTTCAAGTGCGGATCCGCCCGTAGTGATGATATCTTCGCAGATGACGAATTTCTCGCCTTCATGCACTTCAAAGCCACGGCGAAGCGTCATGACGCGATCAACTCTTTCAGTAAATATAAATCTCTTTTTTGCCGCGCGAGCAAGCTCATATCCTGCTAAAATTCCGCCTATCGCAGGCGAGCACACGGTGTCAAATTTAACTCCCGCTTCGGCTATAACGCGAGCTAGTTCATCTGCTAGTTTGCCCGCTATCATCGGATTTTCAAGCACCTTTGCGCTTTGCAGATAAAACTGCGAATGGTTGCCGCTGGTTAGCAAAAAATGCCCCTTAAGATAAGCGCCTGCCTCTTTATAAATTTGCTCTAAATTCATCGCCAAACCTTTAAAATTTTAGTTTTTATCTTATCACAGCGCCACTTAAGCTACTCTTTTTCTAAAAAGAAGGCGGGTATGGCTCTAAGTAGCGTGTGTCCTTGCTTTGAAGTGACTTTAAGCTCAAGGCGGTCTATTACAAGCATGCCTTCATCGGTATGTATAACGAGCAGATCGTCTGCAAGCTTGTTTATAACCTCGTAAGGATGGGCGGTGTAAAAATCAAGCCCTCGCGCCTCAAATACTCGCTTAATATGATCGTTCATATTAATCGATACTATCTGCCGATCGCCTTTAAAAATTTCTATGAAGCCTTGCTCTTGCAACGCCTCTCTTTCGTAGCTTAAGTTATCCACTATCAAATTTTTATAGCCCGATAGGTTGATATTGGTGCTATGTTTATTTAGACTTCTATATTCGGTTACTTCCTTGGCGGTATTTGGCGAGTAGCTGTGCTGCGTTAATTCGTCAAGTAAATTTTCGTTGTTTTGCAAGGAGTAATTGTTATCAAGAGTTTTTATCGCGTATGCCATATAAGTTAGTTCGATCTTTTCATGCGGGTTTAAATTTGAGATATCTATCTGCTTTAATTCTCCGTTTTCGTTGGTTAAATTTAGCTCTTTTAGATAAGCGTGCAGTCTTGAAACTTGCGAATTTAGCGAAATTTGTTTAACGTCTATGGCAAAAAATGTTATTAGAATAGCTAGTGCGGTTATAGCGGCGCAAATTCTGTAAGAAAATAGCCTTTTAATTACCATGAGTGCGTAGATTATCGTTGCTAAGATCGCTGCGGCGATGAGATAAATTCTGCTTGGAGTTAGCCCGTAAGTATCCGTTCGCTCTAAAATTCCTATCCATAAAAGTATGATAGGCGCGGTTGCAAGATATGCAAAAACGTTATAGAAATTTAGCCGCTTAGTCTCTTTGTTTAAATCCGAATTTAAAACTTGATTTAAAGCGCTTAGTATAAATCCCGCAAGCAGATAGATAAGAGTTATGATGGCTACTCCGCCTTTTGGCAGTCCGCTTATAAGGGCGATATTTGCCATATAAAGATAAAGTATCGCCGTGTAGATGATAAGAGTCGGCGTTAGAATGAAATTTAAAATATTTTTAAAAAGCCGGTTTGAAGCCTTGAAATAAAATTTATCCTCAAAAAGTAGAAATAAAAACGGCACAAGCGCGATAAAATTTGCCACGTGAAAATTGATTAAGAAATTTGCTCTGTATAAATTAGTGTCAAAAAAGTAGTCAAAAGCCGCGATTATCAAACTAACAATGATAGCTAGAAGCACAAAGATACCAAACGCCAAGGATAAATTTAAAATTTTGCTTATCGCGTTTTTGATAAAACTCTCATCTTCTTTTGCAAATTTATCGGCCAAAAGCGAGGTCGCGGCTATGGCATAAACGGCCCAAAATTTTTCACTATGAAAGTAAAAATCGGCTTTATAATCTAGCGTATAAACTATCAAAGAGCCGATTATAGGCGCTAAAATAGAGCATATATAAGCGAATTTGTTATGTCTGCTTAAGTAGATGATAGCTAGATAAAGCGGCGAAAAGAGCCAGTATCCAAAATTTGCTTCTAGAAATTTATACGGCAAAAACAAAGCCGCAAGGGCAAATGCAAAAGCCGTTAAGATTTCGATCTTGTGCGATAAAACGGTAGGTTTGATTTGCTGTAAGATAGGCAAAAGCGCGCCCATCGCTCTCCTTTGTAAAATTTGTCTAAATTTGCAAGCTAATGCATGGAGGTTACGGCTTGCTTAGAGCGACAAGCCGTAAATTTGGGCTTAAACCTTAAGTAGCTCAGCCTCTTTTTCTTTTACCAAAGTATCGATTTTAGTTGTGTATGAGTCGGTTATCTTTTGAACCTCGTCTTGAGCCTTTTTGCTCTCGTCTTCTGTTATCGACTTGTCTTTTTCAAGCTTTTTTACTTCGTCGTTGGCGTCTTTTCTTATGTTTCTAACGCTTACTTTCGCCTTTTCTCCCATGGCTTTTGCATGCTTGGCGTTTTCTTGGCGTTGCTCAACCGTCATCGGAGGGAAAAATAGCTTCACGCTCTCGCCGTCGTTGTTAGGCGTAACGCCGATGTTTGCCGCAGAGATTGCTGCTGTGATAGTTTTTAGCATAGATTTTTCCCATGGAGTTATGCTAATGGTTGATGCATCGCTTGTAAGCACGGTAGCAACTTGATTTAGCGGAGTTGCGCTTCCGTAATAATCAACAAAGATATTATCGACTATGCTTATATTTACCTTGCCGGTGCGAAGCGTTGAAAAATCTCTTTTTAACCCGTCTATGCATCTGTCGCAAGACTCTTTTTGTTTTTTATAAATTTCATTCAGCATTTATATCCTTTACTAGAATTTTTGTAGTCGTTTTGCCGTTTACTTTAAGGCTCATTCTTACCTTGTATCTATCGATAGGCTGTTTAAATTTGATACTCATTTGCCCGTCTTGTATCTTTACTTTTTTAGTTCCTCTTCCCGTAGCCGAAAAGTATCCAAAAGAGGCGTTTTCGTCGGTTTTGATTATGACTTCGTCTATTTTATTGTTCTTAGGATAATCTTTAGGCATTACCCACTCGGCTTTTAAAAATTTGATCGCAAGAGCGGCCTTTAGATCCGTTCCGTCCATAAGCGGAGTTCTGTCAAGCTCAAGCAAGTCGCTGCCTTTTCCCACTGCGCTTGAATTTTGAGCTAAAAGCACCTCAAGCCCGTATTCTGCCGACATATTTCTTATCTTATCGTTGTATTCTCCGTATGGATAGGCGAAGTATTTGGGTTTATAGCCCATATGTTTTTCAAAAATTCTAATGCCGTCTTCAAAATCATATTTTAGCCTCTCGTTATTAAGCCCTACCATATGAAGATGTCCGTAAGAGTGATAGCCTATCTCGCCGTATTTTGCAGCCTCTTTTATCTGCTCAAACGTCATGAAATCGCCGTATTTTTTAGCGCTCGCCTCGACATAGACCATAAGCGCAAACGGGTATCCGTATTCGATAAATATCGGCAGTCCATTCTCATAAAAGCTTTTATATCCGTCATCTACGGTTAAAACTATCCAATTATCGGGAATTTCTTCGCCGTTTTTAAGAGCTTCGACAAGCTTTGAAAGAGGCACGACTTCATAGCCGTTATTTTTAAAAAAATCAAACTGCTCTCTTAAATTTTCATTTGAGATATTGGTGCTTGGATGCCTCGGATCGTTAAATCTGTGATAGTTAAATATATGCGCGTCACCCCAAGCAAAAGTGACAAAAAGTAGCGTTAAAATACAAAATTTTAAAGAGATATTTTTGATCACCGCTTTTCCTGTTTTTCTAATAATTTATTTTGCAGGCGCTGTCGGAGCCGCAGGAGCGCTAGGCGCCGCGGGTGCCGTGCTAGTAGGTGCAGGAACTACGATGTTTTTCGTATCGACGTTGTCTATTAGAGATTTTTTAGTTTGTGTGTTGTAGCTATAACCTAAAGCAAGAGTGTTTAAGACAAAAACAATACCTATGGCGAAGGTAAATTTCGCTAAAAACCCTGCCGGACCCTTTGCGCCAAATAGGCTCTCGTTACTTCCGCTATACGCTCCAAGTCCGATTGAAGAGCTTTTTTGAAGCAAGACGGCAACGGTTAAAATAGCTGCTAAAACGAATTGTAAAACCAAAAAGAATGAACTCACAAAAAATCCTTTAAATTTGAAAATAATTAGTAGCGATTATACTAAAAAAGTTTTAAAATTTCTCTAAATTTCTTTTTCGATTTCGTAAAGGTCGTATCTGATGGATTTAAAAATTTCCGAATTTGCGATAAATTTTATAATGAAAACCGTGTTGTTGGAAGCGAAAACGAGGATGAGTTATT
>JAUNLC010000038.1 GCA_030532465.1 Campylobacter sp. | reverse complement strand
TTTATATTCTATCTTTTATCTTGGCGATACTTTTATACTATGGCTACTTTGCTTTTGTTGGGTAATTGGCTCTTTTAAAACCCTTGAAGCAAAAATATATATTTAAATCATACTAATAATAAATATTACATACTTTAGTATTACTAATTTTTAATTAATAATAAAGAAAAATTGCTCTAATATTTCATGCATATATTTATTGTCAAGGTGGAGGAAATGAAAAAGACGAAAAATATTGTCAAAATTTCAGCGATAGTTGCCTGTTGTTGTCTTATGGCTCAAGATGCCGTTGTGCTAGATCCTGTTATAGTAACTGCTACAAGAACTCAGATAGATAGCTCTAAAGCTCCCGGAAGTTTTAGTATCTTGACAAAAGAGCAAATAAAAACCACCGCAGCTAAAAATTTCAAAGAAGTTCTTGCATCTACCGAGAGCGTGTATGTAAAAAAAGCAAAGGGTCTGATGGATTCTACCCCTTTGATAGTGATTAGAGGCATACCAGGAGCAGGTAGAAATTTAATCATGCTTGATGGAATTGCGCTAAATGATACATATGCCGGTAGCTTTAGCTTTTTATCATCGCTAAATATGCAAGATGTCGATCGTGTCGAGATAGTTCGCGGACCGTTTTCAAGTCTATACGGAACTAATGCCATGGGAGGAGCTATAAATTTTATCACCGCGATTCCAGATAAGCCTACTTTTGAAGTTAGTTTAGGATACGGTGATAGTTTTAAAAAAGACAAAGCAAACAAAGACTTAACTCAGCTTTATCTATCAGGAGGCGGAGCCATAGGAGAAAGAGCTAGACTAAAAGTATCTTACGGCGATACAAGGACGGACGGATATGTTTCGGATTACGCTTTTAGCTCAACTTTTCCCGCGGGCACGTCGGGAGCTATTGAGACGACAGATTCTTCAGGGAAGAAAAAATATATGGTCGGCGACTACGGATATAACTATTGGAAAAGTAAAGATCTAAAAGTAAAAGGCGAATACGACATAACGGATGTCGATATGCTTAAAGCCTCCTTTATGCATCAAGAGTATAGGTACGGTTATGATAATCCTAGAACATATTTAAAAGATGCTGCGGGAAATAGCGTATATAAGCCTGACGAATACACATATCTGTCAAATTTCGGAAAATATAAACAATATATTTACGGCATAGGATATATACATAAATTCGATACCTCAAATTTATCTTTGAATTACGCTTTTAAAAAGACAAAAGGCGAATACTCTTCGGCTCAAAGAGGAGCTACCATAAACGGAGGTCTTGGCAAATCCACTCCAAACGATCAAGAAAGGCATATGCTTACGGCTTTGTATGAAGTTGCGCTTAATGATGCAAATTATCTATTATTAGGCGCTTCATATGATATAGAAAAGGCAACCAGCAAAAACCACTCCCTTTCAAATTGGAAAAAATTAGATAGCAAAACAAAGCTCTTAGACGACGTGGGAGGCAGAAGCAAAACTTTGGGTCTGTTTACAAATTTAAGTAGCAAATTTGGCGACTCTGTCTCAACCGAACTTGGCGTAAGATATGATAGATGGAAGCTATATAACGGATACTCTAAAGATTACGTAAAGCCTAGCAATAGCTTTGATGCCAAATCCAGCACAAAAACGAGCCTCTCTCCAAAGGCCTCTTTGACATGGGAGGTTATAGACGGTACCAAATTTAAAACCTCTTTAGGCAAGGCTTTTAGAGCTCCGGGCGTTTATAATCTTTATAAAAAATGGAGTAGTTCTACGACGACTTACTTCCCAAATCCTGAGCTAAAACCAGAAACAAGCGTATCTTACGACATCGGCATCGAGCAAGAGATCATAAACAAAGGACTTTTTAAAATTTACTACTTTCATAATATCATTAAAGATATGGTTTATTCAAAAACCTCAACGGATCCTAGTTTAAACGCAAATAAAAACAATAGAAGAGACTCTATAAATGCGGGCAAAGCTAAAACATACGGATATGAGATATCTTTAAATATGCCTCTTAAATACGGCTTTGATCTAACTACAAACTACACCAAAACTTACAGCAAGATGCTTGAAAACGAAGCGGCTCCTGCTTCTGTAGGCAAAAGGTTAAAAGAGGTTCCTTTGGATATGTATAACTTTAGACTAGGATATGATAGGGCTAAATTTTACGGCAGCGTAGATGCGCACTATGTCTCTAAAGTTTATAATACGGATATAAACAACGACACCGTAAGCGGAGTTATAGGCTCTTATGACTCTTACGTGCTATGGAACACCAAGGTAGGCTACAGGATAACTAAAAATTTCGGCGTATCGCTAGAGGTGCATAATCTCTTTGATAAAGAGTATTTTAGCTACTATAAAGCGCCGGGTAGATCTTGGATGGCACGTATAGACGCTAAATTTTAGCCATGAAAGCCGCATTTTTATTTTTTACGGCTTTTATAACTATTTTTGCACGACCGATAGAGTTTACGGACGCTCTTGGTCGTGTCATAAAGTTTGAAAAGCTGCCCGTAGAAAAAGTAGTGTATACGACGTATGTCGAAAATATCGCGGCGCTAAAAGTCTGGGATAAGCTTGTAGGCTTAAACCGCTTTGCCTACGATAACAGTATATTAAAGGCGAGCAATCCTGAAAAACTAAGCCAAACTCCCTCTTTAGGGGCTCATTCTCAAGTAAATATGGAGACTATGATTAGGTTAAAACCCGACGTAGTATTTATGTGGGCTTACAAAAAAGACATATCCGAATTTATCCATAAGCAAGATATAAACGTAGTAACCTTTAAGCCCATAAGCGTTGATGACGTTTATAACGATTTAAGAGTACAAGGGCAAATTTTAGGCGTGAGCCAAAGGGCGGAATTTGTCATATCAAAGATGGATGAAATTTTCTCGTATATTCAAGACAAAACTAAAGGTATAAAACAGAAGAAAAAGGCTATCTGGTTATGGTCAACTCCTACTACCGTCACTTCAAAAGATAGCGTTGTAGGCGATATTTTAGAAAAGATAAATGCTATAAATCCCTTTTCGCATCTAAATTCCGCCTATCCTTCGGTTGATCTAGAAAGTATGACAAGGGCAAATCCCGATGTGATTTTGATCTGGGATGTGGCAAAATATCAGGCTACTGATATCTTAAACAATAACCAATTAAAGCATGTAAAAGCCGTTAAAAACAAAAGGGTTATAAAAGCGCCGGATTGGAATTCTTGGGGTCCAAGGTGCGCTACATTAGCGCTTTGGATGGCTTTTCAAATTTATCCTGAGGTATTTGATGAAAATGATGTCAAAAGGGTTATAAAAGAGTTTAATCAAGATGTTTTTGGAGTCGATACCCAATGAAAAATGCAGCCAAATTTATATACATCTTGCCTATTTTAGCGGTATTTATTTGTATAAATTTTGGCAGCAGCCAGGTTGATATGGCTCAAATTTTAAATGAATTAAAGCCGTATTTAGCAGGCAAAGAAGTTAGCGCGGATGCCTCTATAATTTTTGATATCAGGCTTCCAAGAGTGATTTTAGCAGTCTTGGTAGGCGCTATACTCTCAGGATCGGGTGCGGTTATGCAAGGAATTTTTAAAAATCCTTTGGTCGATCCGTTTTTGCTTGGAGTATCTTCGGGAGCCGCATTTGGATGCGCTTTAAGCATAGGACTTTTCCCTGAAATTCCCACTCAAATTTTAGCCTTTAGCGTTTCGGTCGCCTGTGCTTTTTTGGTTTTGTTTATAGCAAATTTATCAGGCGGAGGAAAGATAGCTCTTATACTCTCAGGCGTTGTTTTATCCGCATTTTTATCGGCTTTTACGGGGCTTATTAAATTTTTTATAGACCCAAGACATGTGCAGGCTATTACGATGTGGTTGCTTGGCTCGTTCTCGCTTGCCGATTGGGATAGCGTAGTTATAGCTTTTTTAGCTATTTTGGGAGGTTTTGTGCCTATATATCTTATAAGCTGGCGCATAGATATACTCTCTCTTGACGATACGGAGGCTCAAACGCTTGGAGTGTCCGTAAAATATATGAGAATTTTCATAATAATCCTACTTTCTTTTAGCTGCGCTCTAGCCGTCTCTCTTAGCGGGATAATCGGCTGGATAGGACTGCTTACTCCTCATATCGCAAGATTTATCGTGGGGCCTAGTATGAAGAGTTTAATTCCAGCATCGCTTTGTATAGGGGGATTTTTACTGCTTATAGCCGACACCATGGCTAGAAGTGCGAGCGTTTATGATCTGCCCGTAGGCATTATAACAGCTATAATCGGCGCTCCGTTCTTTGTGATTTTACTCAAAAAAGCAAGGCAGGATTGGAGTTAGCATGCTTAGGGTTAAGAATTTAAATTTCTCATACCAAAGCAAAGAAGAGCTCACTATCAAAAATATATCCTTTGAGAGTAAAGAGGGCGAGATAACGGCTATACTTGGACCAAACGGAGCTGGTAAAAGCACGCTTTTTAACCTTATCCTTGGAATTTTAAAACCAAGCGGCGGAAGTGTTGAAGTTGATGAAGTGTGCTTAAACTCTCTTAAATTTAATTCAAGAGCGAGGTATATATCTTACGTTCCTCAAGAGTGGAATAGCCCTTTTAATTATAAAGCTATAGAGATCGTGTTGATGGGGCTTGCTTCTAAAATAGGCATGCTGTCAAATCCAAGCGGCGCAGATATCAAAAGGGCTGAAGAACTGTTTGAGTTTTTGGATATAAAAAAATTGGCGCGCAAAGGCATAAAGGATATAAGCGGCGGAGAGAGGCAGATGGTGCTTTTGTGTAGAGCGTTGATACAAGATACTCCTGTTTTGCTGCTTGATGAGCCTACAAGCCACCTTGATCTCAAAAATCAGATGAAAATTTTATCCACTTTAGAATATCTTATAAGCACTAAAAAGATATCCATAGTTTTAACTCTTCATGATCCAAATTTGGCTTCTCAATATGCAAACAACATAGTTGCGCTCAAAAGAGGCGAAATTTATGCCAGCGGAAGCGTAGAGGATATGGTGAAAAAAGAAATTTTAGAAGGGCTTTACGAGCATCCTATCGAGATAGCGATACTTGAGGGCAGACACATGATCCGCGGAAAGAAAATGAAGCTATGATAAGAGTTAAGGACTTAGTTCATAGATATGCCGACAAAGAGGTTTTAAGCGGCATTAGCTTTGAAGTAAAAAGGGGTGAAATTTTAGGACTTCTTGGACTAAACGGCATTGGCAAAACAACCACTATCAAGATCATCACGGGTCTTACCGTGCAAAATGGCGGCGAGGCTACCATAAACGGATATAGCGTTAGAAAAGATCCCGATAAAACCAAATTTCTTTTTAGAACTCTAAGTCAAGAAAATACTTTGGATAAGGATTTAAGCGTATATGAAAACCTCTATATTTGGGCTATGCTTTATCAAATCAAAAAAGATATCATAGGCGAAGTGTTAGCTGCAACAGGACTTAAAGATCTTATAAATTCTCCTATCTCAAAACTTTCAGGAGGGGAGCAAAGAAGGTTGATGCTTGCTAGAACGATGATGGGAGATCCGCAGGTTTTGTTTTTAGACGAGCCGTCTTTGGGGCTTGATGCTAGGATTAGAAAATTTATGTGGGAGAGTATTTTAGAGGCGAAAAAGAGAGATAGTGCGATCTTGCTAACGACTCACTATATAGAAGAAGCAGAGCATCTATGCGATAGAGTCGGGATTTTATACAAAGGTAAGATTGTAGCCATAGACTCACCAAAGAATTTGATACAAAATTTAGGCGAATATGCATGTGTATGGTTTGACGATGAGAGCAAAGAGAGGGTTTGTTACTTTAAAAGTTTGCAAGAAGCTAGATATATGTCAAGGCAGGATAGTCATAATAAGGCGGTTAGAAAGACAAATTTAGAAGATGTGTTTTTAAGCCTTACAAGCAAGGAGTCATAATGCAAGGATGGTATGCTCTTTACATAAGAGAGATGCTAATTTTTAAAAAGCGTCTATGCAGGCTTGGATATGTGCTTTCGGTGATGATAACGCCGATTATCTACCTTCTTACTTTTGGACTTGGACTTGGAAGAGGCATGGGGTATGGAGGATATATAGATTTTTTATTGCCGGGGCTTATAATGATGAGCGGGATGACTAACTCATATACTTGGGTTTGCAACTCTATAAACGTAGGTAGGCTGGTAAATAAGAATTTTCAAATGCATATCATGTCTCCCGTAACTGCAAAGGCGATGTCTTTTGCATACATTCTTTCAGGCATTACTAGAGGGCTTTTTGGGATACTTTTGATACTGTTTGCGGGCATATCGTTTGTGGATAAGACGATCATTTCGGCTCCTTTTATAATCGCAATTATCTTAAATTTGATCCTCTTTAGCGCTCTTGGCACAGTTGTTGGAATTTGTGTTAAATCCCATGAAGACGTTTCGACATGGAACAACTTCATCATAACGCCTATGGCATTTTTTTCAGGCACGTTTTTTAGCATAGAACACTATCCCTATCTTATAAAAGCGGTTATATGCCTACTTCCTTTAACGCATGTAAATTTGCTTGCGAGAGAGGATGTTTGGAGCGATCAAGCGCTCATATCCTTATGCGTGCTTGCCGTGTATTGTGCGGCGCTTATTTTTATGGCGGGCAGGCTTATCAAAAACTATAGCGAATAAGGAAAAATATATGAAAATAGCGGCTATCGTTTGGAGTAATCAAGCAAAATTTTTACAAGAGATATCTAAAAAAACGGATGTTGAAATTTCAGTTTTAAGCGTAGCTCAGTTTAGCAAGGATTTAAATGCCGCTTTAAATAGGTGTAAGGCTATCTTAAAAGAAAGTAACGTGGCTTTGGTATCTTGCTACGGTGCAAAATACGATGAAAACGTAGAAAAGATAGCATCGGAGCTTGGAGTGGAGATTATATTTTTATCTTGCGATCCAATTATATTTTCAAAGGGAAAATTTGGAGCCAAAGCCTCTTTGTTGTGTCAGGCTTATTTGACATTTGCAGGAGAGGAAAACGGGATAAATTTGATTAACTATCTTAAATCAATTATCTTAAAAGACGGCACTAAATTTGACGAGCCTATCCAAAACAAACAGGAATTTGGCTGGCATCCTAGGCTTGGTATATTTGATGATGAAATTTCTTTTTGGAAGGCGCTTAAAACCAAAAAATTTGAAAGATACATAGGGGTTTTAACAAGGCAAAGCAATATAACTTCAGGCAATACCAAAGTAGAAGAGGCCGTCATCAACGCTTTTGAGTCAAAGGGCATAGGCGTAGCTATGGTCTCTTATAAGACCGAAGTTGATAAGAGTATAGGAAATTTAAGCGGTATAGATGTGGTAAAGAAATTTTTTACCGATAAAAACGGCTCTAAAATAGAAGCTCTTATGAAACTAACCAGTTTTTTACTATCAAGCGATCAGGCTAAAAGTAGCGAATTTATCTCTAGTCTTAATATCCCTATCATAAATCCCGTGATAAGTTATTATAAAAACGAGCAAGAGTGGTTTAATGCGCCTGAAGGTCTTGGTTCGCAGGTTGCCTTTAGTATATCTATGCCTGAACTAGAAGGAGTTATAGAGCCCATAATCATAGGAGCAAGCGACGAGTCGTTACAAAGCGAAGATATAGGATATAGTCCGATAGATGATCGCATAGAAAAAATTTCAAACAGAATCATCAGGTGGCTAAATCTTAGAAGAAAACCAAATAGCGAGAAAAAAGTAGCCTTTATCTTAAACAATAATCCTTGTGTGGGCGCAGAAAGCTCGGTAGGAGGCGGCGCTCATCTTGATACGCTTGAATCGGTAGCTAGAATTTTAGCTAGGATGAAAAAGGACGGATATGACGTAAGAGTTCCAAAAGACGGCAAGGAGATAATAGACGAGATACTTTCTAAAAAGGCTCTTAGCGAATTTAGATTTACCTCGGCTGATGATATAGTAAATTCAGGCGGAGCCATAGATCTGCTTGAAGCTGAAATTTACAGGAGTTGGTTTGAAGAGTTTCCTAAAAAGACAAAAGATAGGATGATATCTTCATGGGGCAATCCGCCCGGAGAAAAGATAAATAATATACCGGCCGCGATGCTTTATCAAGGAAAAATAATAATAAGCGGTTTGGATTTTAAAAACGCCGTTGTCTTAGTTCAGCCAAAAAGAGGCTGCGCGGGCTCCAGATGCGACGGAGAAGTCTGCTTGATACTTCATGATCCCGATGTACCGCCTCCTCATCAGTATATCGCTACTTACCGGTGGCTTGATAGAGTGTTTAAGGCTGACGTGATCGTGCATGTGGGAACTCACGGAAATGTCGAATTTTTACCCGGCAAAGCAAGCGGTATGAGTAGGGGGTGTTATAGCGACATAGCTTTAGGCGATATGCCTCATCTTTATATATATAATTGCGATAATCCGGTTGAGGGCATAATAGCAAAGAGAAGAAGCTACGCCGTAACCGTAAATCATATGCAAACCGCAATGCAAGATGCAGGTCTTTACGGGGATTTGTTAGAGCTTCAAAAGCTTATAAACGAATACGAGCGATTTAAAATTTTAGAGCCCGCAAAGGCTCATACGATAGAGCATATCATAATGTCTCATAAAGCTTTAGCCTCGGTGCTTGGAAAAGATGAGAAGATAACTCACGAAAATTTTACTTTAAAGCTAGCTAAAATTTCATCAAAATTAGACGAACTAAGCGGTAGCTATATACCGCGAGGCATGCATATCTTTGGAGATATTCCTAGGGGCGATAGACGCTCGGCTATCTTAAATTCGATAATTAGATGGGGACTTGATGAAAAAAGCTTAAGAGGAATTATCGCAAAAGATAGCGGCATAAACACAAAAACCTGCTCCGAGCGGGAGTTAAATATAATTAGCGATAGAGCAAATGCCGCGGTTTGCGCCTTTAGCGAGCAAGGAGTTAGCCTGCAAGAGAGTTTAAATCTCGATGATAAATTTGCTCCTGATTTGCTCCTGATAGAAAAGAAGCTTAAAATGATATCTCATGATCTTGATAAAAGCGATGAGATGGGCTCTTTGCTAAACGGCTTTGATGGCGGATTTATAAGACCCGGGCAAAGCGGACTTTTAACTAGGGGTAATTATGAAATTTTGCCTACGGGTAGAAATTTATACGGCATAGATCCATACTCCTGTCCTAGCAAAAGCGCTTGGGAGATAGGCAAGATGCTTGCAAACGCCGTGATAGAAAAATTTAAAGAAGAGAGCGATGGCAGATATCCTAAAAACATAGCCTTTTATTGGCAGTGTACCGATTTGATGTGGACCGGCGGCGAGATGTATGCGCAGCTGCTTTATCTTTTGGGCTGCGAGCCGATTTGGGATGAGGCTACTAGGGTTAAGAAATTTCGCATAATGAGTCTTAGTGAGCTAAATCGCCCAAGAATAGACATAACAGTAAGGGTTTCGGGGGTCACGAGAGATAATTTTTTAAACACTATTGAGCTGCTTGATGAAGCGATAGTAAGTGTTGCAAATTTAGACGAGCCGGAGCATCTAAACTATGTGCGCGCAAGCACTCTGCTTAAACAAAAAGAGGGTTTAGGCAAGCAAAGCTCGAGTGCTAGGATATTTGGTTCGGCTCCCGGAACCTATCAATCAGGCACAAATTTAGCCATATACGCATCCGCTTGGAATAACGAAAAAGACTTAACCGATATTTATCTTTTTTGGAACAGCTACTCTTACGGAAAAAATCGCTTTGGAATAAGAGAAGTGGAAGGCTTTAAAAGCGCTCTTAAAAGCGTTGATGTAACCTTTAACAAAACCGCCACGGATGAGTATGATTTAACGGGATGTTGTTGTTATTTCGGCGGGCATGGAGGGCTTATAAATGCGGCTAGGGATTTAAAGGGCGAGGAGATAAAAAACTACTACGGAGACACTAGAGAGCAAGGAAGAGTTGCCGTAAGAACCTTGGCTGAAGAGATGAGAAGAGTAAGCAGATCTAAAATTTTAAATCCAAAATGGATAGAGGGCATGCAAGAGCATGGCTATAAAGGAGCTAGCGAGATAAGCAAAAGAGTAGGAAGAGTGTATGGATGGCAAGCTACTAGCAAAGAGGTTGATAACGAGATATTTGATGATATAGCAAGGACATTTTTGCTAGATGAAAAAAATAGAGAATTTTTTGAAAAAAATAATCCTTACGCCCTTGAAGAGATAGCAAGAAGGCTCATAGAAGCGGAGGCTAGAGGCTTGTATAATCCGGCTGATGATGTAAAAGACGAGCTAAAAGAGCAGTATATCCAGATAGAAGGCTGGATAGAAGATAGTATAGGAAGCGGCGATATACAAGGCGGAAGCATAGATGTATTTAGCGCAAGCGATGTTAGCGGCTGGAAAGAGAAATTAAAAGAGGTGTTAAAATGAGTGGAATTTTTCCCTTTAGTGCTATAGTCGGTCAAGAGGACTTAAAAATCGCACTTATATTAAATGTTATCGATCCTTTAATAGGAGGAGTTTTAATAAGCGGAGAAAAAGGCACCGCCAAATCAACGGCTGTTAGAGCGCTTGCTAAGCTGCTTCCAAGCTATAGGGCAAGAGCGTGTCCAAGCGGGTGCGATCCTAAGAGTGAGCATAGCTGGTGTAGCTTTTGTAAAGACGGAAAATTTGATAGTATAGAACATAGGCAGATGAGGGTTGTAGAGCTGCCTCTTGGGGCTACCGAGGATAGACTGCTAGGCAGTCTTGATATAAAAAGAGCTATACAAAGCGGTGAAAAGCATTTTGAGCCCGGAATTTTAGCCTTTGCAAATAGAAATTTTTTATATGTAGATGAGATAAATTTGCTAGAAGACCATCTGGTTGATCTGCTTTTGGACGTTTCTGCTATGGGTATGGCTACGGTTGAAAGAGAGGGCATTAGCTTTACTCATCCTTCACGTTTCGTGCTTGTAGGATCAATGAATCCCGAAGAAGGGGAGCTAAGACCTCAGCTGCTTGATAGATTTGGGCTTTTTGTGGATGTAAAGGCTATTTTAGATCCCCAAAAGAGGCTTGAAATTTTAAAAAGAAGGATTGAGTTTGACTTAGATCACCACGCTTTTATGGTTGCTTATAAAAACGAGCAAAATTTATTGTCTCAAAAGATAATAAACGCCAAAAATATTTTAGATAAGGTAAAAATGAGCGATGAGGTGCTTAGATATATAGTAAATATCTGTGCAAATCTCGCCATAGACGGACATCGAGGCGATATAACATTAAGTAGAGCTTCAAAAGCCTTTTGTGCGTTTGAAGATAGGATCGAAGTCTTAAAAGAAGATGTTGCCAAAATCGCATCTTTAGTGCTTTTGCATAGACAAAAGAGACTTCCTTTTGAAAGCGTGCAAGACTCGGACGCAAAACTTGAAAAAGCCCTAAAAGAGAGTTTATGAATCTAACGGGCTTAAATGATGCAAATTTAGCCGTTACTCTATGTGCGATAGAGCCTAATCTATCAGGCGTTTTGCTAGTCGGTAGTAGTGGGGTCGGGAAATCTTTTTTAATCTCTCAGATAAAACGCTGGTATGATAAGCCTATAGTCTTTGTTCCTGTTGGGGTAGAGTATGAACAACTTGATGATTCGCTTTGTTTTGAAGATATGATAAAGGGGCGAGATAGGTTAAATTTAGGCCTCATCTCAAGAGCTAGAGGCGGTATGCTTGTATGCGAAAATTGCTCTTTTTTGTCAAATGAGGTTTTAAAGCGCATAACTAGCGAAAATTTATCCTTGGTTTTAACGCATAATCTTAGCAATCCATCTCTTAATGAAAATTTGCTTGACAGGATAGATTTGTGCGTAAATATAGAGACTCAAACAAATTTAAGCGGCAGAGAAGAGATAGTTAAAAACTCTTTAAATTTTAGTGAAATTTCAGGAGAGTTGTATGCGCAGAGCTTTAAAAACGCAAAGAGAAATTTAAATTTCGTTTCATACGGCGAAGATGAACTAAAAATTTGTATCGATATGGCCGCTAAAGCAAACTCTTTAGGACATAGGGCCGAAAGAGCGATTTTGCTGGCTGCAAGAGCGTATGCTGCACTTATGGGAGATGAAAAGATATCAAAATATCATATAGAAAAAGTAGCTCCTTTTTGCCTTTTGCATAGACAAACAGATCCCGTCTCTTCTCCTCAAAATAGTGATGAGAGCAAGCCGCAAGAGAGCGCTAAAGATAGTAAAAACGAATCTAAGCCAAAAAATGAAGAGAGTTTAAAGCAAAACGAAGCGGATATGTCTTTTGAGCCCGCAAAAGATGACGATCAAAACTCAAGCGATACAAAAGAAGGCGGCGGCAAAGAGGAGGTAATACGTGCCGACAAGACTTTAAACATTAGAAATTTAATACTCAAAAAAGATCAAAAAAGCAGGACTTTTTTAGGACTTAGAACGGCCACAAAAACGACAAAAAAGGTCGGTAGAACAGTAAAAACAGCAAAAAAATCAAGCGATGATATATCAATTTGCGCTACTATAAGAGCCGCCGCTCCTTGGCAAAGGCTAAGAAAAAGAAAAGAACATGAGTGTCTTAAGATAGAGCAAGAGGATATAAGAGTTAAGCAAAGGCAGGCAAAAAGCTCATACACTATCATCATAGTAGTGGATGCTTCAGGCTCCATGGGCGCAAACGCAAGAATAAAACATGCAAAAGAGATCTGCTTTGGAATTTTAAAAGATGCATATGTAAAAAGGGAGAATGTAGCGGTTGTAGCGTTTAGGCAAAATTTAGCTCAAGCCATTATCCTTCCAACTAGAGCTAAAGCTCTTATTAAAGATAGGCTAGATAGCTTGCCTGTAGGCGGCAAAACCCCGCTTAGCGCGGCATTAAAGCAGATGTATGCGCTAAGTAAAAATATTATGAAAAAAGAGCCCGAAAGAAGAATTTTAGGCATTATAATAAGCGATGCAAGGGCAAATTTGGCGATGGATAAGGAGAGTAAAATTTGGGATGAGGTCGCTAAGTGGTCTCAGGTTATTAGAGATGAAGACAATATAACAACTATCGTGGTTGATACGGAAGTAAAAAGCTTCGTTTCTTTTGATAAAGCTAAGCAGCTGGCAACTCTTTTAAACGCTTCGTATTATGATTTAAGCTCTTTTGAAAAAGGAGTTTAGCGGTAAACTTACTTGCGGCTTATTATTATTTTTAAGATTTTTAGTTTAAGAATGAAAATGCATCATAATCCTTTTTTGTTATTGTTTAGCGTTTTTAAGATTCCTAAAATATAAAATAAAATAACTAAAGCCTCTTAAATTTTAAAGAGTTTAGATATCCTAACAAATGTTAAATGTTTATCTACTTTAGTATCAAAAAAGATATAGCCGTGACGTAAATATTTTATGATTAAATTTTGATTATTGTAAAAGTGGGCGTAAGTTTAATGTCTCTAGGGTTTAAACATTTGCTATTAAAGATAAAACTAGAATGCCCATACTTCATTTTCTTATTGTATCTGCGATTTTAAATTTAAGTAGAAAATAACTGGACTAGAATGGCAAAATAGTGACTATATAATATATTTAAAAGCTAAATATTAATAAAAATTTAAAAATTACTATTACTTTAAAATATTTATAAAACTCTTGACAAATTAATCATAGTTATTATATAATCACGATTATAAAAATATCGTGATTAGCAAATATGATAAATTTAATACAAGGAGTGCAGATGAATATCCTAGTAGGATGCAAGGTTGTTCCCGAAGAACAAGATATTCTTGTAGACGGTAGCGGTTCGCTTGATATCAGCAAGTCAAATCCAAAAATTAGTCAATTTGATCTTAACGCCCTTCAAGCGGCGGTTGATATCAAAGAATTAGTTGCAAATGTCAATATAAAAGTAGTCAGTATAGGCGGTAAACATCTTGAAAACACAAAAGTTAGAAAAGATATACTTTCAAGAGGAGCTGACGAGCTAAATGTGGCTATGAAAGATAACTTTGAAAATCTTTTATCTCACAATACGGCTGAAATTTTTGCCGATGTTGCAAAAAATATAGGCTATGATTTGATCGTATGCGCTGACGGTTCGGCGGATTTTTTTGCGGGTCAAGTCGGAATAAGAACAGGCGCTTTGCTTGATATCCCTTCTGTTAACGGTGTAAGCAAAATTTTATCGGTCGATAGCTCAAAAATAGTGGTTCAAAGAGAGCTTGAAAGTGAAGTAGAAGAGCTTGAAATCCCTCTTCCTGCGCTTATTTGCGTTTCAACCGACATAAACACTCCGGCAATTCCCGGGATGAAAGCCATTTTAGCTGCTGCTAAAAAGCCGGTAAATAATGTAACATCTCAATATGAGCCATGCGAAACGGTAAAGCTTGAAGAGATTAAAGCGCCTAAGAAAAAAGATAGGCTAAAGAGTATAGTTGAGGGCGATTCTGACGATAAGATAGCCGAATTTGCGGCAAATTTCAAAAAAGCATTGAACTAAGGAGGCGAAAATGAGTAAAGTTTCTAATGTATGGGTTTTTAGCGACAGCGCAAATCGCCTCGAAGAAGTTATGGGCGGAGCAAGAGAGCTTGGCGAAAAGGTCATTTGCTTTGTAATCGGAAATGATGCCGCAAAAAGAGCGTTTGAATTTGGAGCCGATGAAGTGTATGCCTTGCCAAGCAATGCGGTAAGTGAAAATTTCGCTTTGAGTATATCTAAAGTTATAGAGGCTCAAAATGGTTTGATTCTTATGCCAAACACAAGAAGATGTAAGGCTATGGCTAGCTTGATCGGAGCAAATTTAAAAGCGGGCGTTAGCACGGAAGTAAGCGAGATAA
>JAUNLC010000037.1:6629-15297 GCA_030532465.1 Campylobacter sp. | reverse complement strand
AATGGTGGTTAGAGGCAGAATCGAACTGCCGACACGCAGATTTTCAGTCTGCTGCTCTACCGACTGAGCTATCCAACCACCTAAAAAAGAAATGTGATTATACAATTTTAAATTTTAAAAATAGGTTAAATATAAAATGAAATTTTATAAATTTGCAATAAACTCTTTAAATTTATCGCCTCGCTCGGCATAGCTTGAAAACTGATCTAGGCTCGCAGCCGCAGGGCTTAATAGAGCTATTTCATCGTTTTTTAAATTTTTGGCTATCTCTTTAACCGCAACATCTAAAAATTCACATTTTAGAGCAGAAATTTCAAATTTTTCGGCCAGTTTTATAAGCCTGTCGCTATTTGAACCGATAGCGTAAATTTTAGTATTTGCACTATTTATTGCTTCGAAAAGTTGCGTCATATCAACGCCTTTATCGTCTCCGCCTAGAATAAGGTGCAAATTTTTATCCTTGTATCGCTTTAGCGCCTGAATAGTCGCATCTATATTTGTAGCTTTAGTGTCGTTTACCCAAATTCGCCCGAATTTGTCGCTAAATTCTTCAAGTTTATTGCTCTCTATCATAAATTTATTAAGCAAATTTACATCGCACTTATCAAAGATGATTTTTTGCACTGCTAGCGCCAAAAGAGCGTCCGTCAAAAATGGTACTTTGAAATTTATCTCGCTCGTTTGAACCTCGCAAAATTTAGCTAGATCCTCTTCGTTTTTATAGCTTATAACTTTGGCTTTGGTTTGATTATCCGCATAAATTTCGGGCAAAATCGCAACCGAATTTTCGCTCATCATACCAAGCGGTTTAAGCTTGGCGGCTTCATACGAGCGCATATCTCCGTGCCATGTTAGATGATCGGGCGTTATCGGTAACAGTGCGTATATGTCGGGCTTGGCATATTTTGTGTAGTGAAGTGTAAAGGAGCTTGTTTCTAAGATCCAAATTTTTGCGTCCGGGTTTAACTCGCCAAGAGCTACTCCGACGTTTCCGCCCATTACTGAGCCTTTTGATTCAAGCAGGTACTGCATCATCTTAGTCGTCGTTGTTTTGCCGTTTGTCCCGCTTATCCAGACACTAAAAGGTGTTTTTCTGCCGTATAATCGGTAGAAAAAATCGTATTCACTGATTAAATTTTGTGATTTTTGAATTAGCTCATGATACGGCGGAAAGCCTGGACTTGGTATCTCAAGCAGGCTTTTTTCAGGCTCAAATTTGCTTGTCGGCAAAAGATTGTTTCCAAACTCATCTTTTGAAATTTGGCTAAATTTATCGTCATATATATCCCAAATTCCGTCTTGAAGGCAGTTTTTGGCAATCGCTTTTATAGTGCCGCCGTATCCAAATAAACTTTTTTTCATTATCTTATCTTTAACGCCGTTAGTGCGATGAGGTTTGCGAGCAGGGCTATGATCCAAAATCTAACGATGATTTTGTTTTCCACCCAGCCTTTTATCTCGAAGTGGTGGTGAATCGGCGCCATCAAAAATATCCGCTTTTTAAAAATTTTAAAACTTCCGACCTGTAAAATAACGCTTAAAGTCTCGACCACGAAGACAAATCCTATGATGATGAGTAAAATTTCGTTTTTAGTCATAACACCCATAAGGCCGATGTATGCTCCAAGGCTTAAGCTTCCGCTATCGCCCATGAAGACTTGCGCAGGATGGCAGTTAAACCATAAAAATCCCATGAGCGAGCCTGTGAGCGCGCTTGCTATGATGATAGTCTCTCCAACTCCTGTTATCTTTGGAAGAAGCAAGTATGAGCTAAAAACGGCATGTCCGCAGATGTATGCAAAAATGGCTAAAGTAACCAGCGAAAGGATAGCGGGAACCGTCGCAAGACCGTCAAGACCGTCGGTCAAATTTACGGCATTTGAGGCCGCAACTATGACAAGAGTCCAAAAGGCTATGCTGAAAATTTTAAGGTCTATTAACGGAAATTTATAAAAAGGCACATAAAATTCAGTCGTTAAATCCTTGCCTGTATAAAGCAGGGTAGAAACTATAAAGGCTACTAAAATTTGAGCCGTCAACTTTGCCTTAGGGCTTAATCCCGCGTGATTTTTCGCTCCTAATATCTTTGCCATGTCATCCTTAAATCCGATAATGGTAAAGCCCGCCAAGCAGATAAGCGAAGCTATGATAAAGATATTTTCCAGCCTAGCGCAAAGAATGGTAGCAAAAATAGCCGTAATCATAAATATAAGTCCTCCCATGGTAGGAGTGCTTGATTTTTTCTGATGAGTTTTTGGCGCTAGCTCATAAATAGGCTGACCCGCGTTTTTTGCCTTTGCCCAAAGGATGAATTTCGGTATGAGATACACACTTAGTGAAAATGATATGAAAAACGCTATGCCCGCTCGAACGGTGATGTATTGAAAGATGTTAAAATTTAGGATTTCATAAAGATAGTAAAACATGTGAGCCTTTATATTTAAAAAGAGTAATTTTAGTATAATGCTCTTAAAATTTATCTAAAATTTAAAGAATTAATATGAAGCAAAAAACCATTTTAGTAATAACAGACGGCATAGGATTTAATAAAAATTCCGAATTTAACGCTTTTGCAGCGGCAAAAAAGCCAACTTATGATTGGCTATTTAAAAATGTGCCAAATTCGCTTATCAAAACTTCAGGGCTTGCGGTCGGGCTGCCTGAGGGTCAGATGGGAAATAGCGAAGTCGGGCACATGTGTATAGGCGCAGGAAGGGTTTTGTATCAAAATTTGGTGAAAATTTCGCTTGGATTCAAAGACGGCTCGCTAGCGCAAAACGAAAAGCTAAAAGAGCTTTTTAAAAAATGCAAAAACATCCACGTCATCGGGCTTTATAGCGATGGTGGAGTGCATTCGCATCTTGAGCATTTTGATGATATGTGCAAGCTTGCCAAGGATAACGGTTGTGAAATTTACGCTCATGCGATAACCGACGGCAGAGACGTAGCTCCTACGAGTGCGGCTGAGTTTGTAAGGCAGCTTGAAGCGAAATTTAACGTTGCGACGGTTTGTGGAAGATTTTACGCCATGGATAGGGATAAACGTTGGGATAGAGTATATGAAGCTTATAAGGCGATGATGGAAGGTGCAAATTTACAGAGCCTAAAACCAAGCGAATATATCCAAAAGAGCTATGATGATGGCGTTTTGGACGAGTTTATAAAACCTGCTAGCTTTAACGGATTTAAAGGGATCGGCAAGGATGATGGAGTCGTATTTATAAATTTTAGAAATGATAGGATGCGCGAGATCGTAGCCGCATTTGGCGTGAGTGAATTTAGCGAATTTGATCGCTCTTTTGTAATAGAAAATTTAGTAACAATGACCGAATACGACGCAAATTTCAGCTTTCCTATACTTTTTGAAAACGATAAGATCGTAAATACCTTGGCAGAAGTTGTTTCTAATGCCGGACTTCGCCAGCTTCACACGGCAGAAACCGAGAAATACGCGCATGTGACCTTTTTCTTTAACGGCGGAGTTGAAGATCTGCTTGAAAATGAGACTAGAATTTTAATCCCTAGCCCAAAAGTAAAAACTTATGACGAAAAGCCTGAAATGAGTGCAGAAGCCGTTTGTGACGCGGTTTTAAAAGGGATTGAAGACGGGCAAGATTTTATCGTGGTAAATTTTGCAAACGGCGATATGGTAGGTCATACCGGTGATTTTGATGCGGCGGTAAAAGCGGTAGAAGCTGTTGATAGGGCGCTTGGAAAAATTGTAAAAAAAGCGCAAGAAAAGGGCTATGCGATGATCATTACAAGCGATCACGGAAACTGCGAAGAGATGCGAGATAAAACAGGGATGCTAACAAATCACACCACTTATGACGTGTTTTGCTTTGTGTTAGGCGAAGGCGTCAAAGAGGTAAAAGCGGGCGGGCTAAATAATATCGCGGCAAGCGTTTTAAAGCTAATGGGACTTGAAAAACCTGCCGAAATGGATGAGCCGCTTTTTTAACTTTCGTTTGATAAAATACAAAATTAAATTTACACATTAAAAGGATATATATGAAATTTACCGGAAAAAACGTTTTAATCACAGGTGCAAGCCGCGGTATAGGCGCGCAAATTGCTAAAACGCTTGCAAATATGGGACTAAAAGTATGGATAAACTACCGCTCAAAGCCTGAGATCGCCGATGCTCTTCAGGCTGAAATAGTAGCTGCGGGAGGGCAGGCTGCGGTGATAAAATTTGACGCGACCGATGAAGACGAGTTTATAAAGGGCATAAATTTGATCGTTGATACCGACGGCGAGCTAAGTTATCTGGTAAATAACGCAGGCATCACAAACGATAAATTGGCGCTTCGTATGAAAACGGACGAGTTTATAAACGTGCTAAATGCAAACTTAACCTCTGCTTTTATCGGCTCAAGAGAGGCTTTAAAAGTGATGAGTAAAAAACGCTTTGGAGCCGTTGTAAACGTGGCCTCCATAGTAGGTGAGATGGGAAATGCCGGACAGGTTAATTATGCGGCTAGCAAGGGTGGAATGATAGCGATGACAAAGAGTTTGGCAAAAGAGGGTGCGAGTAGAAACGTGCGCTTTAACTGCGTAACTCCGGGCTTTATACAAACCGATATGACAGAAGTTTTAAGTGAGGAGATCAAGCAAAGCTATATAAACAATATCCCGTTAAAACGACTTGGGGATGCAAGCGAAGTTGCCGAAGCTATCGCGTTTTTGTTAAGCGATCATGCAAGCTATATCACGGGCGATACGCTTAAGATAAACGGCGGACTTTATATGTAGTTTAAGCAAAAATATATTAAAATCTGAAACATTTTTTATAAGGAGACCCCAAATGGCAGTTTTTGATGATGTTAGAGATGTTGTTGTTGAGCAACTTAGCGTAAGCCCTGAAGCAGTTAAACCTGAGTCAAAGATTATCGAAGATCTAGGCGCTGATTCGCTTGATGTTGTTGAACTTGTTATGGCTTTAGAAGAGAAATTTGAAGTTGAAATTCCAGATAGCGAAGCGGAGAAACTAATAAGCATAAATGACGTTGTAACTTATATAGAGAAGCTAAATAAATAATTCTTTTTAAATAAGGAGATATATTGAGAAGAGTTGTAGTCACCGGAATCGGTATGATAAATGCTCTTGGGCTCGACAAAGAGAGCTCTTTTAAGGCTATCTGCGAAGGCAAGAGCGGAGTAAAGAAGATAACGTCTTTTGACGTGTCGGAATATCCTGTTCAAATCGCCGCTGAAATTACCGACTTTGATCCGCTAACCGTAATGGACGCAAAAGAGGTTAAAAAAGTCGATAGGTTTATACAACTTGGTATCAAAGCAGCTCGCGAAGCTATGACTGACGCAAATTTTAGCGAATTTGACGCCGTTGAATTTGGTATAAGCTCGGCTGCGGGCATAGGAGGACTGCCAAATATCGAGAAAAACTCGGGCATACTACTTGAAAAAGGTCCTAAAAAAATATCTCCGTTTTTTATACCTTCTGCATTGGTAAATATGCTTGGCGGCATTATATCTATCGAGCATGGATTAAAAGGACCGAATCTATCAAGCGTTACCGCTTGCGCTGCAAGTACCCATGCGATATGCGAAGCGGTTAAAACTATAATGATAGGTGAGGCTGAAAAGATGCTTGTGGTTGGTGCAGAATCAACTATATGCGGTGTCGGAGTAGGCGGGTTTGCCGCTATGAAAGCTCTTTCAACCAGAAACGATGAGCCGAAGAAAGCCTCTCGCCCTTTTGACGCGGAGCGCGACGGCTTTGTTATGGGCGAGGGAAGCGGCGCTTTGGTTCTTGAAGAGCTTGAGAGCGCTAAGGCAAGAGGAGCTAAAATTTATGCCGAGATAGTTGGATTTGGCGAGAGCGGAGATGCGTTTCATATCACGGCTCCGACCCTTGAAGGGCCGCTAACTGCGATGAAAAAGGCACTAAAGATGTCAGGCGGCATAAAGATTGATTATATAAACGCCCACGGAACATCAACCCCTACAAACGATAAAAACGAGACCGCGGCATTAAAAGAGCTCTTTGGTGGCAATTGTCCGCCTGTTAGCTCTACAAAGGGTCAAACGGGACACTGCTTGGGAGCTGCCGGAGCGATAGAAGCCGTAGTATCTATAATGGCTTTGCGCGACGGAATCATACCTCCTACTATCAATCAAACTACCGCAGATCCTGATTGCGACTTGGATTACGTGCCAAACGTGGCTAGAAAGGCTGATTTAAAAGCGGTAATGAGCAACTCGTTCGGATTTGGCGGAACTAACGGATCGGTAATATTTAAAAAATTGGACTAAGATGGCTAGTTATTTAGATTTTGAAAAGAGCATAAAGCAGATAGATGACGATATAGCGAACGCTAGGATTAGAGGCGACGAGCATGCTGTTGAAATTTTGAATAAAAATTTAGAAAAAGAGACTGCTAAAATTTACAAAAATTTAAACGAATATCAAAGACTAAGCCTTGCGCGCCATCCTGATCGTCCGTATGCGATTGATTATGTGCGCGGAATGATGAGGGATTATTACGAAATTCATGGAGACAGGGCTTTTCGTGATGATAATGCTATAGTCTGCTATATCGGCTATATCGGCTCTAAAAAAGTCGTAGTAATAGGCGAACAAAAAGGTCGTGGCACTAAAAATAAACTTAAGAGAAATTTTGGCATGCCTCATCCCGAAGGTTATAGAAAAGCCCTTCGCGTAGCAAAACTAGCCGAAAAATTTAACCTTCCCATACTATTTTTAATCGACACTCCTGGTGCATATCCTGGAATTGCAGCAGAAGAGCGCGGGCAAAGCGAGGCCATAGCTAGAAATCTTTTTGAATTTGCAAATTTAAAGACTCCTATGATAGCTGTCGTAATAGGCGAGGGCGGAAGCGGCGGAGCGCTTGCCATAGGTGTGGCCGATAAGCTTGCGATGATGAGGAATTCGGTGTTTTCGGTTATATCTCCTGAGGGTTGTGCGGCCATACTTTGGAACGATCCAAGCAAGCAAGAGCAAGCAACCAAAGCTATGAAGATAACTGCTGATGATCTAAAGAGCTTAAATTTGATAGACGACGTCATAGAAGAGCCTATAAATGGAGCGCATAGAGATAAGGATAGTGCTGTAAAAGCTCTTGCTACATATTTCCTAGACGAGCTTAACAAGCTTGAGGAGCAGGATATAGAGCAAATTTTAACCGCAAGAATGAATAAAATTTTATCTATCGGAGCTTTCCAAGAGGGTAAGTAAGCTAGATATTTTTTAATGATATATTGAATTTGATCTAATAGTTTAGATTTATTATAAATCCACAAATATATAAATTTGTTTATGGTTTTTATTCTCTTACTTACTTTGTTATAAAGTTCATATTTTTAAATGAGGTTGCGGTTATTAATTGTAATATTATTAAATCCTTTATATTTTAGAACCTTATGCACATAGTATCTTAACAAATTTCTTTTGGACTCTAAGAAATTTATAAAATATTAGTATACATTTACAATCGATAAGTATCTTTTGGCTGTCTTACTAAAAGCATAAAAATTGTTACAAAAATAAAACTTTTTTAAATTTTTAATATGAATAAGTAAATTAAAGATGATCGTTAACTATTTTAGGCTATGATATAAAATATCTTAAACTAAAGGAAGTAAGATTAACTCATACTAACCGGTAGTGTGAGTTGTTGTTTATAAATTAATATTACGATTTGTAATGCTTACAATGAGCTTATAGCTTTTACACTAAACTCTCGGTGTAATCACTACACGCCATAAAATTGATTTAAACTAACATTTTACCTAGTATATTTAACAAAGGAATATAATGCACAACAACATAGTTAAATCTGTGTGCAAGGAATTAAACATTACACAAAGAGAACTGGCTAATCGATTAGGTGTTCATCAAAATATGCCTGCTAAATGGAGTAGTGGTGACGAACCAAGCCAAATGGCGGTTAAATTTATGGAACTTTTAATGAATTATGAAAAAATAAAAAAACAACTTGATAAGTTTAAACAAGGCTTTACTCTGATAGATGAGGCTAGACAAGGAGTGTAGTAGTCTACCTCCTTTTTCTATCTGTGCTACTAAATTTCTTTTCTACAAACAATACAATTTTATAAATATTTTAATTTTATACCTAAAAGTTATACTAATACTTGACTTTTATTCTTCAAAACTATACAATACATAAAATAAATTACTTAAAAGGTATATATATGTACACTTTATTAATACTGATAAGCCTCAAGCTTGGAATTTTAAATTTCCAAGCCACCGCGTTAGTGCAGAATATTACTAGGCTACCAAAAATTATACAATACGAGATAAAGATTTGCTCACCAATATTTAAATATTCGACTAAAACAAATTAAATAAAGCAGGCTAAATATTTATAATATTGAGCTCTCTAACTAAAATTTTAATCTGAAATTTAATACTACTTTTATTAAAATTGATAACAAAAGAGTATCGGTATAATACATTATTTTATTAATATAATTTATAATTATTAAAAGGATGATATGATGACTGCAAATTTAGGATATAGATAAAAAATTAAAATTGAATGGTAAAAGTCATTTTTGTCGATCATAATTTAAAAAATGGCAATTGCAAATAAAATATTGATATTTAGTTAAAGATGTTGAATTTATATATCATGCATGCTTTAATTATAAAAATTGAGTT
>JAUNLC010000037.1:0-6529 GCA_030532465.1 Campylobacter sp. | reverse complement strand
AAAAAAAGATGTGAATATTATGGACTTGAAGCAATGAAAATAAATTATTTTAGCTATAAATAGCGTTGTAAAAAAGTATTTTTGAATTATTTCCGCCTAATAAGTTTTAAATTTTAAAAAAAGGGACTTAATGAAAGTTCTTCAGTAGCTATTATGAATAATTTAGAAATTTTATCTACGACAATATTATAATTTATTTGCTTAAAGCGATAAATCTATGCATAAATATCTGAAAATGTAAACCTCTAACACCGCTACATTCAAATTTATAAACACTATTTGAGTGCAAATACTTATATAAATATTATATTAATGAATTTTAAGGAAATTTTTAATATAGTTCTATTATTAAGAAATTTTGATTATTGTTATTGAAATATTTTTATAAAAGGAGGACTGTATGAGAAATCCGTTTGAAAAAGCTCTTGCTTTTTCTATTCTGGCTGCTGCCGTTATTTTGCAGGCAGATGCCGCAGAGATAAAATCAAATAGAGTGGCTCTTGATGAAGTTACGGTAACTGCGACCAAAACTCCTATCAAGGTTGAAGAGGTTCCTGCTAGTGTGGATATCATAACTAGCGAGGATATCGGCACCAAAGCGGGTATAAGCAATGTCTTTGATGCCTTAAAAAGCACGCCCGGGTTTACAAGTCAGAGCAATACATTTGGCCTAGGTATCCTTGATATCAGAGGTTACGCTCCATCTTTTCTTATTAACGGCATGGATAGTAAGCATTTTGCTATGGATCACACCTTTGATCCGAATTTAGTCGATATGCAAGCGGTGGAGCGTATAGAGGTTTTAAAAGGTCCACAATCAACAATGCACGGAGGACGCGCGATTAGCGGAGTTGTAAATGTCATCATGAAAAAGGGCGATAAAAATCATCCTTTTTTGAGCATGAAAACCGGCTTTGGTAGCGATAAATCATTGTAGGGGGGGGGTTACTTTAGGTGGAGGAGTTGATAAATTCTCTTACATCTTTAGTCTTTATGCCGACAAGAAAGATAAATTTAAAACTCCAAACGGCGTAATACCTTATAATAAATCCAAAAGACAAAATTTCTACACAAGACTTGATTACGATATAAACGACGATCATACTTTAACCTTTGATTATACCTACAACAAATCCAAAAATATAGTGGGCGGCAAGGGGCAGCAGCATGATAAATTGCCGGACTCTACAAAGAAAATTTTAGATGCCGATCCATCCATATATCAAAGTGCAAATTTAAGCTATAACGGAAAATTTAACGATATTTTCTCTTTATACACTACACTAGGGGCGGGCGAGCAAAATTTTAATTACGCATACGGATATAACGGCTGGGGAGTTACGGATATAAACGACTATCTTAGCAAACGTAACACAAATGAGATGAAAAATAAATTTGTGTATGGAGAGGTTAAG
Source organism: Campylobacter sp. (assembly GCA_030532465.1). GTDB lineage: Bacteria > Campylobacterota > Campylobacteria > Campylobacterales > Campylobacteraceae > Campylobacter_A. The sequence goes on along the minus strand of JAUNLC010000037.1, from coordinate 5,114 downwards.
GCGACTTTGAATTTGATTCCCGAGGATAAGCTAAGGATGATCGCCGGAGTTCAAAGCAAAAGCACCAAGCTTGACTATCCCGCAAAGGTTAATCATATAGTAAATTTTCACGCCAAGGAAAAAGAGAGTTACATAGCCCCTTACGCGCAAGTGGAGTATAGGCCGGTAGATCAAATTTTGGCAATCGCGGGCGTTAGATACGATCGCTATACCTACGATAAATCCAGCAAAAAGAGCTCAACCAGCCCTAGATTTTCACTATCTTACTTTCCTTTTGCCGGCACAAATTTTGACTATACCACGATCTGGGGTTCATACTCTGAAGCATTTAATCCACCTGCGGGCTGGCACATGCTAGGAAACGCTTTTGTAGCGGCAAATCCCAACATAAAGCCTGAAAAAGCAAAGGGCTATGAAGTCGGCTTAAAGCAAAGAGTTCTTGAGTGGGCAAATTTTGAGATTAGCTATTTTCATACAAACTATAAGGATATGATCGCGATGAAGCGTATAGTCGGTCCAAAGCGAACTATATTTGCCAATATCGATGAGGCTGTTGTCAAAGGCGTTGAAAGCAAGCTTGAGGTTTATCCTACCGACTGGCTAACGCTTTATCTAGGCTACACGGCTCTTAGTAAAAAAGACAAGTCAAAAAATGAAGATATCACCGGAAAACCCGGCACTATCTTACAATACGGAGTTAGTGTTGATGATTTAAAGGGATTTTATGCAAATTTGCAAGGAGTTCAGTATAGAGACTATAAAAATATTTATTATTACAAGTCAAATTTAGGCGAATATCATCCTTCAAATAATAAAACAATCTGGAATTTTAAGCTTTTATACCGATACGAGATGGCTAACAAGTTGGTTTTAGAGCCTTATTTTGGGGTAAATAACCTAGGCGACAAAGAGTATTACGAGGGTTGGTTGCCAAATTTGGTTGAAGGGCGAACCTATCAAGCGGGCGTTTCGTTTAAGATGGAATTTTAAGGAGGCAAGTTATGCAAAATAAATTTTTTACAGTATTGTTTGCGTTGCTGTTTGGTCTGTCGGCATTTTATATAAATGTGACTCAACCGTTTAAGGATAAGCCAAAGAGCGTAGTTGTAAATCTTGGCTGGGGGCACATGATACCTATGGATGATTTTTTTGAAGGAAAGTCGCTAAAGAGTTATGAAATTTACGATCCTACTTTAAAAAAGACAAATTTAGAGTTTGACAAAAAGGCGAATCATGAATTTGAAAAGAGCGTAGGCTTGGCAAAAGCGGACGTAAAATTTCCCTCGGCTAAAGTATTTTAAAGTATTTGGCGGTGATACTTTCGCAAATAAGATATATTTTGATACAAACGCAACCGAAGGCGTCTATCAAATAGCCGCAACTACCGAAAAGATACAATTTTCTTGGTGGAAGGATGCAAAGGGGCGCAGTAAATGGGATATGATATATTTGGATGAGATAAAGGACGCCAAAGAGATTTTGCTCTGCTTTAACTTCCAAAGCTTTGCCAAGTCTTTTATAAGCTACGGTAAATGGGCAAAACCAAAGCTTATAGGACATGATCTTGAATTTTTGCCTGTAAGTGACTTTTCAAACGTGAAAGTTGGGGACGTGGTGGAATTTGAGGTGTATTTTATGGGCGAGCCATTACATGAGATAGTAGATGGAATGCCTGCGCAGATAAGAGCTTATAGCGATCAAAGCGAGGCGGGGTTTGTAGGATCGTTTGTGATAAAGGGAAAGACTAAATTTAAAGTAAGCTCAAGCGGAAAATGGGTCGTAAATTTAAGTTTGAAAAAGCCCGTTAATAAAAATATAGCCCCGGAGCTTGTCGGAAAAGCGTTGCATAAAGGTTACAATGCAAGCGTAACATTTTTCGTAAAAGAAAGATAAGTTTAAAAGCTAAATTTGAGCGCGATGAAATTTGCGCTCAAGCTAGTTTGTTTCCAAAGTATATTATGCCCGCGCCTAAGATCACAAAAGCTAGTCCTATGATGTCAAATCTATTCATCATCTCTTTTTCAACAAATACCATCCACAAAAACGAAGATAGTATGTATATACCGCCGTATATAGCGTAAATTCTGCCTGCGGCTTCAAGGTCTATTTTGGTTAGGATATAAGCAAACAGTATGAGTGAGATTAGCCCGACTACAAGCCAAGCGGGGGATTTGGCAAGTCTAAAGTAGAGCCAAAACGAGAAGCAGCCAAAAATTTCAAAAAATGAAGCGGCTAAAAAGAGATAGATATTTGTTATCACGGGGTTGCCTTTGTCTAAATTTGGCGCATTATATCAGAAATTTGGCTAAATTTTGATAGTTAAAATCAGATAATATATTTAAAAAGAGAGAAAAAGAGCCCAAAAATAGGCTCTTAAATTTAATGAAGCTCGCTCCAAACTTTTCGTTTCCATAGCCAGCCAAAGATTCCAAAGATTAGGAAGTATATCATGATATAAATTCCCAAGCTCTCTCTTTCGGCTTTTTTCTCGTCGCCCGCTTTTTGCATATATGCTACGACTTGATCTTCGGCTTTTTTATTTAGACCGACACGAGGCATAGCCGTTCCCGGAAGCATTTTTTGCGTGTCATTGATAAATTTGTGTAGATAATCAGCGCCCTTAGAGCGTATCATCATAGATAGATCAGGAGGGTTTGAGCCCATGTATTCTGCCAAATTTACGCGGTTTGTAAATACGTATTGTTTCTCGTATTTCATGTCGTGACATCTTTGACAAGAGTCGGCAAATACCTTCTCGTCGCTTACCTCTTTTGGGGCAACCGACTTAAGATATGCAACCATATCCGCAAGTTCTTGGTTTATATCCTCTCCGCCCGCGCCAAAAAATCCCGGCATCGGATAAGGATTTTCATCGTTAAATTTATGAGTAAGCTTAAGCGCTATATTCGGATTTTTTATGATAGCCGCAAGAAAGGCTTCATCATACAAGTATCCTGCCGTGCTTAGATCAGGCGGAACCACCTTATACGCTTCGCTTGCGCTTGCATTATCCATAGGAGCAGGCATCCCGGCACTCTCAACTCCGTGACAGCCTGCGCAACCTGCATTCATAAATACTTCCGCACCTTTTTGCGCATCGCCCTTTTTAAAGTCTATCGCACCTATCTCAGCCCAGAATGTCTTATACATTTCAAGCATATCTTTGGCCTCTTGTAGGTCTTTTTGAGCGTTGTTTATCTTGGCTTGTTCGCCAAGTTTTTTTGCGCTCTCCAAATCAGCCTCTCTTTTTTTAACCACAACTTCAGCCTGTTTTACGTCGCCGTTAGCGAAGTTATAATCAACAGGATTTACTTCAGGGTGCATTATATGATGAGCGTAAGGCTCGATACCCCAATATGTTATCAGCGATAGAGCAACAACGACTATAAGAATTTTTAGCTCTCTCATTTGCCACCTCTTTTCTTTTCAAGTGTAGTGATGATAGGTAGTACCACAAGAAGCAGGACAAAGAATGTAATCGTTGAGTAAAATCCTATCCATGAATTTGATATGCCAAGCGTAACCCCGTCAGCAGGGAGTTTGCCAAATATAGTAAGCACTATCATGTCAATCACAAGTAGCCAGAACCATACGAAAAAGCCCTTTCTTTCGTGTGCAGGAGCTACTACGTCGCTTCTATCGTATATCGGCATGAAAAATAGCGCGACACCTGCGAACGCAAAGGCTATAAGACCGATGTTATAAGCGGAGAAACCAAATATATCAAAGAAAAATCCGCGTAAAATTTCGTATTGCCACAAGAAATACCACTCAGGATAGATGTGTGGCGGAGTTTTAAGCGGGTTGCCCGGCTCAAAGTTGATCGGATCCATCGCGAAGTTGAAATGAAAGCACACAAGATAGAAGAAAAAGATCATGAAAAATCCGATATACATGAAGTCTTTTGCTAAAAATCCCGGCCAGAAAGGTATAACCTTCGCGTTTGCCTTATCGCCTTTTAGGTATTTTTCAGCCTCTACGTCAAAGTCGATCTCTTCGCCCGTTTCGTTATTTACGTGAGGAATTCTAAGCGTATAGAAGTGAAGCGCGATAACAGCGATCAAAACAAGCGGAAGCAAACATACGTGAAGCATGAAAAAGCGCGTTAAGGTTGAGTCGCTAACCGCGTAGTCGCCTCTGATCCACTCGACTACCGCATCTCCTATAACGGGAATTCCGCCAAATAGGTTTGTGATAACCATCGCAGCCCAGTAGCTCATTTGACCCCACGGAAGCATATATCCGCTAAAAGCTTCGGCTGAAAATAGTATGAAAAGCAGCATACCGCTTACCCAGATAAGCTCTCTGCCTTTTTTATACGAGCCGTAATAAATCGCGGTAAATGTGTGAATGTATATTATCAAAAAGATCACAGACGCGGCAACTGCGTGTATATGACGCCATAGCCAGCCGTATTCGACCTCTTTCATTATCGTGTAGTTTACGCTGTCAAAGGCTAAATTTATATCAGGCTTATAATACATCATGAGTAAAAAGCCCGTAACCAAGAGCAATACGAAAAGAGTTGTTAGGATAACGCCCATAGCCCATAAGAAATTTATGTTTTTTGGTATCCAATACTCGCTAACAAGCACCTTCATCATTTTGTTGACCGCCATTCTTTGATCTAGCCAGTCGATTATCCCTGTTGATTTACGAATTTGTGCCATCTTTTCCTCCTATGCCTGAGCTACAAGTTTTTCATACTCAGGACCTGTTTCGCCAAGTACGAGCTTAGTCCCGTCGATCTTAAACGGAGGTATGTCAAGCGGTTTTGGAGGAGGACCGAAGGTGTTGATACCGTCTACGTTAAATTCTCCCGCGTGACAGGCGCAGATAAATACTTGCTTGCTTGCTCTCCACTCAGGGATACAACCAAGATGCGTACAAAGCGCTATAGCCACTATGTATCTTGAGTCTCCTACCACCACGTCTCTTTTGTCGTTAGGAGCCATATTTGCATCTTTTTTAAGTATAAATATAGGCTTTTTACGCCACTCTATCTGGCGCATCTCTCCGTCTTTCATAGGGCTAAGATCTACCGTTGTAAACCCTGCCGCCTTTACGCTTGGAAGCGGATCCCAAGTTTTTTTAACGGCTACAAGCGAAAAGGC
>JAUNLC010000005.1:66156-73517 GCA_030532465.1 Campylobacter sp. | reverse complement strand
TTGATGTATTGCAATACTAAACTAATAACAGAATTCTTTAGAAAGGATAAGAGATGAGAAATAAAATTTATTTACCATCATTTTACATCTCTTACAGCGATAAATACGATTCAAGATTAAACCATAAAGTATCTTACTATTTTAAGAATTTATACTCTAATACACCGCTATTTGTGCCGTCTTTAAAATAAACCTTAACCGCAACCTTGTCAAATTTATGATCTACTTTGATGAAATTTTTATCTTTATCATACGGCTTTTCTAAAATTTCGCTAACGCTACCCGAGTCTATGCCATACTCTATCTTTTCTATACCGTCTGAGTATGAAAACAAATGCGAAAAATATAGATAGTAGTTAGTGTCGCCCTCCATCCAAGGCGCTCGTCTTGAGCCTTCGTTAAACCAATAATCTTGTGTTTGTTTGAGAATTTTTATATCGTTTTGGACTTTTGGATCTAAAATTTCGCCTGTTTTTGCCCTCTGAAACCAATCATATCTGAAAATTTCGCTCTCTTTTGCGTTTTGATCTATGTATTTAAATTCTATATACTCTTTTACGGCTTGAGCGTTATTTGCGATGTTGATAAAATTTTTGGGCATCTTTTTGCCGGTAGGGTATGTGGCGCTATCAAGATAGCCTGTGCTTATAAATTCGCCTTTACCGTCTATTCTATAAAAAATTTCTAAGGGTTTATCGGCTATATTGACGCTGATCTGCCAAGATGAATTGGTTAAAGTTCTTTCTATCGCGATAGGATTTTTAAATACACTCTCATCTATCTTGTCAAGCTCGGCCTTTCTCTCTTTGGCGTATTTTATTTGAGAGTCCAGCTCCTCTTTATCGATAAAATACTTAGCCAGCTTGCCTTTGTCGTTTAGCTCTAAAAATTTATCGACATACTCTTTTTCCAGTTTTTTATCAGACAGTGTTTGTGCGCCAAGAACAGCCTTTGAATACCGCTTTGCAAGCTCATAATAAGCAGGTGCGAAATCGGGATTTTGTTTAACAAAATTTTCAAGATAGTGGGTTTTTTCTTTGCCGTCTTCTAAAAGTATCTTTGCGTATTTGTCTATTATATAAGCGCTTGAAGCGAACATATCGTTATAAAGCTCTTTGGCTCCGGCTTTTCCCTCTTGGATCTTTAAAAATTTTTGAAATCTTAGATGAGGATCAAGTTTTTGTTCGCCAAAGGAGAAGTATTTGACATAGGCCTTTCTGGCATTAGCGTAATCGCCGTTAAGTTCGTAAATTCTAGCGTTACTATAAAACTCTTGAGCTGTTTTAGGATGCGGCACTATCGCGCTTTGTTTGCCTATGCCGTCTAAAATTTTGTCTATCTTTTCATCTACTGTTTTAACCGATGTTTTGATCTCTGCGGTGTCTTGCTTGATTTTTTGGGTGCTTATTTTGATCGCGGAGATATCTTCTTGGAGTATTCCAAGCGATTTTTGGATATCTTCAAAAATAGGAACATAAGCAGCCAAAAATCCTTGTTCGCCCGCTTGATCGTCTATCTTTTGAAGTCCATACATGGCTCCTGTTGCAAGCACGGAAAAGACCGAAAACACTATAACCGGTAAAACCTTTTCTCTTAAATTTGAAAGCGCTATGTATGCTAAAAATAATACGCAAGTTATGATAATGCTTGCAAAAAAGAGATATTTGCTAAAAGGAGCCAAGGGCTGGCAAACGTCGGAGACAAAGCCCATTATGGTAGCAAGAACGCCCGCCCAAATTTTGTTTTTGCCAAAAATTTGCTGTAAGCTATACTTTATCATCATAATCCTTTTTAAAGATTACTGTTTGTATTTCATTTGGTATTATATAACATATTTTAATAACTGAACCATATTTATATAGCCAAGCTATTTTATCACAACTTGATTTCTTCCGTTTTTCTTGCCTATATACATCTGTTCATCAGCTGCGCGTATCATCTTTTGTATATCGTTAAAACAGGCTGAACTCACTCCGCCAAAGGTTATGGTTACCGAAAATTTGATGTCATTATACTTTATGACTTTTTCTTCTATCTTTTTGCGAATTCGGTTTAAAATTTTTTCAACCCTCTCTTTATTTAGCCTGTGGTCGTTTCGATCTTCTCTTAGAAGGATTAAAAATTCTTCTCCTCCCCAGCGAGAGACTATATCGTTGCTTCTGCATTCGCTTTTTAAAATGTTTGATATCTCCGCTAAAGCGACATCGCCGCAATCATGTCCGTATGTATCGTTTACCTTTTTAAAGTTATCGATATCTCCAAATACCAGATAGAAAATTTCATCCTCTTCTTTTGAAGACATGTTTATTTTATTTAAAATATCATTCATCTGTCGTCTAGTAGTAAGCCCTGTTAATTCATCGGTTCTAACCATATTTCTCATATGTTTAATCTCATTTTGCAGAAAAATTACCTCCATCGCTTTTGAAATTTTTAGCACTCTTTCGGTAAAAAATATCAATATAAATGAGCAAATTAGGTTAAATCTCAGCAAAAAATCATTGATGGACTCTATTTGAAAGATTGGGATTTTTAGATGAGTTTCAAAATATAAATATAGATATAAAATTGCCTGAAAAACTCCTAGCGCATAAAATTCCGTTCGCTCTTTAAACGGAACCGTAATGGAGAGGATGATAAAAGGGATAAACCAATTTTGAAAGCCCATATGCCAACCAAGCGTGACGGTTGAAACCGTTGTAAATACTGTAGCTTCTATAAAACAAAGCAACACGGCTATCTTTTGATATCTATTTAAAAATTTTAAAGCACCTCCAAATACGATTATGCTTATTATGTTGTAGCTCATCATAACTTTGTTGCCGTTATACATGAAGATAAATTGAAATGCTATATGTATAAGAAGACCCACGAAAATAAGCCAAAAGTAAAATGGAGTTTTTTCCGTATTTTGTAGTGAATTTTTGATTTTTTGATAGCCTATCATTTTGCACCGTGAAATGAAAAGTTAAATTATCGTAGTTTTACTCTATAAAACACTATTAAATATATCTTTGTTTCATAGAAAATAAAATAGTATTTTACAAATTATTTTATTAATTATTGATTATAAAACTAGTAAAAGAGCTTTGAAATTTTAAGCTCTTTTACTAAAGCGGCATCTTTATACTATCCTTTTGATCACATCAAGTATTAGATTGCACTTTGGAACTACGGAATCCACAACCAGATATTCGCTCTTAGAGTGCATGTTGCCGCCTGTTGGTCCAAGCCCGTCTATGGTAGGACAGCCTGCCGAAGAGGCGATATTTCCGTCGCTTAATCCTCCCGCATCGACCCAAGTTACTTTGACTCCGCTCTCTTTTGCAACCTCGTCAAAGATAGCCTTGATCTTTGGCAGATTAGCCTCATCTATCATCGGGCCCTCTTCGTTTGTTAGAATTTTCTTATGCGTTACGCCATCTATAAAAGGCTTGCTAAGAATTTCATCCAACTTTTTCTTGCAAAAGTCCACCGAAGAGGCGAATTTATACCTCATCTCAAAATTTACCGATGCAAAATCAGGCACAACGTTTTGAGCCGTTCCTCCGTTTGTCATTATGGCGTTAAAGGTATGCCCCGCTTTAAAATCGGTTAGTTTTGAGAGCTCCACTATAAAATTTGCAGCCTCAACCACCGCAGAGCGACCTCTTTCTGGGTGATTGCCCGCATGAGCCGAAACCCCGTGAAATTCCACCGTATATGCCAGCATGCCTTTTCTGGTGGCAACCATCGAGCCGTCCTCTCTGGCAGGCTCCATCACAAGACAGTATTTTGACTTTTTGGCATACTCGCGTATTTGATCTTTGGTGAAATTTGAACCCGTCTCTTCGTGAGAGTTTAAAAAGACAGCCACATTAAGCCTGCTTAGATCAAGATCCTTTATCACGTATAAAGATAACAAAGCTCCAGCCTTATCATCTATGATCCCAAGAGCGTTTATCTTGCCGTCTTTTTCGTTAAACGGCACATCCTTGCCCCATCCAACCGGAAATACCGTATCCATATGTCCCACAAAAAGTATGTCGAAATTCTTAGCTTCGGGGTTGTTTGATATCAGCAGACAATCAGCGACCTTATCGCTATTTAGCTCTATAACTTTATGTTTTAGTCCAAGCGAATTTGCTTTGGCTATGAACCATTTTGCCACCGAATTTACGCCCTCTATATGCGAAGTAGGGCTTTCTATCTCGGTTAGCTCTTTAAGCTCTTCTAAAAATTTAGGCAACTCCTCTTGCTTCATTTAAAGCTCCTTTCTTAAACGATCATACTCATAACAAGCATCGCAAGGTAGGCGTTTAGTATACAAATTCCAAAAAGCACTCCGTAGTGTCTTCCCGGAACTCCAAGTACTCCCAAAACTCTACCCATGTATTGAACCGTAGAGCCTACAAGCGCCATTCCCGGGATCAAAACGGCTATATCGGTCGCGTTTAATGTGCCGTTTTGCACAAGAGCCACAAGCACGCCCGCAGAGCCTCCCCAGCTTAAAAACGCAGCCATAAATACGGCTATGGACTCTCCCGGCAAACCAAGAGGAAGCATGATAAATCCAAGATAATCTCCTATGATTTTAAGAGCCCCCGAGACGTTTAGTATATATATGATAACAAAGGCCATTAAAACATTTGGAACAGTGTTGTAAATAGCGATGTTCCAGCCTTTTCTCGCGCCGTCTACAAACACGTCGGTTAGTAGTTTGTTTTCCGTTTTTTCACTCATACTTCAACCTCGTCGTCTTTTACGAATTTTTTGACATAAAGTCTCATTAAATTTGCACCGAAAATTTTAAAAACAAGGATTATGCCCAGACACAAGGCTATGGAAGCGGGGGCTAAGGCTCCTGTTTTATCGGGGATTAAAAGTAGCGGCGCAAATGACGCTAAGAAATTTGTGATCATAGCTCCGGCGCTAAACTGAAACGCGGCAAATATCAAAAGCTCTTTGTGGGTTATCTTGCCCTCTTGGCGCAAAAATTTCGTAGTAGAGCTACCCGCGTCGGTGCTTTGAGTGCTTGCCATTAAGGATATGGAGCAACATCCCGGAATCCCTATCATAGGCTTTAGGATCGGAGTAAGCCAAGCCGAAGCCGCATATAGTGCGTAATATCTCTCAAATATCGCAACAAACCCGAGCGCTAGCATGATAGCAGGAACAAGGCTTAATGCAAACAAAAACCCGCCTTTTGCGCTAGTTCCGCCTGCGGTTTTAAACCATTCGGGGAATTGACCCGTTAGTTTGCCGAAATCAAAAATTCCACCCACAAAATCTTTGGTAAAGCCACCAAAGAAAACAATAGCTAAAATCAGAGCAATGGTGCCGATGATTAGCTTTTTGGTATCTCTTGCTTCTTGCATCAAACCTCCTTGAAATTAATATTAAATGCAATAAAAATATACATTCATCAAGCTTACAAAGAGTTAAAAAATAAGCGAAAATAATAAAAAACAATTTTTAAATTTATAAATTAAGATAAAACTTATTAAATAGTTGTCTGTTTGTGCTAAAAATACTGGTTATAGATGTTTTAAATAGTTAATTTATTTAAGAATTTCTATTTGCGTTTATGAAGTGGATTATAAATATCTTGCTTAAATTTTTCCAAATAAACCAAAAGCTTAACGAGTATATTTTGTATCTCATTTAGTTATTCTATAATCTAAAATCATAGTAAAATTTGCCTATATTTAAATCTTTAATATTTCATAGATATTGTATTATAGGATTTATGCAGCTTTTAAAAAATGTATTAATTATGAGATTATTAATTAAATAAAATTTGCAAAATTTATTATATATAGTCATTATCAATTTAATTTTTATTTAAAAAATTTTTAGTTAGAATTCTTTCTTTTGTTAAGTAATAATATTTTATTATAAAATCATAAGGAGAGGGAAAATATGTCAAAAACATACTTATACGAAGATAGGTGTATGAAGTTTAGGCTCGCCTGCTCGATTGTCGCTATTTTTTCGGTTGTAAATATTTCTGCCGCCGAAATGGATAAAAAGTATCAGATAGCTCAATTAAATGTCGATGCAAATTTAACAGGAGAAAAGTCCGGCTTTGTTACTAAAACGGATAAATTTCAGAGCGTAAAAACTATAAGCAGGGATATGATAGAGTCTATGCCAAGCGGCAACGGCGATTTTGTGCAACTTCTTCGCACAAATCCAAACGTTCAGTTTAGCAACACAAACCGCCAGTCAACCACCATGGGAGAGATCGATCCTGCTAATATCAGCATAAACGGTTCGAAGTATTGGCAAAATAACTTTATGATAGACGGAGTAAATATAAATAATGACCTCGATCCCGCTAGAAATCCGGGCGGCAATCCGGGGCGCTATTCGGTTTTTGATACATCATTAAATTCGGTCTCTCAAGGCATGGCGATAGATAGTGATTTTATAGAAAGTATAGATGTTTACGATAGTGATGTTAGCGCAAAATACGGTAGCTTTACGGGCGGAGTCGTAAGTGCAAAAACCAGAGATCCGCGAGCAGGATTTCACGGCAAATTTTCCGTGCAACACACGCAAGATGAATGGACTAAATTTCATCTATACGGCAATAGCGAAGAGGAGTTTTTAAACTCAAGCGATCTTCAAAATCAACCTAAATTCGACAAATGGAAAACAAGGTTAAATTTGGAGGGATTTTTAACGGATGACTTAGGAATTATGTTTGGCTATACGAACACTAGATCTAAAATTCCGCTGCAAGCTTATGATAGTAGGTTTGAAGGAGAAAAAGATCTTGCAAGACGCGTTCAAAGAAGAAATATAGATAATTACTTTTTAAAAGCGTTATGGTATGCCACGGATAGGCTTACGCTAACTCCTAGCGTTACTTACGCTCCATCAAGCAGCAAGGTTTTTAACGATCACGTTAAAAATTCATACTCTCAAATGAAATCGGGTGGTCTGAATTTAGCTTTAAAGGCTGATTATGATCTTGATTTTATGCAGATAAATCAAATTTTGGCTTATAATAAGCTAGAAACCTCCCGTGATGCGGAGCATGAGTATTTTAAGGAGTGGAGATTTTCAAACGTAAAAAATTGGGGCTGGAAGCTACTTGGCTCTTTAGAGGGCGGATATGGAGATATAGATCAGACGCAAAATACTATTTCATATAATGCCGACTTGAAATTTGATGAGGTTGAATTTGGAGGTATAACGCATAAATTTTTAGCCGGACTTGAACTTAAAAAGCAAGAGGCTAAATTTGATGTTAAAAACGAGTTTATGACCGCAGGTTCAGCTCAGCCTTTGTCTGCGGGAGTAGTGGCTTGCGATCCTAACGACGAGCTATGCTCTATAGACGACTCTTATGATCGCTTTGGCAGAAAAGGTCA
>JAUNLC010000005.1:20682-66056 GCA_030532465.1 Campylobacter sp. | reverse complement strand
GCCTACATCGCTTACTAAATTTACCGAGCTTAAGATCCCTTATGATGATGAGCTATCATTTGGCATAAAGCAAAAATTTGGAAATTTTGAATTTGGAGCAAAATACATCAACAGAAAAGGCAAAGACGAGATAATAAAATCTACAAGAGATAAATTAGGACTTCCTATAGTTCCTGGTTACGGCGGAAATTCGGCAGTTCCTAGCAATACCAATTATCAAACTTTTACAAATGACGGCAGAAGCGAGAGCAAAATTTTAACATTTAGCCTAAGGAGTATAGAGGATTTTGATATCTGGGGGACAAAAAACGGCTTTGAACTAAATTTCGAGCATCTAAAGACAAAGTCAAACAACACTTTATACGACATAACTCTTGATAAAGATATCTTGCGAGACGAGAAGTTGGTGCAGTATGACGGGCGTATCATTAGCTACTACGACCTGCCTGCTCAAAACTACGCCAGACCTTGGATGGCAAGCCTAAATATAATAACCAAAATTCCAAACTACGGACTAAGCGTAAACAACTTCTTTTCTTATAAAGGCAAGCAAGAAGCCATAGTAAAAACCGCATCCGCCAGCCCTAGAAGAGGAAGACCTTATGACATATACGAGAGCGTTGATCTGGGAAATAGCTACACTTGGGATGCGCGTATAGGATATGTTAAAAAGCTGCCTAAAAATGTTGAAATGTTTGTAAATTTAGATGTTTATAACGTATTAAACAAGAAAAATAAAGCAAAAACGCTAAAAGAGAGCTCGTCTAATTTGGTTTATGATTCGGGCAGACAGTTTTGGCTGGAAGCCGGGATTAAATGGTAATTGCAAAATAATTGTATCAAATAGCCTCTGTTAAATTTATCGGAGGCTATTTTGGTTTTTATAAAATTTTGCGGTCTAAATCATCCTTTATCGCTTTAAATTCCTCTACATAACCAAGCGCGCTATCTATACATTCAAGCCAAAATTCGCTGTTTTTGATATCTTTATCAAAGTGTTTTTTGATGATATCATCCACGCTCATTTTGCCCGTATCTCTTAAAAACGCTTTGTAAATTTCAAAGAAATTTGGCTCTTTGGCTCTAAATTTTGCTATCAAAAACTGCGATATCAGATAACCGACCGTGTAAGGGTAGTTGTATATGTATTGATCGGTTTTGTAAAAATGCAGTTTAAAATACGGCAAAAACTCCTCTATGTCTTGAGTGCTGTCTGCATACCATTTGCGCCAAGCCTTACTCATTAGCTCGCAAACATCTTTTGGCATCACCATTCGTTCGTCTCTAAGCCTTATAAATTCCTTTTCAAACTCATATCTAACCGATATATGAAGCATAAAATTTGCGGCCGATTTTAGCTCTTGCCAAAGAATTTCAAATGCTAGATTCGTATCCGCGGTTTTTTTCAAATACTCTCTTAAAACCGCCTCGTTAAATGTGCTTGCAACCTCTGCTAGACTCATCGGAAATTCAGTCTGTATGCTTGGCATATCGCGCATTATCCAGTAGTGCCACGCATGACCTAGCTCGTGAGCTTGCTGTATCATATGCGCCCTTGTTCCCATATACGATGAAAACACTCTTGGTTGCTTAAATTCGTTAAATCTCGTATAAAACGCACCGCCGGCTTTATTTTCGCGCGTGCTTGCCTCTATCCAGCGGTTTTTAAGCATTAGATCTATAAAGTCCGAAATTTCCTCGCTAACTTCGCTTAGAGCCGATTTTATCGTGGATATCGCTTGATGATACGGAATTTGCGCTTTAGTAGAAAACGGCGAAGGCGCAAGCAAATCGCACGCGCTCATGCGCTCTTTGCCAAGATATGGCGCTCTTAACGTTACCGCCTCTCTTATCTTGCCTGCTCTTTTTTCAAGCGCCGAGTTCATCGCATTTACGGCTTCATGGCTAATTTTATTTTGCTCAAAGCTTGGCTGCAAATAGTCCTTGTATCCCGCAGCCTTAAATTTAGCCAGCCTAAAGCCGTGCGACATATTTAGGGCATCCACGTAAAGCGGCGCGTGCTTTTCGTAGTGTTTGCCAAGCTCCTTAAATACATTTTCGCGAAGAGCACTATCCGGTGAGCCTTTTAAAATGCCTCCGCACTTTGCGAAGCTATAGTTTTTTATTTCGCCAAAACTATCTTGCGCTTTGATATCGATGAGGTTGTTTAAATGGGTAAAAATCGCATATATCGGAGTGAAACTACTCTGCTCAAGCGCGGCGTAAATTTCTTTGTTGGGCAAATTTTTTTGCAAGCTATTTTTTTCATTTTCATAGTAAAATTTCCAGTGCGAAAGCTCAAATTCTTCCCACTCATCCTCGCTCAACTCTTCAAATTTAACTAACATCGCTTGTTTTATGAGCTCAAGCTTTGAAATTTGGCTTTGAATTTTTGCTTCTATGACCGCTACTTGCTCATCTTTTGTATTTTCACTCATCTTGCAGCGACAAAACGCCTTTAAGGAAGAAAGCTTATCAAAGCCCTCTTCGTAAAGCGCGGCAAGCTCTTTAGCCGAAAATTTGCCGGATTTAACTAGATCGCAAGCATTGCTTACTAGATATTCCGCTCTTTTTAGCGAGCGGGTAAAATTCTCATGCTCAAAATCCACATAAGCATCATCAAAGCTCCATTGCGGCAGGGTTTGCACCTCCATACTAACTCCTTAAAGCACAAGTAAAAATACAAATATATGATGGCTGATAAGTCCTAATATCGCGGGGACAGAGCAGCGTTTAACTAGACTTAGCGGGTTGCATTTAAGCATGCCTGCGATGGCTACTACCACACCAGCAACCGGCGAGAGCGGGCGCGCGATGGTTGAGGCTTGATGCATAGGAAGAACGAGCATTACGGAGCTTACGTTTAGTTTGGTAGCGATCTGCGGTGCAAGCTCGACAAGCGGATAAAAGCTAGCGCCGTTTGAGCCTGCAATGATAGCGACCACAGTCGTGATAAGCACAAACACGATCGACATCCCAAAGCCTCCGAGTCCAAGGGTATTTGCAAGGCTTACGATACTATCAAGCATGCCAAGAGATTTAAAGCCTTGAGCAAAGACTCCCGCTGCGATGATGAGAGCGACTACTCCGCTTAAACTACGCCCCATAGCTTGCAAAAAGACTTTTAGTCCTTCCGCTAGCGGCTCAAATTTAAATCCATGCCTGATAGTCTCAAAGCACATCGCGATGATGACTGAGAGCAAGATGATGGCTGATATGTTTAGTTTGATCGATTTTAGGCAGTATTCGGAAAAGACAACCACCAATATCATCGGTAAAAACGGCAAAATCGCATAAATTTTAGGCGCACTTGCGGTAGGCGGCTTTGTAGCTTCGTCAAATTCTATGCTCTCTCCGACATGCTCGCTGCACACCCAGCCCTCTTTTTTATCTAAGTATCTATTCCAAAAAACTAGCGCTATGCCGATAACGATAGAGGTTGGCAAGGCGGCTGGAATTTTATATAAAAAGACATAATCAAGTATCGAAAGCGAAGTTGCCTTTGCAGATGCTGCGGTTGAAGCGCCTATGAGCACCATAGAAGCCGCACCCGACATGCAGCAGATGGAGCCGACCGTAAGTTTGTTTAACCCAAGCGAGATGAGAATAGGCCCAAGAAGCGCAAGGCAAAGCACGCCAAGACCCGCAGCGCTTGTGATAACCATACTTATAAGCTTTGCTATGGCAAATGCGACAAATATCATGAAGTAGGGGCTTTTGATCTTTGCAAGTCGCCCCGTGGTAAGCGAGACGAAGGCGCTGTTTGCTCCGATATGCGTCATATAGGTTGCAAAACCGACCATAAACATGATAAGAAGTCCAAGATCAGCCATGCGGTCTGAGAACATATAGCGGATGTATTCGATGATATCTAGGTATTCGTTGCCCGTAGGCGTAGCCTTTTTAGGCATAAATTTGCCCGTTTGAAGAACGATAGAGCAAATAAGCATAAACACGCCCGATAAAAACAGCGTAAGCGGAGCGTATTTACCCTTGATGATCGCCCAACCGACGATAAACAGCACTACCGAACCGATGATAACGCCAAGCATTTGATCTCCTTTTTTGTGTTGATTGATTTGAAAATTTTAAATTTTATAGATATATCAAAGTTTGTAAAATTCATCTTGAAATCAGTAAATTCAAGCCTTAAATTTTCACACGGTAAATTTCGCTTTATTGGGACGGCTCTTAAAATTTTATTTGTTAGTATTATTTACAGTAACTCTTTGATAAGTTTTTTCATACGATAATTTTATCTTGCTTTTGTTGTAAAGTTGATAAAATTATCAGATAAAAATTTAATATTTTCTATAATAGATTTTGATATTTTAATTTGTTGCGGAGTTGTCTTTCGAATCTTTAGGGTTTTAAAGTAATGCTAAAAAATTTAATATGTTATAATTTCGCGATAAAATTTTAAGGGATCTGTATTGCTTCAAATCATTTTAGCCGCTTTACTTGTTTTGCTGGCGGTGGGAATTATATATATTATCGCCGATGAAATGCATGATAAAGAGTTCTAGTTTTTTATAAGCTCTTTTATACTCTCTCTTATATTTTCTATCGTTAAATTTGAAACTTCATTTACTAGCTTGCCCTCTTTATCAAGCAGATATATCGACGAGCTGTGAGCCACCGAATAATCCATAGCCGATTTTTCAAGTCTAATCTTTTTATATTTAGCTCCGTAAGCGGCGGTAACTTTTTTTAGATTATCCACGACAAGCCCGTAAGAGTTGGGATAGAAGTATTTGGCGTATTCGTCTATCGTTTCAGGAGTATCGCGCTCGGGATCAAGAGTTATAAAAAGCACTATGATATCATCTCTTTTAAGCTCGGTTAATACGCTACTAACCAGCCCAAGAGTTGCAGGACAGACATCGGGACAGGAGCCAAATCCAAAATATAAGATCTTATATTTGCCGTCAAAGCTTTTTAGAGTTACATCGCCGTTTATGCTCTTGGCGCTAAAGTTATAAACTCCGCTATTTGCGTATTTAAGTCCCAAAAAGACACCTGCGGAGATTATCATTATAAACACGACGATAGAAGAGAAAAGCTTCATTTTGGCTCCTTATTGTTTTAGATCAAAGTCTATATAAAGCCCTGTTTTTTTACCGCCGTCAAGCACCTCGAAGCGATATCTCATAAGGGCTATTATGCATGCGCTTAGAACCACGTCGGCTTTGTATTCGTTGTCTCTTTTTTCAAGCTTGGCTTTTATCACGCCCATTTCCATATTTACACCGTGAATTTCTAGGCTCGGCTCTTTGAAATTTAGCTCGTTAAGACCCTCTATCCACATGGAAACAGGCTGCATCACGTAAACCGGCCTTGGAGAGAGGCTGAAATTTACGGTTTTGCCTTTAAATTTAACAGGGCATGAAAAATTTGCGTTCATATCGCACTCAAGCAGAGTTAAATTTGTATCGACTTCCGCAAATTCACTCTCTTTATCGGCCGATTTTGTGTTAAATATATAAAACCCTCCGACAACAAAAGCTATCGCAAAAATAAGAGCGGCTATTTTTTTACTCATCTTAATGCTTATGCATGCCCTCTTTTTTCATAACCGGCTTAGCGACCACGTCTTTAAGCTCGATCTTTGAGCCGTTGTCAAATTCAAGCGTCACATCTATCTTATCGCCCTCTTTAACAGGCGCAAATATATTCATAAACATCACGTGAAGCCCGCCCGGTTTTAAATTCACCTCGCTTTTGGCGGGAATTTCTATATCATCAACTTGAATCATCTGCATCATGCCGTCTACGTGTTTATGAGTGTGCAGTTCGGTTGTTTTTGAGATGTTTGAGTTTGCGGCGATTAGCTTTATAGGCTTATCGGTATTATTTTTGATGTCCATAAACGCGGCGCTATTTTTGACATTAGGAGGAGTAGCTTTTGCAAAAGCGTTTGAAACTTCTATGTCGGCTGCATTTGCGATGCAAAAAACCGTAGCTAAAGCCAAGGCTGATAATGTTTTTTTCATGTGTATCCTTTTTAAAAATTTATTAACAAATATGAAATTATATCAGAAAATATATTTTTTAAAATTTAAACTGGCTGTGCTATAATTGCGCTTTTATCTAAATATTTTAAGGTTTTATTTGAAGAAATTATTTATATGTTGCTTGTTGTCCACTTTTGCTTTTGCAAATACCGAAAATTTAAAAGAGATAGATTATTGGAAGGATAAATTTGTCGGCAAGGATCTTAAATTTGGCTACTATGAAGCAAAAACTACTATAATAACGGTCAATAAATACACCAAAGATATGCGAACGTTTTTTTACGAAGACGGAGTTTTAAACGAGAAATTTACTCAAAATGTAATCACGGGCAAAAAAGGCGATAAGCAAAAAGAGGGCGATTTAAAAACTCCGGTGGGCGTATATGACATAACCAGTCGTTTTACTCCGCCTGATCGCTATTACGGACCGCTTGCGTTTGAGCTTTCGTATCCGAATTTATTTGATAAAATTTCTAAAAAAACCGGTAGCGGAATTTAGATACATGGCTTTCCCATGGACGGTAGGCGCGATAACGAGATAAGAACCAGAGGCTGCGTGGCGATGGATAACGATAGGCTCTTAAAATTCGGCAAAGTTATCAACGGACACGCTTTGGTTTTAATAGACGAGAAGCACGACACCCGCGCCAATGATGACGATATCGCTTTTGTGATGGCCTTTGTGTTTAAGTGGAAAAGCGCTTGGAGAAAAAACGACATAGACAGGTATTTGAAATTTTATTCTAAGGATTTTGTGCGTTTTGACGGGATGAATTTTAGTGAATTTGTAAAATTTAAAAAGAGAATTTTTGCCAAAAACGAGCAAAAAGAGATCAAATTCTCAAATTTTGCCGTTACCCCGTATCCAAATGCACAAAATTTAAAAATTTATAGAGTCGTTTTTCATGAGGATTACAGCGCTCCTTCGCATAAATTTAGCGGTAAAAAGGAGCTTTACGTAAGGCTTGAAAGCGGCAAAGTAAAGATCATAACGGAGAGATAATATGCAAGAAAAAAGCGAAGAGATAAAGTCTAAGATAGAGGCGATTTTAAAAGCAAGAAGCGAGTTTTTCGCCGAGCTTGACACTCAGGTGCCAAAGATAGAGGGCACCGATGTATTTGATTTTAGCAGGTGCGAAAAGGGCGATTTAAAAGCGATATATGCGAAATTTTACGCTTATGACTACGGCGTGCGCAAACTTTTGCCCGATGTTTATGAAGCTTACGGCGTGAAATTTAATGTCTGAAATTTTATTAAATCGCGCCGCGTACCTAAACAACCTTTCTAAAATTTGTGAAAAAGCTGGTGGAAAAGAGCGCGTTATACTCGTTCTTAAGGATAACGCTTACGGACACGGCGCAAAGCTAATCGCAAGTGAAGCCTCAAAATTCGGGATTAAATTTGCAGCGGTTAAAAACGAGAGCGAGGCTAGGGAGCTGGGCGAATATTTTGAGAACATCTTGATCCTTTCGCATATCCCGACAGGCAAGGAGAGCGAGAAATTTATCTATGCGGTAAACGATATCTCAAATTTAAGCGTTTTAAAATCCGGCACAAGAGTTCATTTTGCGGTAGATACGCTTATGCATAGAAACGGTATCGCCATAGATGAGATAGGGCAAGCCTGTAAAATAGCCAATCAAAAAGGGCTTATGATATGCGGAGCTTACACGCATTTTCGCGCGGCAGACGAGGTAAGTAGCGATTATTTCGTGCAGAGAGAAAACTTTAAACTAGCAAAAGAGCAGATCATCAAATTTAGCGGCACGGAGGCTAAAAATTTGACCTTTCATTCGCATAACTCCGCAGGACTTGAGAGATTTAGCAAGCTTGATGATGAGCTTGTAAGAGTCGGTATCGCTCAATACGGCTACGCTCAGTTTGATGAGAGCTTGGATCTAAAGATCGTTTTAAGCCTATATGCCGACCGAGTTAGCTCTCGCGTTTTAAAAGCGGGGCAGGGCGTTGGATACGGCGGTAAATTCTGTGCAAAAGAGGATATGCAAATCGCAACTTACGACCTTGGCTATGGCGATGGGCTATTAAGATACGACGCAGAGCGCGAGTTAAATTTAGCAAGCGGCGAGCGAATTTTAGGCAAGATGTCTATGGATAACTTTTCTAGCGAGGACGGCGGCAAGAGGGTTTGCGTGATAAAAGACGCGCGAATTTGGGCGAAATTTTTTGATACGATCGAGTATGAAATTTTAGTAAAACTTTCGCCAAATATCAGCAGAAGATTTGTGTAGTTTAAAAAATACGATGAAGTTTTGGTTGATTAATCGTATTTTTTAAATTTTAAGGCTAAAATACAAAGATTTAATTTCAAAATAGAGGGAAAATATGATTAAAAAGATTGTAGCCGCGTCAATTTGCGGAGTTTTGGCTATGGCTATGCCGCCAAGTGAGACACCGACTGAGAGCGATCACTCACCCGAGCAAATCGCAAAGAGCATAGAGCTTGAAGTATCTCCGAATTTACCAAAAAAACTAAGCGATTCTATCACTTTTAAAAATATCCAAGCCTTTGGAAACAAGCTAGTTTACAGCTATCAGGTGTTTGACACGTCAAAGGCCGAATTTAGCAAATTTAGCTGGCAGGCTATCGAACAAGAAAAAAAGATCAGGCACGAAGGCGTTATGAGAACGGCTTGTGCGGCTGAAGATACTAGAGCGATGCTAAATTTCGGTGTCGTGATGGAGTATCGCTACACTCTTGAAAATGGAAAATTCTTCTATCAATTTAGCGTAAGCAAGGAAGATTGCGAGCGCAATAAATTTTAAATTTGGGCCTGTTTTAGCCCAAATTTTGCCGCTTCTTGTGGGAAATTAGCCCAAATTTCTTGCAAGCTCTTCAAGTCTTGCTATGCGATCAGCCGTGCTTGGGTGCGTGCGAAATAGCGAGCCAAGCGTATTTTTGATACTTCCGAAAGGATTTACGATAAACATATGCGCGCTTTGAGGCTCGGCATCTCTCATCACATAGTTTTTTGAATAGTTTTCAAGCTTTCTTAGTGCGCTTGCTAGCCACTGCGGATTTTCGGTAAGCAAAGCGGCGCCCTTGTCCGCTTTATATTCGCGCTCTCTTGAGATCGCCATTTGTATGACGCTTGCGGCTATGGGCATAACCACAGCCGCTACTATCATCAAAATTCCGTTTGCATTATTTGAACGATTGTTGCCGCTTACGACTCCGAATTTGGCAAAATTTGCAAGTATGGCGATAGCTCCTGCGATAGTTGCGGCTATCGAGCCTGTTAAGATGTCGTAGTGGCGCACATGACAGAGTTCGTGAGCCAAGACCCCTTCGATTTCGTTTTTATCAAGTAAGTTTAAAAGCCCCTCGGTTACCGCAACGGCTGCGTTTTTCGGATTTCGCCCGGTTGCAAATGCGTTTGGAACTTGTTCTGGTATGATATAGACCTTTGGCATCGGCAAATTCGCCTTTGCGGTTAGTCTATGAACGATCTCAAACAGCCCTTGCGCGTCGTTTTCATGAACTTCTACGGCTCTATAGCGTTTAAGCACCAGTTTATCCGAGAAAAAATAGCTAAAAAAGTTCATGCCCACAGCCACGACAAAAGCCATAAGCATGCCTTGCTCTCCGCCTACCATGCCGCCAACAAAGATAAAAAGCAGCATTAGCGCGACCATTAAAAAAGTGGTTTTAAATATCTCCATTGCAAATTCCCTTTTCAAATATAACCGCATCCACGCCCGCTTCGCTTAAATCCTCTATCTCCCTCTCATTCTTGATGATGACTGCTATTTGCGCGTCAAAAAGATAGTTTTGCGCTATCTTAGCGGCTTTGCTTGCAAGCTTGCGTGAAACGATGATAAATTTTGCTCCCGCCGCATTGGCAAGGATGATTTGCACTATATCATCTGTTTTTAAACTAAAATTCGCCTCCATCTTTTGAGCGCGCTTTATCATATTTGGCTCGTAAGCGAATAAATTCTCGCGATTTGCGCTGATGTCTTGCTCTTTTAAACACTCAAAAAACGGCTCAAATTTTACGAGCTCATGTCCGATTATCTTCATATTAGCCCTTTATGCAATCCTTGCAGATATATTTTCCGCTACTTAAAACCGCATCTTTAACCTCGACGAAGGTATCGCACTTTGAGCATTGCACGAAGTTTTGCGTCTCCTTTGTCTCGCTCGCTTCTTTTTTTCTATTTTTAAAAAACACTATATAAACTAGCAGCAACACCACCGCTAGAGCTAAAATTTTCGTTACCATTTTTCACCTATGCATACGTAATTTCTATTTTTGTCATTGTAAATTTTGGCGTTTATGCCCTCAAGTTCAGCCTCTACACTACTTCCCTTGTAGAGTAAAAACTGCGTATCTTTATCGTAAAATCCCTCGCACAAATTTATGAGATCTTTTGTCTTCATAAGCGCTCTTGAAGTGATGAGTTCAGTTATAAAAGGTTGTGAAGCTTCGATTTTCTCGCTTTTAACGCTTAAATTTGAGATATCAAGATCTGCTTTTACGTAACTTAAAAACGAAGCCTTTTTTAAGTTCGGCTCAAAAAGCGTCCAAGCGCAATCTTTTAAAACAAGAGCCAAAAATATCGCGGGAAATCCCGCTCCGCTTCCAACATCGATAGCAACGCGTGGGTAAAATTTCATAAACTCAAGCGGCTTTATGCTGTCAGCCACGATCTCGTCTATATTTTTGTAGTTTGTTAGACTATGAATTTTATTAAATTTATGCAAAATTTGAGTAAATTTATCGACTTGCTCTTTGAAATTTGAAGGAGTTTCAAATTTACTCATCAAGCATATGCCCCATCTGCTCTTTTTTTACTTTTAAATAATCTTTATTGTATTTGTTTGCGTGAATGACGATAGGCAGGCGCTGCACAACTTTAACGCTTTGCAAGCCTTGCAGTTTCTCGGGATTGTTTGTTAGCAAATTTATCTTGCTTATGCCAAAGTGCTTAAGGATAAAGTCAACTACCTCGTAAGTGCGCTCATCTGCTTTAAATCCGAGCTGGTGATTTGCTTCTATCGTGTCAAATCCTAAATCCTGAAGATGATAGGCGTTAACCTTGTTTAAAAGCCCGATATTACGCCCCTCTTGGCGCAAATATATTACCATACCGCCGTGCTCTTCTATATATTTTAAGCTCGCTTCAAGTTGATCGCGGCAGTCGCATTTAAGGCTTCCTATTGCATCTCCGGTCAGGCACTCGGAATGAATTCGCACATCCACGATCTCCTTAAAGGGAGTTTTAAATATCGCCAAATGCTCCTTATCGCCCTCTTTGAAAGATTGGATTTGAAACATTCCAAAACGAGAGGGAAGGTTTGCAACCTCGGATAGTTCTATATTCATCAAAATTTAACTCCTAATATGTTACACTTATAAAACGGTATTGTATCAAAGAAAAGGAAAAATATGTTTAAACGCTTTAGAAGACTAAGAATCAACCCTGCAATGCGCGATATGGTAAGAGAAAGCAGACTAAATTTAAGCGATTTTATCTATCCGCTTTTTGTAGTTCCCGGAAGTGGCGTCAAAAAAGAGATAAGTTCGATGCCGGGCGTTTTTCAGATGAGTTTGGATGAAATTTTAAAAGAGTGCGCCGAAGTTGTAAATTTAGGCATAAAATCAATAATTTTATTTGGAATTCCAAGCGTAAAAGATAGCATAGGAAGCGACGCTTTAAGCAACGACGGCATCATAGCTACGGCTTTAAGGGCGATAAAGGATAAATTTCCGCATCTTGTGGTGGTAACCGATCTTTGTTTTTGCGAATACACGGACCATGGACATTGCGGAATTTTAGATCATGTTCATGAGACTATAGATAACGACGCTACGCTTGAAATTTCAGCCAAGCAAGCGGTGATCCACGCTAAAAACGGAGCCGATATAATCGCTCCAAGCGGTATGATGGACGGTATCATCACTACGCTTCGCGGCGCGCTTGATGAGAGCGGGTTTGAAAATTTGCCTATCATGGCGTATTCGACTAAATTCGCTTCGGCTTACTATGGACCGTTTCGCGACGTAGCCGAAAGCACTCCGAGTTTTGGCGATAGAAGAAGCTATCAGATGGATCCTGCAAATCGCTTGGAAGCGATAAACGAAAGCCTTGAAGATGAGGCTCAGGGTGCCGATATACTCATGGTTAAGCCCGCCCTTGCTTATCTTGACGTGATTCGCGAGATAAAAAACGCTACTTTACTTCCGGTTTGTGCTTATAACGTAAGCGGCGAATATGCACTACTAAAAGCGGGCGCGAAAGCGGGAATCATCGACTATGAGCGCGTGATGATGGAAACTATGATCGGATTTAAAAGAGCCGGCGCAAGCCTCATCATCAGCTATCACGCAAAAGAGGCGGCTGAAATTTTAAGGAGAGCGTTGTGAGGCACTTTCTTACCCTTGATGACTTTAGCGGGGATGAAATTTTAGAGATGATAAATTTGGCTCGCGAGATAAAAAGCGAGGCGAAGGCTAAAATTTATAAGCCCTATCTTAAAGATCAAATTTTAGCCATGATATTTGAGAAAAGCTCGACCAGAACGCGAGTTAGCTTTGAAGTTGGCATGCATCAGCTTGGCGGCAAGGGTATGTTTTTAAGCGCAAACGACCTTCAGATAGGTCGCGGCGAGCCGATAAAAGATACGGCGCGAGTGATTAGCTCGATGACCGATATGGCGATGCTTAGGGTAAATCGCCACGAAACGCTTGAAGAGTTTGCAAAATTTAGTAAAGTTCCCGTTATAAACGGACTTAGCGATAAATTTCACCCCGTGCAGCTTATGGCTGACTACCTAACCATGCTTGAGTTTTCAAGCGGCGAAACTGTAGCTTATGTGGGTGATGGCAACAACATAACTCATTCGTGGCTTATGCTTGCAAGTAAACTTGGATTTGAGCTTAGAATCGCCACTCCAAAAGGCTATGAGCCTGACGCGCAAATTTTAGCAAAAGCGATGCAAAACGCTAAAATTTCAGGAGCTAAAATTTATCTAACGCAAGATATCAAAGAGGCGGTTAATGGCGCGGATGTCGTTACAACCGACACTTGGGTATCGATGGGTCAAGAGGCCCAAAAAGAAAAGCGCATAAAAGAGTTTGAGGGATTTTGTGTGGATGAAAATTTGATGAAGTTAGCCAAAAACGGCGCGATTTTCCTTCACTGCCTGCCTGCTTACCGCGGATATGAAGTAAGTGAAGCCGTCTTTGAAGCGCATGCGGATGAAATTTTTGCCGAAGCGGAAAACCGCCTTCACGCGCAAAAGGGCGTCATGGTCTGGCTTGATCAAAAGAGGAAAGAATATGAGCAAAAAAGATGAGAGATTAAAAGATACGTATAAGAAGATCGACGAGATAAGCAGCGAGCTTGGAATAGACGAGAGCGAAAAAACGGTATTTGAGATAATCCCTACAAGCAACCCTAATCAAATGAGCCTGAGCCTAAAAAGCGGCACTTGGAACGGGGTTGAGCCGTGGTTTGGCATCGATGAAAATCAAAATTTGCACACCATGGTCTCGGTAAAATCTCTAACCGAGCTTATCGAGAGCCACCGCAAGCTGCAAAAAGAGAATTTTGAGCTTAAGCTTGAAAAGACGATTTGGCAAAATGTGCCTGTTGATTTTAGTGATGTTTGGGTTGTCGTAATGGATGAAATTCGCAAGATCGCAGCCAAGGAAAACGGCAAGAGAAGCATCGATGTGAATTTGGAAAATTTAGTAAAAAATATCAAAAAAGAGCATCCGAATTTGTTTGTTGATATGGAGGATTTGATGGAAAAAAGGAATAGAGCCTAATGGTAGATTTTGACGCGTATGTGAAGTATTCACGCCCCGGACCAAGATACACAAGTTATCCGACTGCGCCTGAATTTAGCGATAAATTCGGCTATGATGACTATATAAGAGAGCTTAAAAATCGCGATAAATCTCGCCCGCTTTCGCTTTATCTGCACCTGCCTTTTTGCCGCTCGGCCTGTTATTTTTGCGGCTGTAATGTGGTTTATACGAGCAAAGAGGAGAAAAAAGAGAGGTATATCGACTATATCCAAAAAGAGCTTGAAATTTTATCTCGCCACCTTGATACGAGTGCGGAAGTGCTGCAAATGCACTTTGGGGGCGGAACGCCGACGTTTTTTGACGATAAGCAGCTTGATAGGATCATTTGCGCTATAAAGGCGAAATTTAAAAACTACTCAAAAGAGGCCGAGATAAGCTGCGAGATAGACCCTAGGTTTTTATCTCAAGCTCAGCTTGACGTGCTTGTAGGACATGGGTTTAACCGCATAAGCTACGGCGTGCAAGACTTTGACGATATAGTTCAAAAAGAGATTCACCGAATTCAGCCTTATGAGATTACCAAAAAAGCTATAGATATGGCGCGTGCCATGGGTATAAAATCGATCAATATGGACCTCATTTACGGTCTGCCGCACCAGAGCTTAGATAGCTTTAAGCGCACTCTTGATATGACGCTTACGCTTGATCCTGACCGTCTTGCCGTGTTTAACTACGCTCATGTGCCTTGGCTTAAAAAGACTATGCGTAAATTTGACGAGGCAACCTTGCCAAGCCCTAAAACCAAGCTTGAAATTTTAAAATATACGGCTGAATTTTTTATCAAAAACGGCTATAAAATGATAGGTATGGATCACTTTGCAAAGCCTGATGATGAGCTATTTACCGCACTTGCTAACGGAACACTTCATAGAAATTTCCAAGGATATACGACTAAAGGCGGAGCCGATCTTATCGGTATAGGATTAACCAGTATCGGCGAGTGCAAGCGCCACTACGCGCAAAATTTTAAAGATATGCCCGAGTATGAAGCGGCGATTGATAGAGGCGTTTTGCCTTATATGAAGGGAATTTATCTAAGCGATGACGATCTGCTTAGAAAGGCTGTGATAATGAGCCTGATGAGTAACTTTGCGCTTGATATAAAGGCTATAGAGGCTGAATTTGGCGTGAAATTTTTTGAGTATTTTAAGGATGATTTAAAAGAGCTTGAAAATTTAAGCGAATTTGTGCAAATCACGCCTGAAAAGATCAGCGTAAACGAGACGGGAACTCTGATAATTCGCAATATCGCGATGTGTTTTGATGCGTATTTAAAAAATATCCCTGAAAATTTAAGACGATTTTCAAAGACCGTATGATGTATAAATTTAGCGAAATATCAGATAAATGCGTCAAATGCGGTAAGTGTATCCAAGTATGCACTATACACAACATAAATAGCGATGAGGTAACCTCTCCGCGCGGGTTTTTGGATCTGCTTGGAGCTTATGAGAGAGGCGAGTTGGAGCTTGATAAAAACGCTAAAAATATCTTTGAAAGCTGTTTTTTGTGCACAAATTGCGTCGAAGTCTGTCCAAATTCGCTTAGGGTAGATACGGCTATAGAAAATGTGCGCAGAAATTTAGCGCAGAAATTTGGCATAGCTTGGTATAAAAAGATGTTTTTTTGGCTGCTTAGACATCGATTTATCATGGATATATGCGCAAGGCTTGGATATGTGTTTCAAAGTTGTGCGTTTAAGATAAAAGAAAACACCATGACACCGCGCTTTAGTCTTCCGATGGTAAAAAAAGAGAGGCTGTTTCCGACGGCTTCTAAAAAGAGCTTTTTAAACTCTCATCCCGAATTTATAGATAACGGCGGAGAAAAAACGATAGGAATTTTTATCGGCTGTATGGGAAACTATGCTTATACAAGCATTGGAGAGAGCCTTCTAAAAATAGCGCGAGAGCTAAAGCTAAATGTAAATTTGATGAAGCAGCAAGCCTGTTGCGGTGCGCCTGCGTATTTTACGGGCGATTTTGACACGGTTAGCGTGCTTGCAAAAAGAAACATCGAGTATTTTGAGAGTTTATCTAGCAAGCTTGATGCGATAATCATACCAGAAGCGACCTGTTCGGCTATGGTTAAGATAGACTACGAGCACTTTTTTCACGATAACGAGGAGTGGAAGCAGCGGGCTAAAAAGATAAGCGAGAAAATTTTCCTTGCTACTGAGTATCTAGAAAAGCAGACAAATTTGGCTGAAATTTTAGCAAGCAAGGGCAAAAAGCTTGCAAGCATAACCTATCACGATCCTTGTCACGCAAGAAAAATGCAAGGAGTTTTTAAAGAGCCTCGTAAACTTTTGGCTCAAAACTACGATATAGTTGAGATGAGCGACCCAAATACCTGTTGTGGGTTTGGCGGGGTTACTATGCAAGCTGAAAAGTATCATTTAAGTCGCGCGGCAGGTCTTCAAAAAGTAGGCATGATAGATGAGCTTGACGTGAAATTTGTAAGTGCGGAGTGCAGTGCGTGCAAGATGCAAATTTCAAATTCTCTTCATATCCACGGCTCAAATGTAAAATTTGAAAATCCGATAGATTTAATAGCTAGGGCGCTTTAAGCAGGAAAGTTGTAATATAAATTTAAAAAATATTAAATAAATTTTAGATATTATGTTAATGCAAACTAAAATGTTAATTTGTAATGAAATAGTAATATTAAAATTTAATCAAGGATTCATCATGAAAAAGATCGCTTTTTTAAGCTTGGTTGCTTCGGCTGTGCTTTTTGCAAATCAGAATACGTCAGTTGTCTCGGGAGATAAAATTTCACTTCTAGATGCAGTAAGAACAGTACTTCAAGATAACCCAAATTTAAAAGAGACCGAATTTGCATATTTACAAGTCGGAAAAGACCTCAATATAGCGAACAATGCTTATTATCCGACTCTTGACGCATATGGAACATATGGTTATGAAAGAGAGAAGATAGACAACGGCATAACGGTTCAAAAAGGAAGAGGCAAAAAATTAACCGCAGGCGTGACCTTGGTTGAAAATTTATATAACGGTAGCGCCGATAAAAATAGAATCAAATCTCAAAGCCACAGACTTGATGCAGCCGCTTATAGCGTAGCTCAAAAAGCAGATAGGTTGACTCTTCAATTGGTAGATGCGTATCTTGCCGTTATTAGAAACAAAGAGCTTCTTGATATCTCAAAAGCAAATGTAAAAACCCATCAAGACATATATGCTCAGATTAAAGACAGAACTCAATCGGGCTTTGCTCGTGGCTCAGAAGAGAGGCAAGCCGGCTCTCGCTTAACTCTAGCTCAAGCCAATTTAATATCTCAAGAAAACAACTACTTAGACGCTCTAACTACATTTGAAAAGCTTTACGGAACAAGAGTGGATGCCGCTATGCTTATGACTCCTGTGTTTGATCAAGTTCTTCCTGCAACCGAAGAGATGGTTTATGAAAAAGCTATGAGATGTAATCCTACCGTGCTTTTAAAAGACTCTAATATGAAAATGGCTCAATCTGTCGTAAGAGAGAAAAACGCTCCATTTAGACCGAAGCTTGATCTTGAAGCGTCTGCCGGATATGAGAAAAATGATGTATTTTATGATGATTACAAAGATACAAAGTATGACGTGCTTTTAAGACTTAGATACAACCTTTATAACAAAAATATAGACAAGCTGGAAAAAGAAAAAAGCAAGCTAGCGGTTACCGAGTCGATGCATGCGATAGAAACCGTAAAAAGAGATCTTTCCGAAAGTCTTAAATTCTCATGGCAAACTTATGTTTTAAATCAAGAAAAGATTAAATTTTTAGAAAAACACGTTGCTTATGCCAAGAAAACTCTAGACTCTTATAGAGATGAATTTAGAATCGGAAGACGCGATCTTATCAACCTTCTTGACGCTGAGAGCGAATACAATAACGCTCTTGAAGAGATGATAAATACAAAAAGCGCACTTTTGTATTCTAAATATAGATTGCTTGATAATATGGGCATGCTAACCGATAGCTTTGAGCCGGGATTTGCTAAAAAATATATCCTTGGCGCTTGCTCTATACAAGATGATCTTAGATAGTATTATAGATACAAGACTCAAGGATGAATCACCGTATAATTACGGATAAATTTATATATACGGCGCTTTTTATAAGCGCCTCTCTTTTAATTACTCTATTTGCCGAAAACGAATTTATTAAAGCCGCTACTTACGAAAAAGTGGCGAAAATTTACGGTGAAAATGCAAAAAAAAGAGTAATCGGACTAAATAAACTTATGGTTGAGCTAAAAGATGCCACCGAGCAAGAAAAGCTCGTAAAAGTTAATGATTTTTTTAATCAACTTACTTGGAAAGACGATAAAGAGGTTTGGAATCAGAAGGATTATTGGGCCACGAGGATGGAATTTCTAGGTAAAGGCGCGGGTGATTGCGAAGATTACGTAACGGCTAAATACTTTACCCTAAAGCAGCTCGGAGTTCCTACCGAGAAACTTTATTTTACCTATGTTAAGGCTGTTGAGTTCAATCAAGCTCACATGGTTTTATCATACTACGATAGCCCAAAATCAATCCCCTTAATCTTGGATAATATAATTCCTAAAATAAAAATAGCGACACAAAGAAATGATTTGATACCTGTTTATAGTTTCAACGGCGATTCGCTATTTTTATCCAAACAAGAGGGCTTGGGTCAGGCAGTTCCCGGAGGCAATAAAAAGCAAAATCCAAAATGGCTAAATTTGATTGACAGAATGAAAGAGGACGGTTAATGACACTTTTTAAGCAGATTATGGTTGCGATTATATCGTTTGGCTTGGTTATATTTATATCTGTGGGAATTTTAAATTTCACCACTATAAATAATTACATTGAAGCTCAGCTTGGAACCAACGCCAAACATACGGCAAATTCTCTCGGACTTGCTATAAAATCCATAGGAGATTTAAACGACATATCAAGTGCGGAGGTTATGATAAATTCGATATTTGACAGTGGATATTACTCTATGATAAAGCTTGTTGATATCGACGGCAATGTTTTAATAGAAAAATCTCAAGATATCGTCGTTCAAGGCGTTCCTGGCTGGTTTGTAAGCAATATTAATTTAAGCGCTCCTATTCAAAGCAGCGAGATTATGATCGGATGGAGCAAATTCGGCACTCTTTATGTGCAAAGCAACACCGGCATTGCCTACTATGAGCTTTACGATATTATTAAAAAGGTCTTTTACACCTTATTTTCAATGTCGCTTCTAGCTCTTCTTTTGAGTTATTTTGGCATTAAATTTATCTTTACTCCTCTTAGAAATGTCCAAACTCAAGCAGAAGCCATACTTGAACATAGGTTTATCATCCAAGAGAGGATGCCTTTTACCGTAGATATTAAACGCATGGTTTTAGCCATGAATAGCATGGTCGGAAAAGTTAGGGATATATTTGAGCAAGGTGCAAAATCGCTTAGTAAATACGAAAATCTTTTGTATAAAGACGATCAAACGGGCATGTTTAACAGAAGATATTTTCAGAATAAATTTGGAGATTTTTTATCTAGCGAGGAGTATTCAAGCGGCTCTGTCATGATGATTTCATGCGATGATTTAAGAGAGCTTAAGGGTAGTTTGGGATTTCAAAAGTGGCAAAATTTAGTTCTTAGCGTTGCAAATTGTATAACGGATAATACACCGGGTCTGCTTTGCGCAAGACTTAATGAAAACGACTTTATAGTAGTTGCGCCTAGCTTTACAAATTCTAAAACCGCCGATCTTGCAGAAAAGATACTGGCTGATATTAAAAAAGTTTTTGACGAATTCGAGCTTAGCGATGATGATTGTTTTGCAAATGCTTCGGTTGCGGATTACTCGCCTGCAAGCGAGATTAAAACGATATTGATAACTTCGGATATTACCCTTGCAAGAGCTAAGGGAAGCGGAAATTTTACGGTTAAAATTTATGAGAGCAACGGGGAAATTTTACTTGGAAAAGATCAGTATAGAGAGCTTATAACAAGTTCGCTTAATAACAATATGTTTAAATTTGCGGGACAAAAGGTTGTTTCAAATACTGTGGAGTTAAGACACTGCGAGCTGTTTTTAAGACTTGTGGACGGTAGCGGCAAGTGGCAGATGGCAAGCTATTTTATGCCTATGGTAAATGAGCTAAATTTAGCCGCTAAAATCGATCTATACGTGCTTAATAAAGTAGCCAATATGCTTAGGGAAGATAGTCTTCCAGACTCCGCCGTATCTATAAATTTAGGCAAAAACGTTCTATCCTCGACTCAGTATTTTTCGGAAATTGAGCTCTTGTTACGCAGGATAAAACAGCATGCTAAGCATAAAATTTTTGTTGAAATTCCAAACAAGGACGATATGGATATATCAACCGTGCTTAAATTTCATCAAAAACTTCGCGAATTTGATTTTGGGCTTGGACTTGATCACTTCGGCTTTGATGCAAAAAGCATTCAAAGACTTAAGGATGTAAGTCCGGATTATGTTAAAATTCCTGCAAGAGATCTGATAGATTTCCTTGGCGATAGCAGCTCTGAACAAAGGCAATCTTTTGACTTTATCATGAGAAGTAAAGAGATAAAGATCGTAGCTATTAGCGTCGAAAGCGGCGAACAAAGAGATAAGCTCGAAGCTATGGGGATAGATTCGATGCAAGGAATGTTTATATACGATATACAAAATATTGGATAGTGCCATGCAAGAAAAAGCAAAAAACGATGAACTCTTGGATTGTTTGGTTATATTTACCAAACTTCACAACAACCCTTATAGTGCAGATGCGTTGATAACGGGACTTCCCGTTAGTGAAAACGATCAAGTGGAGCTCTTTTCTTTAAAGGGTTCAAAATCTCTCTTCACAAGAGCGGCTAAACGTGCCGGATTTATTTCTACTCTTGTGAATAAGGAGTTAGAGAAAATTTCTCCTTTGGTGCTTCCGTGCATATTGATCTTGCGAGGCAAAAAGGCTTGTATATTGGAGAGTTTTGAGGGTAAAACCCATGCTAAAATCATCACTCCTGATATGCCAAACGGCTCTAATACTATCGAAATAAATAAGCTTAAAAAAGAGTATCTAGGCTATGCTTATTTGCTAAAACGAGAATTTATACCCGATGACAGCGGCGCTCATTTGATAGATAGTAGCTCAGATCACTGGTTTTGGGGCACGCTTAAAAGATCAAAGAAAATTTATATAGATGTTGTGGTAGCAAGCATAGTGATAAATTTGTTCGTGCTTGCAAGCCCGCTTTTTACTATGAATGTCTATGATAGGGTTGTTCCCAATAATGCCGTGGAGACGCTTTGGGTACTCGCTCTTGGCGTGGGCGTAGTCTATATGCTTGATCTGTTTTTAAAATTTATACGCACGTATTTCCTTGATATAGCGGGCAAAAAAAGCGATATCATTATGAGCTCCTTGCTTTTTGAGCGGGTTATGGATATCAAACTTTCGGTAAAGCCAAAATCGGTAGGCTCTTTTGCAAACAATTTGCGGGAATTTGATACCGTTAGAAATTTCTTTACTTCAAGCACTTTAACCGTGCTGGTTGATCTGCCTTTTGCGCTTTTGTTTTTGTTTGTTATCTATTTTATCGGGGGATTTTTAGTTTTAGTTCCAGCCGTTTTTATAATCTTAATCGTAATCTACACATTCATCATAAAAGATCCTTTGCAAGAGAGTATAAAAAGCACCTTTGAGGCAAGCGCTAAGAAAAACGGAATTTTGATAGAGACCTTAAACGGTCTTGAAACCATAAAAACCATGGGCGCAACAGGTCACGCGCAGTGGAATTGGGAGGAAGCAACGGGCGAAATAGCCAACAAAAGCATAAAGTCAAAGCTCATTTCAGCCTCAATAAGCACCGTTACATCATTTCTTGTCCAGCTTAACACGATAGCCGTGGTTGTTTGCGGCGTATATATGATACAGGATATGAAGCTAACCATGGGTGGGCTTATAGCAGCCGTTATGCTCTCTTCTCGCGCGATAGCGCCTATGGGGCAAGTCGCCTCGCTTTTAGCAAATTTCGAGCAGACGAAGACCGCTTATGAGAGCTTGCAAAAGATAATGCAGATGCCGGTTGAAAGACCTGACGGAAAGAAATTTGTTAGAAGAACAAATTTTGCAGGAAAAATAGAGTTTAAAAACGTAAGCTTTACCTATCCTGAAAGCACGAAAGCCTCTCTTGATAGAGTAAATTTCACTATAAATGCAGGCGAAAAAGTGGGCTTGATAGGTAGAAACGGCTCGGGTAAGACAACTATAGAAAAGCTTATTTTAGGGCTTTATTCGCCTACTAGCGGCTCGGTTTTGATAGATGGGATAGACATAAATCAAATCGATCCGGCCGATCTTCGTCGCAATATCGGCTACGTGCCTCAAGATGTTATGCTCTTTAAAGGAACGGTTAGGGCTAACATTGTTTATAAGGCGCCTCATGTCGATGATATGCAGATCATAAAAGCCGCTAAAGTAAGCGGAGTTGATGAGTATGTGGATGCGCACCCTCTTGGCTTTGATATGCCTGTGTTTGAAAGAGGCGAAGGCATTAGCGGCGGACAGCGCCAAGCCATAGCCGTTGCAAGAGCGTTTTTGCTCGATAGTCCTATCATCTTGCTTGATGAACCTACAAACTCGCTTGATAGTAGCGTAGAAGGCAAGCTAAAGACTAATTTAAAATACAATACAAAAGATAAAACCGTGATGCTTATAACCCATAAAACGTCCTTGCTTGAACTGGTTGATAGGCTTATAGTCGTGGATGGGGGCAGAATTTTGCTTGACGGTCCAAAAGATGAAGTTTTGGCTAAACTTAGCGGAAAATAGGCGGTGATGAGATGAGCAGGAATTTAAACGATAGTTTGCAAAAACAAAAAGATGTAAGTTCAAATTTAAACGAATCCATAGATAACATAAAAAAAACCGTCCAATCAAAAGAGTATGACGCTTATGATTTACGCTTTATGTCAAGTCTTTCCGAGGCTGTGCTAGCTAAGGCTCCTTCGGCTTCAAGAAGAATTTTGTATGCTGTTTTCATAACCATAGCATGGCTTATAGCATGGGCTTCTTGGGCTGAAGTGGATGAGATCACAAGAGGTGCCGGAAAGATAATACCGTCGGGTAAAAACCAGATCGTTCAAAACCTTGAAGGCGGTATAATCGAAGAAATTTTAATCCACACCGGAGACGAAGTTAAAAAAGGGCAGGTTATCTTAAAGATTGATAACAAAACCTTTTCAAGCAGTTATGGCGAGTCAAAACTAAGAAGAGATGAGCTTCAAGCTAAATATATGCGCCTTTATGCTGAAGCGAACGATGAAGAATTTGATTATAACGCGACTAGAGATAAAGATATGGCTCAGTTTGTTCTTTTTGAAAAGAGCCTTTTTGAGACCAATAAAGCAAGATTAAGAGAACAAGTCGGCATCTTTGAAGAGCAGATCAAACAAAGAAAAAATGAGCTTATAGAGCTTAGAAATAAGATCACCCAAACGCAAAACAGCTACAACCTAATGCTAAAAGAGAAAAATATAACCGAACCGCTTTTTAGAAAAGGGCTTGTAAGCGAAGTTGAGTATCTTCAGCTTCAAAGAAGAGTAAATGATCTAAGAGGCGATCTAAATGCGGCGACTCTTTCCGTGCCTAGGATAGAATCAACCATTAAAGAGGTTGAAAATAAGATAACGGAGACCAGACTAGCCTTTAAAAATAATGCTAAAAAAGAGCTAAATGAAGTGTCCGCCGAAATTTCAAGGCTAAACGAGAGTCAGATAAATTTAAGCGATAGAGTAGATAGAACGCTCGTGCGCTCGCCTGTTGACGGTATAGTTAGTAAGTTAATGGTAAATACGGTTTCGGGAGTTATAAAGCCCGGAATGGATATCGCAGAGATCGTTCCTATGGAAGATACTTTGATAGCCGAGGTTAAAGTTAAGCCCGCGGATGTGGCGTTTTTACGTCCAGGACTTAAAGCGATAGTGAAACTTACCGCATATGACTTTTCTATTTATGGCGGATTAAACGGCGAGGTTGTGCAAATTTCAGCCGATACGGAGACAAATGAAAAGAGCGGAGAGAGCTATTATCTGGTTAGAATTCAAACTGAGAAAAACTTCCTTGGCAGCGAGGATAAACCTCTTCGTATAAAAGTAGGTATGATAGCGAGTGCAGATATTATTACGGGTAAAAAAACCGTGCTTGATTATCTACTAAAACCGATTTTAAAAGCTAAGCAAAATGCTCTAAGAGAGCGTTAATGAAGACAAAAGCATTTGAGATACAAGAGGGCGAAAGCCAAAATATCAGGACAAAAAGTGATATGGCAACAGCCTTTTATAGCGGTAAATTTAGCCAATACATCATAACCAAATCTCACATGCTAAAAGACAGCCTTATAGTAACCGATATGGTCTCTTTAAGAGACAAGGTCGATATCGTAAATTCGTCTATCAAGGAGCTTGTATTTAGCGATTGTGTAAAAAAATTCGATGAAATTTGGGCCGAATTTGAAAATTTGTCGGAAAATAACGGTTTAAATGCAGATAAAAATTTTAAACCCCAACCGCTAGATAGCGCTAAAAACAATTACTTCATATATAAGCTAAAAGACGATATAGAAATTCCTGAGGGTATCGTAAAAAGCGTCAAAATTTTCATTAATGGCTATGACGAGAGTAGCGAGAGTTTAAATTTGGATTTGCAAATGCTTGATGAAAAAAGCGAGTATAAATATAAAATCATGAGCGACGCTATAGAAATATCTTTGATAACCGATATAAAATCCAATGCGGCTAAGAACTTTTTAAAGACATTTACCTATAAAAAGATAGCCTCAGGTCCAAAAAGCATGAAAGAAATTTATCTGATAATAAACGACAAGCTTTTATACAAAACGAAGATAGAAATTTAAAAAGAGGTTGTGTGAAAATCGGGCTATATACACCTAGCGTCGCTTTGTTGAAGGAGTGGAAAAGTAAGCTAAAAGAGCGTGAAGTCATATCTTTCGCTTCAAGAACCGAACTTTTAAACAATATCGACATTGGCAAATGCTCTTTGTTATGCCTTGAATTTACAAATGATGCAAAAGAGATTGTTACTGAAATTTTGCAAATTTGCCCCGAGATAAAAATACTTTTACTGTCTAAAGAGCCAAATTTTAACGAAGGTAGAGAGTTTTTGACGCGCGGAATTAAAGGATACGGTAATGCGCATATGCTGGAAATTCACCTAAATGATGCGATTAAGAGTATTGAGGCTGGTAACGTTTGGCTGTATCCTGAATTTATCCAAAGTATGATAATGATGATGACAAAGGAGAGTTTGGCTACAAATTCGGCAGGTGCGCTTGAAAAACTAACCGCAAAAGAAAAAGAGATAGCAAATTTTATCTATCAAGGACTTACCAACCAAGAGATAGCCGAAGTTGCAAATATAACGCTAAGAACCGTTAAGGCGCATATTTCTTCAATTTTTGAAAAGACAGGTGTAAAAGATAGAATAAATTTGGTATTGCTTATGAGAAAAAACGGATAAAGCAACCTTTTAAGTTAAAATTTATCGCTAAAATCCTTGACTTTAAAAATTTTTTGAGATATAATTCAGCTTTCACAAATTAAGTGCTGGTGTAGCTCAGTTGGTAGAGCAACTGCCTTGTAAGCAGTAGGTCGGCGGTTCAAATCCGTTCACCAGCTCCATTTTGTAACAGTGTTTGACCAGAAATACCAAATAAAATTATTAATGTTAAATAGGGTGAGATACTCAAGTGGCCAACGAGGGCAGACTGTAAATCTGCTGACTATGTCTTCCGTGGTTCGAATCCACGTCTCACCACCATGCTACGTGCGGGAGTAGCTCAGTTGGCTAGAGCATCAGCCTTCCAAGCTGAGGGTCGCGGGTTCGAGTCCCGTTTCCCGCTCCATGATTGGGTAAGGATTTGGAGTTAAACTGGGAGCTGTAAAAATTTTTATACATTTTATACAGTTTTTAAGTTTATTCCATGTAGTTGTTTATGTTTGTTTTAGTGATTAATTCTCTATTGCCAAGCGTCTGTAACGCTCATATGGCTCAGAGGTAGAGCACTTCCTTGGTAAGGAAGAGGTCGCGGGTTCAAGTCCCGCTATGAGCTCCACGATTTTATCAAATATAGAGAAAATATAAAACAAGCATAAATTTTATTTTAAAGCAACAAATATCATTACGGAGGAAGATATGGCAAAAGAAAAATTTTCACGTAACAAGCCACACGTAAATATAGGCACCATAGGTCACGTTGACCACGGTAAAACAACTTTAACAGCTGCAATTTCTGCTGTTCTTTCAAGAAAAGGTCTTGCTGAGCTTAAAGATTATGATAATATCGACAACGCTCCGGAAGAGAAAGAGCGTGGTATTACTATTGCAACTTCACATATTGAGTATGAGACGGAAAATCGCCACTATGCTCACGTGGATTGCCCGGGTCACGCCGACTATGTTAAAAACATGATTACTGGTGCTGCTCAAATGGACGGCGCTATCCTAGTTGTTTCTGCAGCTGATGGCCCAATGCCGCAAACTAGAGAGCATATCCTTCTATCTCGCCAGGTCGGTGTTCCATACATCGTTGTTTTCATGAATAAAGCGGACATGGTTGATGACGCTGAACTTCTTGAACTAGTTGAGATGGAAATTCGCGAACTTCTTAACGAGTATGACTTCCCGGGAGACGATACTCCAATCGTAGCCGGATCTGCTCTTAAAGCTCTTGAAGAGGCTAAAGCCGGTACAGAGGGCGAGTGGTCTGCAAAAGTTATGGAGCTTATGGCTCAAGTTGACGCTTATATCCCGACTCCGGTTCGTGCAACCGACAAAGACTTCCTAATGCCAATTGAGGACGTATTCTCAATTTCCGGTCGTGGAACGGTT
The DNA here is from genome assembly GCA_030532465.1 of Campylobacter sp. Taxonomy (GTDB): domain Bacteria; phylum Campylobacterota; class Campylobacteria; order Campylobacterales; family Campylobacteraceae; genus Campylobacter_A. The sequence continues at coordinate 39,317 of JAUNLC010000005.1, read as the reverse complement.
GTTACGGGTAGAATTGAAAAAGGTCTTGTAAAAGTTGGTGATACAATTGAGATCGTTGGTATTAGAGACACTCAAACAACAACGGTTACCGGTGTTGAGATGTTTAGAAAAGAGATGGAGCAAGGCGAAGCCGGAGATAACGTTGGCGTTCTTCTAAGAGGCACTAAAAAAGAGGATGTTGAGCGTGGTATGGTTTTATGTAAGCCAAAATCAATCACTCCACATACAAAATTTGAGGGCGAAGTGTATATTCTAACTAAAGAGGAAGGCGGACGCCACACTCCATTCTTTAACAACTATAGACCTCAATTTTACGTAAGAACAACTGACGTTACAGGTTCTATCACTCTTCCTGAAGGAACAGAGATGGTTATGCCTGGTGACAACTTAAAAATTACAGTTGAACTTATAGCGCCTGTCGCTCTTGAAGAAGGAACACGTTTTGCGATCCGCGAGGGTGGTAGAACAGTCGGTTCAGGCGTTGTTTCTAAAGTATTAGCTTAATTTAATATTTTGATTTTAGCGGAGAATTTTCTCCGCTTTTTAAAAGGAAATTTATGGCAAAAAATAATAGTAGAGTAAAGATCGGTCTTAAATGTTCGGAGTCTGGTGATATAAACTACACTACGACAAAAAACAGCAAGACTACTACTGAAAAGTTGGAAATTAAAAAATATTGTCCAAGACTAAGAAAACACACAGTTCATAAAGAAGTTAAATTAAAGAGCTAATATGCTCACTTAGGGCAATAGCTCCAACGGTAGAGCGCTGGATTCCAAATCCAATGGTTGGGGGTTCGAATCCCTCTTGCCCTGCCATCATAAGGTTGAAAATGGAAAAATTAAAAAACTATTTAAAACTCTCTAGTGCAGAAATCGGAAAAGTTATTTTCCCTACCAAAGAGCAGGTTAGAAACGCTTTTATAACAGTTTTTGCTGTTGTAGCGGTTATTTCACTCTTTTTAGCACTTGTTGATGTAGTGATGTCTTATTCTCTCTCGAAATTAATTTAAAAGGCGCAAATCATGGCACATAAATGGTATGCGATTCAAACTTACGCTGGTAGCGAGATGAGCGTTAAGAGGGCTATTGAAAATTTAGTAAGAGATCATCATATCGAACATCAGCTTAAAGAGGTCGTAGTTCCTACTGAAGATGTGATTGAGATTAAAAACGGCAAGAAAAAAATAAACGAAAGAAGTCTTTATCCGGGATACGCTTTTGCACACCTTGATTTAGATACGGCTCTTTGGCATAAAATTCAATCTCTACCAAAGGTTGGAAGATTTATAGGCGAGTCTAAAAAGCCGACGCCTTTAAGCGATAAAGATATAAATTTGATATTAGAGAAAGTTCAAAAGCGCGGAGCGCCTAAACCAAAAATTTCATTTGATAACGGTGAGAGCGTTCGCATTATAGACGGGCCTTTTGCAAATTTTACCGGTATAGTCGAAGAATACGATATGATACATGGAAAATTGAGGCTAAACGTTTCTATTTTCGGCAGAAGCACGCCGGTTGAAATTTTATATTCACAAGTTGAGAAGATAGTATAAGGAGAAGTTTATGGCTAAGAAAGTTATAGGCGAAATTAAATTACAAATTGCTGCGGCGAAAGCAAACCCAAGCCCACCGGTTGGTCCTGCTCTTGGTCAGCAAGGTGTAAATATTATGGAGTTTTGTAAAGCGTTTAACGAAAAAACAAAAGATATGGCAGGCTACAACATCCCCGTTGTTATCACTGTTTATGCGGATAGAAGCTTTACATTTATTACAAAACAACCGCCTGCTACGGATTTGATCAAAAAGGCAGCCGGCATATCAAAAGGTGCGGACAACCCGTTAAAAAATAAAGTAGGAAAGCTTACTAAAGCTCAAGTACTTGAAATAGTAGAAAGAAAAATTGTCGATCTTAATACGAACGACAAAGAGCAGGCTGCTAAGATTATAGCAGGTTCGGCTCGCTCGATGGGCATAGAAGTCATCGACTGAAATCCTTAAACCGCCAAGGATTTAAAATTTAAGGCGGAAGCACTTTAAAATGCGGAGAAATTAATGTCAAAAAAAACTACGAAAAGATTTAGCGAACTTCTTAAAAAAGTTGATACAACTAAAATTTACGCTTTAGATGAGGCTATAGATACCGTTAAAACTCTTGCTTCTGCAAAATTTGATGAGACGGTTGAGATAGCGTTAAAACTAAATGTTGATCCAAGACATGCCGACCAAATGGTTAGAGGCTCTGTTGTTCTTCCTGCGGGAACAGGTAAAACGGTTCGTGTAGCCGTTATCGCAAAAGATGTTAAGGCTGATGAGGCTAAGGCAGCCGGCGCCGATATAGTAGGAAGCGATGAGCTAATCGAAGATATACAAAAAGGCATAATGAATTTTGATGTTTTGATAGCTACACCGAATTTAATGGGTCTAGTCGGTAAGGTTGGTAGAATTTTAGGACCAAAAGGTCTTATGCCAAACCCAAAAACAGGCACTGTTACAATGGATGTTGCACAAGCTGTTAATAACGCAAAGAGCGGTCAGGTAAATTTCCGTGTCGATAAGCAAGGAAATATCCATGCAGGTCTTGGTAAGGTTAGCTTTTCAAAAGAGCAGCTAAATGATAATATTTCAACTTTCATTAAGGCTATAAACAAACATAAACCGGCAGCTGCAAAGGGTAGATATATCAAAAATGCGGCATTGTCGCTAACTATGAGTCCGTCTATTTCACTTGAGACTCAAGAGCTAATAGATTTACGTTAATTAAATTTTACAAATTTATATCTTAGATTGGAGATAGCCGAGGTCAGTAGACTTAATCGGACGACCCGCTCTGCTTGAAATCACCGGTCGGAAAGGAGAATGAATGACAAGAAGCGAAAAATCTGAAATAATAGCGAAACTTGAAGCCGAATTTAAAGGTAACGAAGCGATTATCGTATGTGATTATCGCGGACTTAACGTTAAAAAACTTGAAGTATTAAGAAATGCCGCAAGAGAACAAAACGTAAAAGTTCAAGTCGTGAAAAATACTCTTGCAAATATCGCCCTTAAGAATGCCGATAAAGAAGGCATGGCTCTTAAGGATACAAATATATTCATTTGGGGCGATCAGCTTGCAGCTACTAAGGTTGCGGCTAAATTTGAAGAGACTAACAGTGAGCTATTTAAGATTAAAACAGCACACATTGATGGCGAAGTTGCTAGTGTCGAGAAAGTTAAAGCACTATCTAAAATGCCAAGTCGTGATGAGCTTATTGCAATGTTATTGCAAGTTTGGAATGCGCCTATCCAAAATTTCACAATTGGACTAAATGCGCTTAAAGAGAAAAAAGAACAATCAGCATAAAAAATTAGGAGAATTTAAAAATGGCAATTACTAAAGAAGACGTATTAGAATTTATCTCTAATCTTTCGGTATTAGAACTAAGCGAATTGGTAAAAGAATTCGAAGAGAAGTTTGGAGTAAGCGCAGCTCCTGTAATGGTAGCAGGCGCAGCAGGCGGTGCAGCGGCAGCTGAAGTTGAGGAAAAAACCGAGTTCAACGTAGTTTTACTTGACGGTGGAGACAAAAAGATCAACGTTATTAAAGTTGTTCGCGCTCTTACAGGTCTTGGTCTTAAAGAGGCTAAAGACGCAGTTGAGCAAACTCCTTCAGTTCTTAAAGAGGGAATTAGCAAGGCTGAAGCCGAAGAGGCTAAAAAGCAACTTGAAGAAGCAGGCGCTAAAGTCGAACTTAAATAATTATTTATTTCTGGAAAGGGGATTTACTCCCCTTTAAATTTAAAGATGCCACAGACGTGTGGTTCATTTACTTTCTTTCAAACTTATACCACGAGGTAGATGCATGTTAAACAGCTTATACTCAGGAAATCGTCTTAGAGTTGATTTTTCAAATGTCGCTAAAGAGATAGATGTTCCTAACCTACTACAATTACAGAAAAAGAGCTTTGATCACTTTTTAAATTTAGGCGAAAACCAAGGCGAAAGCGGTATCGAAAAAGTTTTTAAATCAATATTTCCTATACATGATCCGCAAAATAGACTTTCGCTTGAATATGTAAGTTCAGAGATCGGAAAGCCAAAATACACTATTAGAGAGTGTATGGAAAGAGGGCTTACTTACTCTGTAAATTTAAAGATGAAAATTCGCCTGATAGTCCATGAAAAAGATGAGAAAACCGGTGAAAAAATCGGTGTAAAAGATATAAAAGAGCAAGAAATTTTTATTCGTGAAATTCCTCTTATGACAGATAGAATTTCATTTATTATAAACGGTGTAGAAAGAGTTGTCGTAAACCAACTTCATAGAAGTCCGGGTGTTATATTTAAAGAAGAGGAGAGCCCAACTGTCGTAAATAAGCTAATCTATACGGCTCAAATCATCCCTGATCGCGGCTCTTGGCTATACTTTGAATACGATACTAAAGACGTTTTATACGTGCGTATCAACAAACGCAGAAAGGTTCCCGTAACCATATTATTTAGGGCTCTTGGATATAAAAAACAAGATATTATAAAGCTATTTTATCCTATTCAGACCCTATCTATTAAAAACAATAAATTTTTAACCCCGTTTAATCCCGAAGATTATGTCGGTAGAATCGAATATGATATAAAAGACGAAGACGGAAACGTGCTTCATGAGGCAGGTAAAAGACTTACTAAGAAAAAGGCCGACAAGATCATAAGCGAAGGAGTTAAATGGGTTGAATATCCTTCTGAAATTTTAGTAAATAGATTTTTAGCAACTCCAGTGATAGATAAAGAGAGCGGAGAGGTTATATACGATACTCTTACTCAACTTGACGAGAATAAATTGGTTAAAATTTTAGCCGATCAAGACGCTATAGAGATAGCAAACGACCTTGCGGCAGGAGTTGATGATGCGATCATAAACTCGTTTATCGCAGATAGCGAGACTTTAAAACTTCTTAAACAAACTGAAAATGTTGAAGATGAAAACGACCTTGCGGCAATCAGAATTTACAAAGTTATGCGCCCGGGAGAGCCTGTCGTAAAAGATGCGGCAAAGAGCTTTGTAAACGATCTATTCTTCAACCCTGAAAGATATGACCTAACTCAAGTCGGTCGTATGAAGATGAATCATAAGCTTGGACTTGACGTGCCTGAATATGTAACGGTCTTAACTAACGAAGATATCATCAAAACGGCAAAATATCTTATAAAAGTTAAAAACGGACAAGGGCATATAGACGATAGAGATCACCTTGGAAACAGACGTATCCGCTCTATCGGCGAGCTTTTGGCAAACGAGCTTCACCTTGGTTTTGTAAAGATGCAAAAGGCGATCCGCGATAAATTTACAAGCCTAAGCAGCAGTATAGAAGAGATAATGCCTTATGATCTTGTAAATCCAAAGATGATAACCACGACTATAACGGAATTTTTCACCGGCGGACAGTTAAGTCAATTTATGGATCAGACAAACCCGCTTAGCGAGGTTACGCATAAACGCCGTCTGTCGGCGCTTGGCGAAGGCGGACTTGTAAAAGAGCGTGCAGGATTTGAAGTGCGTGACGTGCATCCTACCCACTACGGCAGAATTTGTCCCGTAGAAACTCCCGAAGGTCAAAATATCGGTCTTATAAATACGCTTTCAACCTATGCTAAAGTAAATAATCTAGGCTTTGTCGAGGCTCCTTATAAAAAGGTTGTTGACGGCAAGGTAACCGATGAGATTGTTTATCTAACGGCTACTCAAGAGGAAAATATAGTAATAGCTCCCGCTTCAACGCTTATAGACGATAACGGCTATATAGTCGAGGATCTAATAGAGGCTAGACAAGACGGAGAGATGATACTTGCCAAGCGCGAGGATGTTAAGCTAATCGACCTTTGTTCGGGTATGATTGCGGGCGTTGCGGCTTCACTTATTCCATTCTTGGAACACGATGACGCCAACCGTGCTTTGATGGGTTCAAACATGCAGCGTCAAGCAGTGCCGCTTCTTCGCTCATCGGCTCCTATCGTTGGAACGGGAATGGAAAGAATCGTAGCTCGCGATGCTTGGGAGGCGATTAAAGCAAGACGCTCGGGTGTTGTTGAGAAAGTTGATAATAAAAATATTTTCATTTTAGGCGAAGATGATGCAGGTCCTTATATAGATCACTACTCTATGGAGAAAAATTTAAGAACTAACCAAAATACCACATTTTCTCAACATCCAATAGTAAGAAAGGGCGATATCGTAGAGGCCGGTCAGGTGATAGCCGATGGTCCTAGCATGGAAAGAGGCGAGCTTGCAATAGGTAAAAACGCCCTTATAGCATTTATGCCTTGGAACGGATACAACTACGAGGACGCTATCATCATTAGCGAAAAGATGATACGCGAAGATGCCTTTACAAGTGTTCATATCTATGAAAAAGAGATAGAGGCTAGAGAGTTAAAAGACGGTGTTGAAGAGATCACAAAAGATATTCCTAACATCAAAGAGGAAGATCTTATGCACCTTGATGATAGCGGAATTATCAAAATCGGAACTCAAGTTAAGCCAGGAATGATTCTAGTCGGTAAAGTTTCTCCAAAAGGCGAAGTTAAACCTACTCCTGAAGAGAGGCTTTTAAGGGCGATTTTTGGGGAAAAAGCAGGCCATGTGGTAAATAAATCTTTATATGCGACCGCTTCCATGGAAGGAGTTGTGGTAGATGTTAAAATTTTTACCAAAAAAGGTCATGAAAAAGATAATAGAACTAACAGAGCTTACGAAGAGGAGAAAGCCGCTTTAGAAAAAGAGCACCACGATCGCCTCTTGATGATGGATAGAGAGGAGATGCTAAAAGTTACTTCTCTTCTTTCTAAAAACGCTCTTGTATCGGCTCAAACCATAGGTAAAAAAGAGTATAAAAAAGGTAGCAAGATAGATAAGATTGAACTTGAAAATATCAACAGATTTACCTTAAATACCATAGTAAAGAGCTTCGCAAAAGATGTTCAAAAAAGATACGACGAGCTTAAAGTATATTTCCAAAACGAGAAAAAGAAGTTAAAAGAAGAGCATGACGCCAAGATAGAAATTTTGGAAAAAGATGACATCTTGCCAAGCGGTGTAGTAAAGCTTGTAAAGGTCTATGTGGCGACTAAGCGCAAGCTAAAAGTGGGTGACAAGATGGCAGGACGCCACGGAAATAAAGGTATTGTTTCAAACATAGTTCCTGAAGTTGATATGCCATATCTTCCAAACGGGCAGGCCGTTGATATCGTGCTAAATCCGTTAGGCGTTCCAAGTCGTATGAATATAGGTCAAATTTTAGAAAGCCACCTTGGACTTGTGGGATATCGCTTAGGTGAACAGATAAATCAAATTTTTGAAGAGAAAAAGGGCGAGTGGATCAAGACCCTTCGTGCCAAGATGATTGAGATAGCAAATGTTTCAAAATTTATGGATGCCAAAAAAACCCTTGCAAAAATTAGCGATGAAGAGTTGATAGATTATGCAAGAGATTGGTCAAACGGCGTTAAATTTGCGACTCCGATCTTTGAAGGCGTTAGAGTTGATGAGTTTGCGAAACTTTTTGAGATGGCTAAGATAGATATGGACGGAAAGAGCGAGCTTTACGACGGACGTACCGGTTCAAAGATCAAAGAGAGGGTAAACGTAGGCTGCATGTATATGCTTAAGCTTCACCACCTTGTTGATGAGAAGGTGCATGCTAGAAGCACGGGTCCATACAGTCTTGTTACACAGCAACCTGTCGGCGGTAAGGCGCTATTTGGCGGTCAAAGATTTGGTGAGATGGAGGTTTGGGCGCTTGAGGCTTACGGTGCGGCACATACTCTAAGAGAGATGCTAACCGTAAAATCAGACGACGTTGAAGGACGTTTAATGGCGTATAAAGCTCTAACCAGAGGCGAAAATGTACCGGAAACCGGAATTCCCGAGACATTCTTCGTTCTTACAAACGAGCTTAAATCTCTAGCGCTTGATGTTGAAGTATATGACGAGGAAGATAACGATGAGTGAACTAAAACCTATTGAGATAAAAGAAGAGCAAAGACCGCGTGATTTTGAGGCGTTTCAACTTCGTTTAGCAAGTCCTGAAAAGATAAAATCATGGAGTTACGGAGAGGTTAAAAAACCTGAAACCATAAACTACCGCACGCTAAAACCTGAGCGTGACGGTCTGTTTTGTGCCAAAATTTTCGGACCGATTCGTGATTACGAGTGCCTTTGCGGAAAATATAAAAAGATGCGCTATAAGGGCGTTAAGTGCGAGAAGTGCGGTGTTGAAGTAACCAGCTCAAAAGTTCGCCGCTCACGCATGGGACATATCGAGCTTGTAACTCCTGTTGCGCATATCTGGTATGTAAACTCGCTTCCAAGCCGTATAGGAACCCTTCTTGGTATCAAGATGAAAGATCTTGAGCGCGTGCTTTATTATGAGGCTTATATAGTTGAAGCGGCAGGTGAAGCGTTTTACGATAATGAAAACAGCAAAAAAGTAGAGCTTTACGATGTATTAAACGAAGAGCAATACCAATCTTTAATTCAGCGCTTTGAAGATAGCGGGTTTAAAGCTAGAATGGGCGGCGAGGTTATCCGCGACTTGCTTGAGGGCTTAGATCTGGTTGAGCTTTTAAATACTCTAAAAGACGAGGTAAGCGCTACAAATTCGGAGGCGAAGAAAAAAACTATCGTAAAGAGATTAAAAGTTGTTGAGGCGTTTTTAAATTCAGGCAACCGCCCTGAGTGGATGATGATTACAAATTTACCTGTGCTTCCGCCTGATTTGCGTCCGCTTGTCAGCCTTGACGGAGGTAAATTTGCAGTTTCTGATGTGAATGATCTTTATCGCCGTGTTATAAATAGAAACGCTCGCTTAAAGAGATTAATGGAGCTTGACGCGCCTGAAATTATTATTAGAAACGAAAAAAGAATGCTTCAAGAGGCGGTAGATGCTCTGTTTGATAACGGCAGAAGAGCAAATGCGGTAAAAGGAGCAAACAAGCGCCCGCTTAAATCGCTTTCCGAGATTATCAAAGGTAAGCAGGGCCGCTTCAGACAAAACTTGCTTGGTAAGCGTGTGGATTTCTCGGGCCGCTCCGTTATCGTTGTAGGTCCAAAGCTTAGAATGGATCAGTGCGGACTTCCAAAGAGAATGGCGCTTGAGCTATTTAAGCCGCATCTATTAGCTCGCCTTGAGGAAAAGGGTTATGCAACGACCGTTAAGCAAGCCAAAAAGATGATAGAGGACAAGACAAACGAAGTTTGGGAGTGTTTAGAAGAGGTCGTTAAAGATCATCCTGTTATGCTAAACCGTGCTCCGACACTTCACAAACTTTCCATCCAAGCGTTTCACCCTGTGCTGGTTGAAGGCAAGGCTATACAGCTTCATCCGCTTGTTTGTTCGGCGTTTAACGCGGACTTTGACGGAGATCAAATGGCTGTTCACGTACCGTTATCTCAAGAGGCGATTGCAGAGTGTAAAATTTTGATGCTTAGCTCGATGAATATCTTGCTTCCGGCAAGCGGTAAGGCTATAACCGTTCCAAGCCAAGATATGGTTTTGGGAATTTATTACCTAAGCCTTGAGAAAACCGACAGTAAGGGCGCAAACAAAATTTTTGCAAGCGTTGATGAGGTAATGATAGCCGAAGAGGCTCATTGCCTTGAAGTGCATTCAAAGATCAAAACCATGATAGACGGCAAGACCTTGTTTACAACTGCGGGACGTTTGATAATTCGCTCTATTTTGCCTGACTTTGTTCCTGAAAATATGTGGAATAAGGTTTTAAAGAAAAAAGATATAGCGAATTTGGTTGATTATGTTTATAAGGTCGGCGGACTTGAGATAACGGCCGGATTTTTGGATAGACTTAAAAATTTAGGCTTCCGATATGCTACAAAAGCGGGAGTTTCCATATCAATTGCCGATATTATCGTGCCTAGCGGAAAGCAAAAGCATATAGATGATGCTAAGAAAAAAGTCCGCGAAATTCAAAACCAATACGGTGCCGGTCTTTTAACGGATTCTGAGAGATACAATAAGATCGTTGATATTTGGACCGATACAAACAACGTTGTTGCGGGCGAGATGATGAAGCTTATCCAAAGCGATAAGGGCGGATTTAACTCTATTTATATGATGGCGGACTCTGGAGCTAGAGGTAGTGCGGCTCAAATTCGTCAGCTTGCGGGAATGCGCGGTCTTATGGCTAAGCCTGACGGTTCGATCATCGAAACGCCTATTACTTCAAATTTCCGCGAGGGACTAAACGTACTTGAGTACTTTATCTCAACCCACGGAGCTAGAAAGGGACTTGCGGATACCGCGCTTAAAACGGCAAACGCGGGATACTTAACCAGAAAGCTTATAGACGTAGCTCAAAACGTCAAGGTTACGATTGAGGATTGCGGCACTCACGAAGGTGTTGAGATAACGGAGATCACCGAAAACGGCGAGTTGGTTGAAAGCCTTGAAGAGAGAGTTTTGGGACGCGTTTTAGCAGATGATGTTATAGATCCGATAACAAATGAAATTTTATTCTCGGAAGGCACTTTAGTTGACGAGGAAAAAGCAAAGGCTATCATTGAAGCCGGAATAAAATCCGTTAGCATTAGAACTCCTATCACTTGCAAGGCTGCAAAGGGCGTTTGTTCTAAGTGCTACGGCATAAATTTGGGCGAAGGAAAACTGGTAAAACCGGGTGAGGCTGTAGGTATCATCTCAGCTCAATCAATCGGCGAGCCGGGAACTCAGCTAACTCTTAGAACCTTCCACATCGGAGGAACGGCTTCAACCGAGCAGCAAGATAGACAGGTTGTGGCTCAAAAAGAGGGCTTCATCAGGTATTACAACCTAAATGTCTATGAAAATCAAGGCAAAGATATAGTTGCAAATCGTCGTAACGCGGCGGTTTTATTAGTCGAGCCAAAGATCAAAGCTCCGTTTGAAGGCAAAATAGAGATAGAAATCGCTCACGAAGACGTTAATATCACGATAAAAGGTAAAAAACAAGAGGTAAAATACACCCTTCGCAGAAACGACCTTGCCAAGCCAAACGAGCTAGCCGGAGTTAGCGGCAAAGTGGAGGGTAAAATTTATATACCTTACTCCGACGGCGATAAAATTCAAGAAAACGAGAGTATAGCCGAGGTTATCAAAGAGGGGTGGAACGTGCCTAATCGTATACCTTTTGCAAGCGAGATCAAAGTAAAAGACGGTGAGCCGATAACCAAGAAGATAACCGCAGGTGCAAACGGTGTGCTTAAATTTTACATACTAAAGGGTGATTATTTAGAGCGCATTAGGGATATTAAAAAGGGTCATGTAGTTAGCGAAAAGGGTCTGTTTGTCGTAGTTGCAGACGAAGACGACAGAGAGGCGGTTAGATACTATATACCAAGAAATTCGGTCATAAGAGTAAACGATAGCGATATAGTATCTTCTAAAACTCTATTAGCCGAGCCTGCACAAGAAGAAAAGTTGCTTATAGCCGAGTGGGATCCTTACTCGACTCCTACTATCGCGGAAGAGGCGGGTGTTGTGGCATATGAGGATATCGAGCCCGGATACTCTGCGGCAGAGCAATACGACGAGACTACCGGGCAAAGCCGTTTGGTTATAAACGAGTATCTTCCTTCGGGAATTAAGCCTACGATAGTAATATCCACTAAGGACGGAAGGTTGATTAGATATCAACTTGAGCCAAAGACCGCAATATTTGTAAATGACGGAGCTAGCGTGGCTCAGGCTGAAATTTTGGCCAAGACTCCAAAAGCGGTAGCTAAGTCAAAGGATATCACGGGAGGTCTTCCTAGGGTATCTGAGCTATTTGAGGCAAGAAGACCTAAAAATACGGCTATTATTGCCGAGATTGACGGTGTGGTAAGATTTGATAAGCCGCTTCGCTCAAAAGAGAGGATCATCATCGAAGCCGAGGACGGAACTACGGCTGAATATTTGATAGACAAGACTCGTCAAATTCAAGTAAGAGGCGGAGAGTTTATCCATGCGGGTGAAAAACTAACCGACGGACTTATATCAAGCCATGACGTGCTTAGAATTTTGGGCGAAAAGGCGCTTCATTATTATCTGATAAGCGAAATTCAGCAAGTTTACCGCTCGCAAGGCGTTGCGATAGCCGATAAGCATATAGAGATTATCGTTTCTCAGATGCTAAGACAGGTTAAGATAATAGATAGCGGAGATACGAATTTCATAGTAGGAGATATGGTTTCTCGCGCAAGATTTAAGGAAGAAAACGAAAGGATCATGCGTATGAACGGCAATCCCGCTATAGCAGAGCCTATCTTGCTTGGTGTAACCAGAGCCGCCATAGGAAGCGATAGCGTTATCTCAGCCGCGTCTTTCCAAGAGACAACGAAAGTCTTAACCGAAGCTAGCATAGCTGCTAAATTTGACTATCTTGAGGATCTAAAAGAAAACGTAATCTTAGGTCGTATGATACCTGTTGGAACGGGACTTTACCAAGATAAAAAGATAAAGCTAAAAGAAATTTAATTTTTAAGGGCGAGCCTTTCGCCCTTAAATTTATATGCTCGCTAACAAGTCTATATAAAACAAAAATCCCAAATTTACCTTAATTTAAGTAATTTTTAAATAAAATTAAGTCTTTTTAATAAATTTAGTCGAAAGGAATTACTGTGCCAACCATAAATCAATTGGTCAGAAAAGAGCGCAAGAAGGTTATTGTAAAATCAAAATCTCCGGCGCTAAAAGAGTGTCCTCAAAGAAGAGGCGTTTGCACGAGAGTTTATACAACTACTCCGAAAAAACCAAACTCGGCTTTGAGAAAAGTTGCCAAAGTTAGATTAACAAGCGGCTTTGAAGTTATTAGCTATATCGGCGGCGAGGGTCACAACCTACAAGAACACAGCATCGTGCTTGTTCGCGGCGGTAGGGTTAAAGACTTACCGGGTGTTAAGTATCACATAGTTCGTGGTGCGCTTGATACTGCCGGTGTTGCAAAAAGAACGGTTTCACGTTCTAAATACGGTGCTAAACGCCCTAAAGCCGGCGCAGCAGCAAAGAAATAAGATTTTAGGTTCACAGACGCGCTTTTAATTTAGTTGCGTTTGAGTAAAATTTATAAAAATTTGAAGGAATAATCAAATGAGAAGAAGAAAAGCCCCTGTAAGGGAAATTTTACCTGATCCGATTTACGGAAACAAAGTAATCACTAAATTTATTAACTCGCTTATGTATGACGGCAAAAAAAGCGTTGCTACGGAGATTATGTATGGCGCTATAAAAGCTATTGAGAAAAAAAGCGGCGATGTTAAAGGCATAGACGTATTTAATGACGCCATAGAAAATGTAAAGCCTATCATGGAAGTTAAATCACGCCGTGTAGGCGGCGCTACATATCAAGTTCCTGTTGAAGTTCGCCCCGTACGCCAACAAGCTCTTGCGATCAGATGGATAATCGGCTACGCTAGAAAAAGAAGCGAAAGAACTATGATAGATAAGTTGGCTAACGAACTGCTCGATGCTGCAAATTCAAAAGGTGCATCTTTTAAGAAGAAAGAAGATACTTACAAAATGGCAGAGGCTAACAAGGCGTTTGCTCACTACCGCTGGTAAGAAGGAAAATTTATGTCAGATAGAAAAACCCCGTTGCATATGGTTAGAAACATCGGTATCGCCGCTCATATCGACGCCGGCAAGACTACTACGAGCGAGAGAATTCTATTCTTTACCGGTATGAGTCACAAGCTTGGCGAAGTTCACGACGGTGCTGCTACTATGGACTGGATGGAGCAAGAAAAAGAGCGCGGTATTACTATTACTTCCGCTGCTACGACTTGCTTTTGGAAAGATCATCAGATAAATCTTATCGACACTCCGGGCCACGTTGACTTTACTATCGAAGTTGAGCGTTCTATGCGTGTTCTTGACGGTGCGGTTTCGGTATTTTGTTCGGTTGGAGGAGTTCAGCCTCAATCTGAAACGGTTTGGAGACAAGCTAATAAATACGGCGTTCCAAGAATCGTATTTGTAAATAAGATGGATAGAATCGGTGCGAATTTTTTTAATGTTGAGCAACAAATTAAAAATAGGTTAAAAGCCAATCCTGTGCCTATTCAAATTCCAATCGGCGCAGAAGATACATTTAAAGGTGTTATCGACCTCGTTAAAATGAAAGCTTATGTATGGGAAGATGATACAAAACCTACAACTTATGTAGAAAAAGATATTCCTGCCGAGCTGCAAGAGAAGGCTGAAGAGTATAGAAATAAACTTATAGAAGCGGTTTCTGAGACCGATGATAGCCTAATGGAGAAATTCTTCGGAGGTGAAGAGCTAACCGAAGATGAGATCAAAAAAGGCATTAAAGCCGGATGTTTAAGAATGACTATAACTCCTATGCTTTGTGGAACAGCTTTTAAAAACAAAGGAATTCAGCCTTTGCTTGATGCTGTTGTTGCTTACCTGCCTGCTCCTGATGAGATCGAAGCTATCAAAGGTCAGTATGAGAGCGGAGAAGAGACTCTGGTAGAATCAACGGATAACGGCGAATTTGCGGCTCTTGCGTTTAAAATTATGACAGACCCGTTTGTTGGACAGCTTACATTTATCCGCGTTTATCGCGGTGAACTTGAGAGCGGAAGCTATGCTTACAATACCGTTCAAAACAACAAAGAAAGAATCGGTCGTCTTTTAAAGATGCACTCAAATAAAAGAGAAGAGATTAAGGTTCTTCACGCAGGCGAGATCGGTGCCGTAGTCGGTCTTAAAAATACTCTTACAGGCGACACTCTTGCAAGCGAAAAAGATAAGGTAATCCTAGAGAAGATGGACTTCCCTGATCCTGTTATCTCTGTTGCGGTTGAGCCAAAAACAAAAGCCGATCAAGAGAAGATGGCTATAGCCCTTCAAAAACTTGCGCAAGAAGACCCAAGCTTTAGAGTTGGAACCGATGAAGAGAGCGGGCAAACCATTATTTCTGGTATGGGCGAGCTTCACCTTGAGATCATCGTTGATCGTATGCTTCGCGAATTTAAGGTTGATGCGGAAGTAGGACAACCTCAAGTTGCTTACCGTGAGACTATTCGCAAAACAGTTGAACAAGAGTATAAATATGCTAAGCAATCAGGCGGTCGCGGACAATACGGACACGTATTCTTACGCCTCGAGCCGCTTGAGCCGGGCAGCGGATATGAGTTTGTTAACGATATCAAGGGCGGTGTTGTTCCTAAAGAATATATCCCAGCTGTTGATAAGGGTTGTAAAGAAGCGCTTCAAAACGGTGTTCTTGCGGGATATCCTGTAGAAGACGTTAAGGTTACTTTGTTTGACGGAAGCTACCACGAAGTCGATAGTTCTGAAATGGCGTTTAAACTTGCCGCTTCAATGGGCTTTAAAGAGGGTGCCAGAAAAGCGGGCGCAGTTATACTTGAGCCTATGATGAAGGTTGAGGTTGAGACACCTGAGGAGTATATGGGTGACGTTATCGGCGATCTTAATAAACGCCGCGGACAAATCAGCTCAATGGATGAAAGAAGCGGCAATAAAATAGTTACCGCATTTTGTCCTCTTGCAGAGATGTTTGGTTATTCAACGGACCTTAGAAGTCAAACTCAGGGTCGCGCAACATACTCTATGGAATTTGATCACTATGAAGAAGTTCCTAAAAACGTATCTGAAGAGATTATTAAAAAGAGAAACGGTTAAAATTTAGGGCGGGACTTTCTCGCCCTTTTTAATTTATCAAAAAAATCGCAATGAAAAAATTTCACTTAAACGATAAGATTGATATCATAGGATTTAAAGCTTCTACGAATAATAAAAAAGAAATGAGTGTAGATGGCGTTATTCCTAAACTTTGGGCTAAATTTTGCCAAAGCGAACTTTTTACTCAAGATGTGAAATACGGTGTTTATTTTAATTACCAAGATAGGCATTTTGCCGATTATGACATAATGGTTGGCATAAACAGTAAGCCTTGTGATAAATTTGATAGTGTAGCGATAGAGTCCGGAAAATATATCGTATTTGAAAAATCGGGAGAAATCCACAAAATAGTCCCTGAGCTTTGGGGCGAAATTTGGAATTTCTTTGAAACAAGCGATATCAAAAGAGCTTATAAAACAGATTTTGAAAAATATACAGATCAAAATAGAGTTGAAATTTATATTTCTATTGTTTAATTATTTGCACCTGCAAACGATAAAATGTCCTCATAGCTCAGCTGGATAGAGCGCAGAATTCCTAATTCTGAGGCCGTGAGTTCGAATCTCGCTGAGGACACCATTATATACTACAAGACCTATTAAATCACATAGGCATAATTTTAAAAGTAGTTATCTGTATAATCAAACAAGCAATAAAATTAAAAAGGCTCTGTTAAAATAAAGTGTTGATTATAGGATTTTTGACTTCAAAAAGTGTAATCAAATCTTACGTGAAAGACCATACAGTCTAATTGACATCAGTCGTTCTTTTTAATTTTTGTGGTATTGCATTTTTAGTGTTTTATGGATAGAGCGAATAAGATTTAGTATTTTTGCAAAAATATTTAATAGAGCCATTAAAAAATATAAGCTTGAAACACCATCTAAATTTATGCTTCAAGCTTTATTTTGTATTGAGTTGAAAATTTAAGATATAAATTTATCTTCTATGGTCGTACTTCCACTCTCTATTTTCAAGATTTTTAATGAGATCTACCGCATAATCTACAACGCAATCAAGTATTTTTTCGCCCTTTTTTAAAGTGGCTTTCGTGTTATCCCCTGTCGCTCCCGTTTGGCTTATCTCTTTTATATCCCAGATTATAGTTGCAAATTCTCCCATATCTATAACGTCATTTGGCATTTGGCATTTGGCATGTTTTAGATCGACTAATTCTGGTTTGACCGCCATAGTTATAGAGGTTTCTCCCTCTCCGCCGTGTCCAAGTCCGTCCCATACGTCAAAAATTTCTTTAAGTCTTGCACCCGTGATATTCCACCATGCAGGTATAAAAACCAAAACCGCTTCCTTATGTCTATCTTTTACCTTTCTGGCGGCGATTTCAAGGGCGGGGATGTTGCCGTCGTGTCCGTTTAATATGATGATATGTTTTATGCCGTTGTTTATTAAACTTTCAAACATATCTTCGGCTATTGCGATAGTGGTTTCAAACCTAAGCGTTATGGACATCGGAAATTGATTGTAGTGGATTGAAGTTCCAAACGGAACGCCCGGCACCACGATTGTTTTATCAAGTTTTCTTGCGGCCCTTTTAGCTATCTCTTCAGGCACAAAGAGATCAGGACCAAGCGGTAAATGAGATCCGTGACTTTCGCAACTTCCAAATATGGTTATAGCGCTATCTATCTCGCCGTTTTTAAATTTTTCAACCAACTCTCTAGTGCTAAATTCATTTAATATTACTTTTTTCATAACATCTCCTTTATTTTCTTATGATATTTTTAATAATCGGATATATAACGATTGTTATTATGAGGGCAACGAGTCCGGAGGGCAAACTAAACGGTAAAGGTAAGAAGTATTGAAATACAAATCCAAGAATCGCACCGATAATAAACGAAATCAGACCCGTAGGATGATAATCGGGCTCTTTGTCAAACCCTTCTATGTCGTAATTTTGCTTTTTTACCAGATAGTAATCGGCTATTATAGGGCCTGCTAGAGGCGGAGCGAATGTACCTAGTATTGTAATAAAATCAGCAAAAAATATCTGATAAAAGGCCAATGAACCAAGTATGGTTCCTAGTACTCCTGCTATTAAAACAAGAGTTCTTCTGTCTAAATTTATGCCATAAGATGATAAAACCAGCCCCGTGTATAGCGAATTACAATAAAGCTCGGCATTATTTGTGGTCCAAAGCGAAGCCGTCCAAGCTATAACTCCAACTAGAGCTAGCATTACAGATTTGGTTAGCATCCATTCTACATAGTTAAATTGTCCGACAGATACGGCTCCTATGTAACCTACTATATTTAAGATAGGGTTTGTAAATATAAAGCAAGCTAAAACGCCCGCGATAACGGCTTTAACGGATTTATTAAATCTAAATAGATCAACTCCCATGACCGCACCGGCTATCCAACTTCCAACTACGACGGTTATAGCATTTCCTAGCCCAAGTCCGCCTATATCTTTTGTCTTTTCAAAAAATGCATTTAGCCCTCCGCCTTCTTTAAGCATCCCGTATCCTACTATTACGGCAATGATTAAGATCACGGGACTTATCGGGATAGCTATAGCTTCAAGCGCTTTGATACCTATATATGCGGTTATAGTAAAAACTATGCCGAATATAAAACACGACAAAAATACTTCAAGCGTTATAGGCGCTATACCGCTATAACCTATATTTTGCGGGATCAAATACAGTTATGCCGGTAGGATTTCCGATAAAAGAGCCCCAAATTTGACCCACCATCCCGGTAATGCTCGCAAACCAACCCAGAGTCAAGAGCGCCATTATCGTTATAGGTAAATTCGCTCCTTTTATACCGTAAGAGTATCTTGATATAAGAGCCAAGAGCTCATTCCTGTTTTTTGTGCTGCAATACCTAGCATTGCGGTAATTACGCTAAGCGAACCCATGCCAAGAACGATAGCCCATATGGCAGTTGCCGGCGATACTCCGGGTTTATTACCAAAGCCCGCAAGCACGCCGCCTACAAACAAACCCGT
>JAUNLC010000005.1:0-20582 GCA_030532465.1 Campylobacter sp. | reverse complement strand
TCATAATCTCAAGTTGATTGTATCTATGATATTAATTTGAATCGTATGTTCTTAATAATACTCATTTGTTGTGTTGTAAGGAATTTATAATATAAATTTGCGGATAAAAATACAAATTTTGATTTAAATTTTAAGTTCTTAAAACCCCGTCATCTAATGTGTCTTTATTTTTATCGTCTATTTTGTCTTTGGCGTTATCCATTATTTCGTTTGCCTTGTCTTTCGCGGTGTCTATTACGTCTTTTGCGATATCTTTAGCTTCATTTGCTATCTCTTTGCTCTTTGTTACGGCTTTTTCGGTTATATCTTTAGCGTTTTGTCTTAAGGTTTCACTCTTTTTAAGAGCTTCGTTTGCTATATCCGCACCTTTATCTATCGCCTTATTTATCGTATCTTTAGTGCTTTCTACGGCATTTTTAGCATCTTGTTTTTGACTATCGGAACATCCTATGAGCGTTAGCGCTATCATTACCGTAAGTATAAGAATTTTTTTCATCACAAATCCTTTTAAATTTTTGATTATTGTATATCAATAAAGTTAATAGCGCTGTTTTTGTTTGGTTTAATTTAATTAAGCGTTTAGGCGGCTATGGTTTGTAACCGCCTTTTGTAGCAGAGGAGTTTATTGTTTTAACTTATCAACTCCCTCTTGTGCTTTATCTGCCGCTTTTTCACCCATATCTTTTATAGCCTCTTTTGCGTCTTGCATCTTTTCAGCCGTTGCGTCTTTTATCTCGCCGGCTTTTTCTTTAGCCGCATCCATTGTATCTTTTGTCTTTTCTTTTGCGCTATCCATCATGCTTGAGGCTTTGTCTTTAGCTTCGCCTGCCATCTCTTTGGTTTTATCTACGGTTTTTTCAGCTATATCTTTAGCGCCGTCTTTTATATCGGCAGCTTTTTCTTTAGCTTTATCAACCATTTCAGCACCCTTATCCATAGCCTTATTTGTATTCTCTTTTGCAGCTTCTTTCATATCTTTTGCCGCATCTTTTGCCTTATCTATCGCCTTTTCACCCATCTCTTTTGTAGTTTCTACCTTGTCTTTGACCTCTTTTTTTTGAGTGTCGGAACAACCAGTAAAAAGTAGCATTGATACAGCTACTGCAGATATTAAAATATTTTTCATGTTCAAATCCTTTGTATTTAAGATTGATAAATTCTATATCAATAAAGTTAATGAGAGCGTTTTTGTTTCGTTTATAAATTTAGGCTAGATCAAAGCCGAATTTGTCTTTTACGTCTAAATTTGAACTAATTATAGCTTTGAAATTTATACCTTGAAATTCTAAAAACAGCTCGTAAAATGCGCCTATGAATTGAGCTTTTATTACCGTAGCCTCATAGCTTTGCCCTGGATTTATCTCTTGGGGACGAAACATAAAATTTCTCTTTTTAAGCCAATCTTGAAACTCCGTAGGCAAATTTCTTGCCTTATCTTCATCAACGAAATTCATATCGCCCAAAAATAGCGCTATCTCGTGAGTTTTTGGGTGAAAATATAAATTTTTAGGAGAGTTTATATCTAAAATTTCACCGTTTTTTATAAGCGCAATCTTATCGCTTAGCAAAAAGGCATCCTCTTTATCGTGAGTTACCATGATCGCGCTTAGACCGTTTTGTTTGATCATCTCTCTTAGCTCGACTCTTAATTTGCTTCTTAGGTTGTGATCTAAATTTGCAAAAGGCTCATCGAGCAATAAAAGCTTCTCCCTATTGGCTACGGCTCTTGCAAAGGCGACTCTTTGGGCTTGTCCGCCTGAAATTTGATCGCACATCTTATCTTTGAGTTCGCTTATCTTAAATTTTTCCAAAAGCTCTTTTATACGCTCTATTCGTTCATTTTTATCCATTTTATAAAGGGCGAATTCTATATTTTTATAGACATTTAGATGCGGAAAAAGTGCATAGTTTTGAAACATCATCGCCACGCCGCAAACATCGCACAGCTCTATCTCTCCGCTATCCTTGCTCTCTAAATTCGCGATGATTCTAAGCAGAGTGCTTTTACCGCACCCGCTCTCTCCTAAAATGCTTAAAATTTCACCTTCGTTTAGGCTTAGATTAATATCTTTTAAAATTTGCAAATTTCCGAATTTTTTATTTAAGCCTTTGATTTTTAAAATTTCTGTCATGATTTTTTCCTAGATATTATTTCAAGCCAACCAACCGCAACAAGCGATAGTAAAACTATAAGAAAAGATGGAAGCGCAGCCGCATATAGCCTCTCGTCGGTAGCGTAGAAAAATGCTCTGATGCTAAGAGTTTCAAACCCCAGCGGGCGTAGTATCAAACTTAAAGGCAGCTCCTTTACTATGTCTATAAAAACTACAATCAACGAAAGAAAGAAAAAGTGGCGCAAAAGCGGCAGATGAACCTTGAAAAATAGACTAAATTTAGATCTGTTTAAAAGCAAACTCGCATCATCTATGCTGCTTGGAATTTTGGAGTATCCGCTCTCAACCGCATAAATAGAAGTTGCCAAAAATCTAACCACATATCCAAAAATCAGCACCGCAAAGCTTGTCGAAAGAAGCTGAAAGCCGAAATTTCTATCAAAAAAGCCAAATACTATCATGACGCAAAGCCCTATGCTAGCTCCGGGTAGGGCGTAGCCAAGCGAGGTTGTTTTAAGTAAAAAGGTGTTTAGCTTTTTATCTTTAATAATGCGCGTAGAAAAGACCAGAAAAAAGCTTACGGCTGTTATCAAAACCGCGCTTATTACCGCCATTAGAAGCGAGTTAAAGGCCATTTGAACAAATTCAAATCTAAAAGAGCCTATGGTCTTAAAGCTCCAATATGCAAGCCAGATAAACGGAAACAAAAAGGCAAGGCAAAATACGATAAAGCACCAGATAAAAGCGAAGAGTGAGCCGAATTTGCCCAGCTTAATCTTAGTTGTAAGCTTTGAGGTATTATGTGTGTTAAAGCTATATCGTCTGGAGTTTTTGTTAATATGTTCAAATATCATGATGATAAAGACAAAAACCATAAGCATCGCCGCAAGCACCGAAGCGGAGTATGAATCCCCCATATCAAACCATAGTTTAAAAATTCCCGCGCTAAAGGTTTCAACGCCGTAGTAAGCCACCGTGCCGTAATCGCTAAGAGTCTCCATGAGAACCAGCATCGCTCCGCCTATAATTGCGGGACGAGAAAGAAAGATAGCCACCCTATAAAAAATTTGAAACTGCGATAGTTTGTAAATTTTACAAGTGTCAAAAAGTGTTTGCGACTGCGTTTTAAACGATGTTTTAGCAAACATGTATATATACGGATAAAGCGAGAGCGATAGGACGAAAATCGCTCCGTAGATATTCATAAATTCGACCCTAACGCCGAAAATTTTATGAAAATATCCTCCGTATTCCATTATCCCGACGTAGCAAAAGCTAAATATGTAAGCCGGTATCGCAAGCGGGAGCATTAGGGCATATTCAAAGAAATTTGATAGCGGGAATTTGTAGTTTGCTACGATCCACGCCGAGATAGTCGCTATCAATATGCTAAGAGCCAAAACCCCGAAAGCAACGTAAAATGTTCCTTGAACATACCTTAAGAAAAGATACTCAAAAAAGTGACTCAGTAACGAATAATCACCAAAAGAAATTTCAACAAATATGCTAAGAATTGGGATTAAAATAATAAGGGCGACGAGAATCGCCCAAAATTTGATATTCACTATTTCCAGCCGACCATATCGTAAATTTTAACGGCCTCTTTGATATTTTCACCGACTTTATAAAGCGGAGTAGTATCCTCTTTGAATTTTCCAAAAGCCTTGATAACCTCGCTTGGCTCGACTTCTTTGTTTACAGGGTATTCGTAGTTGATGCCGGCAAGTATCTTTTGAACCTCGGGAGTTAGCATAAATTCCATAAATTTAACTGCGTTTTCTTTGTTTTTAGCTGCTTTTGTAAGAGCTATACCGCTTATGTTTACGTGAGTGCCTCTTCCGTCTTGGTTTGGGAATATAACGCCAAGAATTTTAGCGGCCTCTACATCTTCAGGTTTTGGAGAAGTTAGCATAAGTCCGATGTAGTAAGTATTCATTACCGCTACTTTGCCCTCTCCGGCAAAGATCGCCTTAGCTTGATCCCTATCTCCGCCTTTTGGATCGCGAGCAAGGTTTTTAAGCGTGCCTTGCGCCCATTTTTTAGCTTCCTCTACTCCGTCGTTTGCGATGATTGAGCCAAGAAGGGATTTGCTATAAGCAGCCGTTGCGCTTCTTATCAAAAGCTTGCCTTTAAGCTCTGGTTTAGCTAAATCTTCGTAGTTTTTAATCCCGCTTGGATCAAAATCTCTCTTGTCGTAAGCTATAATTCTAGCTCTTTTTGAGATAGCAAACCATTGATTGTCGTTATCTCTGTATTGAGAAGGGACGGTTTTTTCTAAAAATTCGGATTTAACAGGCTGAAACAACCCTTTTTCTTTTGCGGTGTAGAAATTTCCGACATCAGCCGCGATAAAAATATCCGCCGCAGAGCTTGCGCCCTCAACTTCGAGCTTTTTGATAAGCTCACCCGGTTTTGCCTGAGTGGCGTTTACTTTGATACCTGTTTTTTGCTCAAAGAGCTTGTATATCTCGTTATCCGCATCGTAGTGCCTAGCTGAATATATATTCACCTCGGCCGCAAGTGCAAAGCCGGCTAGTAAGCCTAAAGCCAATAAACTTTTTTTCATATGTATCCTTTAAAATGATATTTTTTTGTAATAGTATCATCTATTTCTTATTATAATATTAATTATCATAAATAGCCGAAATTGAATTTATGTTTGCAAAATTTATCTGTTAAATAAAGCTTGCGATGGCTCAAATCTCTTGTTTGTTTTTAAAAATTTATTTAAGCTTTAGCTGGTAAAATTCGGCTTTTAAAAGGAGAATTCATATGAAAAAATTGTTTTTATTGTGCGCTGTTTTATCTGTGGTTTTTGCCAAGATCGAAACGGTAAATGTTACGCCTGAAAATATAAAAAACTATGAGCAGATAATAGATATCAGAACTCCTATGGAGTGGTATCAAACAGGCACTATCAAGGGCGCTAAGCTTATCACTTTTGATCCTTACGACAAGGAGAAATTCCTAAAGGAGCTTGGCGAAAATTTTGATCTTAAAAAGCCTATCGCTCTGATTTGCAGAAGCGGCAACAGAAGCTTTAACGCCGCTAGGATGATTGATTCGGATAATCTTAATATCATAAATTTAAACGGCGGAATGGGCTCTTTGATAAGACAAGGTTACGAGCCGACCCCTTATACTAAATAAAATTCACTCAAAAAATATTTCCGGAGCAAGACGCAGCAAGCAGGCATAAGCATGCAGGGCGCTTTGCTCTCTTATATAGTTTCTGTTTCCCTTTAAATTTAGCCTGTCTATCAGGATTTTGCCGCTTTTGCTTAAAGCCCCTACAAATACCGTTCCTACGGGCTTACTCTCACTTCCTCCTGCGGGACCTGCTATACCGCTAACGGCTAAGGCAAAATCAGCCCCGCTTGAGCGAATGGCTCCGCTTAACATAGCTTTTATGCACTGCTCGCTTACGGCTCCGTAAGTTTCAAATATATCTTTGCTAACTCCAAGCCATTCGGTTTTAATCTCGTTTGCATAGGTCACAAGCGAGCCGTCAAACGCAGCCGAAGCTCCCGAAATTTCTGCAAATTTTGACGCGATTAACCCTGCGGTGCAAGATTCGGCGAAGGTTATTTTAAGCTCTTTTTTGATTAAGGTTTGAGCAATGTGCTCGATAAAATTTATACCCAAAATCATCCTGTTTGAAAAGAGATTCATAGCGCTTTGTGTAAAACCCTTGGTTTGACCGAATTTATTGGCTTGGGCGCGAACCAAGAGTAAATTTTCGATGATCTCTGAAATTTGAATTTGAACATCATATGTTTTTGCGATAGGCTCAAGCAGGATTTTAGCGCTCTCTTTATCTATATCCATTAGGTTAAAATACTCAAAATCCCTAATCGGAGTTATGTGAATTTCAGGAAGTTTGCGGGTCGGATTTGCTTTTAATAAATTTACCTTTTTGCCGTTTAAATTTATCAAAAAGCTATCTTTTGAAACTTTTATCGCTTTACTAAGTGCAAGAGTTTCATGCTCTTTTAGCTCGAAAGTATCGGAGCTTAAAGTGGCTAAAATTTTAACCACCGTAGCGTAGCTTTCATCCGAGCTAAATATCAACAAAGTGTCGAATTTAAGGCATAAATTTTCTATGATAAATGGAAGTTCTTTATCGCTTTTATTTACGAAGCTAAACTCTCCAAGCTCCTTAAAATGCTCTTTGCAAGAGGATAGGATGTAGTCTAAAAAGGCCGAATTTATGCTTAAATCCTCTCCGATTATCAAAAGTGCGTTTTTCATAAAAACCTCCTTAAGTTTTGAAATTATATCACAAAAAATAGGCTAAATTTTTGCGCTTAGCCTCTATTTTCAGAAGCCTTTAATCACTGCTTAGATAAAATTTGCAAATTTAAAAACAAGGTTAAAAGATGGATTATAAAGATACGCTTCTGCTTCCGAATACGGAATTTCCTATGCGCGGCAACCTTCCGCAAAATGAGCCGGATAGGCTAAAAGGCTGGTATGAAAAGCGCGACATCTACTCAAAGATGAAAACCAAAAGAGAAAAAGCCAAAAAGAGCTTTAACCTTCACGACGGTCCTCCGTATGCAAACGGCAATCTTCACATAGGACACGCACTTAACAAAACCCTAAAAGACATCATCACTAAGACTCACTACTTCTTTGGCGAATCTATCCGCTACACTCCGGGCTGGGACTGCCACGGTTTGCCGATAGAGCAGCAAGTAGAGGTAAAGCTAGGCGAAAAAAAGAAAAGCATGAGCACTACGCAGATCAGAGAGCTTTGCAGGGAGCATGCAAGAGAGTTTATACAGATACAAAAGGACGGATTTAAGGATCTTGGCGTAGTCGGCGACTGGGACGATCCGTATCTTACGATGAAATTTAAATTTGAGGCCGAAATTTACAAGGCTCTTTGCAAGGTTGCCAAACGCGGACTTTTGATAGAGCGAAGTAAGCCTGTTTATTGGAGTTGGGCGGCTAAATCAGCCCTTGCGGAAGCGGAAGTCGAGTATGAGGACAAAGAGGATTATAGTATCTATGTGGCTTTTAAACTTGGCGAGGAGGCTTTAAAAAAACTTGGAGTTAAAGAGGCAAGAGCCGTTATCTGGACTACCACTCCTTGGACCTTGCCTGCAAATCAGGCGATAAGCCTAAATCCGAATGAAAAATACGTAGTTACGGCTGAAAATTTAATATTTGCCAAAGAGATGATCGAAGAGCTCGTTAAAGAGGGGCTTACGAAGGGTGAAATTTTAAAAGAGTTTGATGCCAAAGAGCTTGAAAATCTGCACGCGATAAATCCCCTAAACGGCCGAAAGTCTAGATTTTTGCTTGGAGATCACGTTACTATGGACGGCGGAACAGGTCTTGTTCATACCGCTCCGGGACACGGCGAGGATGATTATCATATCTGTCTTAAATACGGCATAGAGGTTATCATGCCGGTTGATGAATCAGGACTTTATGACGCTACGCTTAGAGTAAAAAAGCTATTTCGCGAGGACGTTTTAGACGAGCTAATCGGCATGCATATCTTTAAGGCAAACGAGAAAATTTTAGAAATTTTAGGCGATGATCTGCTTAAGGTTAGCAAATTTACCCACTCCTATCCGTTTTGCTGGAGGACGCATAAGCCTGTGATTTACCGCGCTACCAAGCAGTGGTTTATAGCTATGGACGAGCCAAAGATAGACGGCAAAACCTTAAGAGGGGTTGCTTTAAGCGAGATAGAAAAGGTGAAATTTTACCCTGCAAGCGGAGCTAGAAGGATAGGGCTAATGGTTGCAAATCGCCCTGACTGGTGCATCTCTCGCCAAAGAGATTGGGGCGTGCCGATTGCCTTTTTTAGACATAAAGATACTAAAGAGCCGATATTTGACGAGGACGTTTTAGAGCACGTGGCTAAAATTTTTGAAGAAAAAGGAGCCGATGCTTGGTGGGATATGGAAATTTCAGAGCTTCTAGCGCCAAATTCCAAATACGATCCTAAAAATTTAGAAAAAGTTACAGATATCCTTGATGTTTGGTTTGATAGCGGAAGCACATGGTCTGCCGTGCTTAAAAGCGGAGATTACGAAGCGGGCGGATATCAAGCCGATATGTATTTAGAAGGTAGCGATCAGCATAGAGGCTGGTTTCAAAGCTCGCTTCTTTTAAGTTGCGCTATTGAGGGACAAGCGCCTTATAAGAGCGTTTTAACTCACGGCTTTACCGTCGATGAGAATGGTCAAAAGATGAGTAAGAGCAAGGGCAATGTCGTAGCTCCTCAAGACGTTATCAAAACTTACGGAGTTGAAATTTTGCGTCTTTGGGTTGCGCTAAGCGACTATGCAAGCGATCTAAAAATAAGCGATAATATCCTAAAGCAAGTTAGCGAACAATACCGCAAGATAAGAAACACGATAAGATTTTTACTTGCAAACGTAAATGATTTGCAGGACTTGGAAACTTCAAATTTTAATATCCTTGATAAGTGGATATTAAGCCGTGCCAAACGCGCTTTTGGCGAAGTTGAAGCGGCGTTTAGAAATTACGATTTCTCAAAAGGCTTTAGCGTGCTTATGAATTTCTTAAGCGCTGATCTTTCAGGCATATATCTTGATATTTGTAAAGACAGGCTGTATTGTGACGAGATAGACAGCGATCGCAGAAGATCGGCTCAAAGCGCTATGGCTATCATCACAAGAGCGCTTTTGCCGCTTATCGCGCCGACTCTTACATATACGGTCGATGAGGTTATGGACTATGTGCCAGAGATCGTTAAAAACGGAGCGAAGGACGCTTTTGATCTTGAATATGAGCCAATAGAGTTTGAATTTGAGGTTGATGATGAGCTGTTAATAGCAAGTAGAGAGAAGTTTTTTGAGTTAATAGACGCGCTTAAAAAGGATAAAAAGATCAAATCAACCCTTGAGTTAGCGCTTCAAACCAGCTCAAATTCTATCCTAAGCGAGGATTTGAGCGAGATAACCGACTGGTATATGGTAAGCGAGATCGAAAGCCTTGATGAAAAAGATAGTTTGGCTGAATTTGAGATCGGACACGATAAATTTAAGCTCGTGCTGTCAAATAAATTTAAGTGCCCGAGATGTTGGAAATTTAGCGCTAAACACGATGGAGAAACCTGCCCTAGATGTGAAAAGGTCTTAAAAAATGCTCTCTGAGCCGATGAGCTTTAGCGTTGTAGTTATTACGATCGCAATTATACTCTGCGTGATCGGCGTTGGGATAGTTTTAGTAAATAAATTTAAGGAAAACAGATGATAAGTTTAAAAGAGGCGTTAAAGCTCTCAAATGAGGAGATTAAGGCTTTAAGAGGCGAGCTGGAAGCTAAAATAATAGCCGAGAAAAAACTTGGAGCTTATGTAGAGCAGCTTGCGAATTTGCCGATATCAAAACTTGGCGAAGGTATTCCTATCGCGATAAAAGATAATATTCAAGTAAAGGACTGGAGTATAACTTCTTGCTCTAAAATTTTACAAGGTTACATCGCGCCTTATAACGCAACCGTTATAGAAAAGCTTTTAGAGGCGAATTTAGCTCCTTTTGGACGCACCAATATGGACGAATTTGCGATGGGAAATACGACGGAAAGCAGCTTTTACGGCAAAACACTAAATCCGCTAAATCACGCTTGCGTTGCGGGTGGAAGTAGCGGCGGTTCGGCGGCTGCGGTTGGCGGCGGTATAGCCATAGCCGCGCTTGGAAGCGATACGGGCGGTAGCGTTCGTCAGCCTGCCGCATTTTGCGGATGCGTGGGCTTTAAACCCACTTACGGACGCGTTAGCAGATACGGACTTGGAGCTTATTCAAGCAGTTTAGACCAAATAGGTCCTATAACCCAAAACGTAGAAGACGCTGCGATACTTTATGATATCATCGCGGGACACGATGAAAAAGACAGCACAAGCGCAAATATAGAGTATAAAAAAGTAAGCGAAAATTTAAACGGCGAGCGAAAACTAACTATTTGCGTTATAGAAAACTACGTAAATGAAGCAAGCGAAGAGACCAAAAGAGAGCTTTTAAGAGCAATTGATATCTTAAAATCAAACGGACACAAGATAGTTTATAAAAATTTAGAGAACTCAAAGTGCGACATAGCGACATATTATATAATAGGAACCGCCGAAGCGAGCGCAAATTTAAGCAGATTTGACGGTATAAGATACGGCAGACGCGCAGAGGCTAAAAATTTAAAAGAGCTTTACATCAAGTCGCGAAGCGAAGGTTTTGGCGATGAGGTAAAAAGAAGAATTTTACTAGGAACCTTCGTGCTTAGCAGCGGATATTACGACGCTTATTACATCAAAGCTCAAAAGGCAAGAGCCTACACTAAAGCGCGCTATGAAGAGATTTTAAACGAGTGCGATCTGATATTTATGCCGGTTTCTCCGACTACGGCTTGCAAATTTGGCGAACTATCCGATCCGCTTAAGGCGTATCTATCCGATATCTACACGATCAGCGTAAATTTGGCAGGCCTTCCTGCGATATCCGTGCCCGTTGCAAAAGTTAGTAACGGACTTAATGTCTCGGCTCAACTTATAGGCAGGGCTTGGGACGAGCAGACGCTACTTGATGGAGCTTATAGTTTAGAGAATTTAATAAAAGGATAAAAATGAAGATAGTTAAGAGAGCTCTTACTTTTGAGGATGTGCTTTTAGTTCCGCAATACTCTGAAATTTTGCCTAAAAACGTTAGTGTAAAGACGATTTTTAGCAAAAATATCACTTTAAATATCCCTCTTATTTCAGCCGCTATGGATACTGTTACGGAGCATAGAACGGCTATCATGATGGCTCGCCTTGGAGGCATAGGCGTCATACATAAAAACATGGACGTTGCCTCTCAAGTGCGCGAGGTAAGGCGTGTTAAAAAGAGCGAAAGCGGAGTTATCATCGATCCTATCTCTATAAAGCCAGATGCCACGGTAGGCGAAGCTTGGGCGCTTATGTCCGATCTTCATATCTCAGGCGTGCCTGTGGTGGATGAAGCGAACAAACTTATAGGAATTCTGACAAACCGCGATCTTCGCTTTGAAACGGATCCTAAAATTTTGGTTAAAGACCGCATGACAAAAGCTCCTTTGATCACGGCTCCAAAGGGCTGCACTCTTGATGATGCGGAGAAAATTTTTAGCCAAAACAGAGTAGAAAAACTTCCTATAGTGGATAAAAACGGACATCTTGAAGGACTTATCACTATAAAAGATCTTAAAAAACGTAAAGAGTATCCAAATGCCAACAAAGATAGCTACGGCAGGCTTAGAGTGGCCGCGGCTATCGGGGTAGGGCAGATCGATAGAGCAAGAGCGCTTGTAGAAGCGGGAGTCGATGCTATAGTTATGGATTCGGCTCACGGGCATACAAAGGGCATTATAGACACACTTAAAGAGATAAAAGCGAATTTTAAAGTTGATGTCGTGGTGGGAAATATCGCTAATCCTGCCGCGGTTAAAGACTTAGTGGAGGCGGGAGCTGACGGCATAAAGGTTGGAATTGGTCCAGGATCTATTTGTACTACAAGAATTGTAGCGGGCGTTGGCGTGCCTCAAATTTCAGCTATTGATGATTGCGCAAATGAAGCTAAGAAATACGGAGTTCCCGTCATCGCAGACGGCGGTATCAAGTATTCGGGAGATCTTGCTAAAGCGCTTGCCGCAGGTGCGAGCAGTATCATGGTAGGAAGCTTGCTTGCAGGTTGCGATGAAAGCCCGGGCGAGCTTATAACCTTTCAAGGACGCCAATACAAAACCTACCGCGGCATGGGCTCGATAGGCGCTATGAGCAAGGGAAGCTCGGATAGATATTTTCAAGAAGGAACCGCACAGGATAAGCTGGTGCCTGAAGGCATAGAGGGGCGCGTGCCATACGTCGGAGGCATAAAAGACGTAGTTCATCAGCTTCTTGGAGGATTAAAAAGCGCTATGGGATACTGCGGCTCTAAAGATATACCTACACTTCAAGAAAAGGCCGAATTTGTCGAGATAACAAGTGCGGGACTTAAAGAAAGCCACGTTCACGACGTAGTTATCACGCACGAAGCGCCGAATTATAAAGTCAATTAGTGTTAAATTTAAAGACAGGTAGCGAGGAATTTAACGAACCGCTCTATCTTGAGAGCGGTCGTATCCTCTCAAATTTTAAGCTTGTCTATGAAACCTACGGGAAATTAAATCAAAATAAAAGCAACGTCATTGTTATCTGTCATGCGCTTACGGGTTCTCATCATGCGGCAGGAACTTATGAAAACGACCAAAAACCGGGCTGGTGGGATAGTTTTATAGGCGAGAGCAAGGCGGTTGATACAAATAAATTTTTTGTTATCTGCGTAAATATCTTGGGCTCAAATTTCGGCTCGACAAATCCGCTTAGTATCGAAAAAAGCACAGGCAAGCAGTATCGTTTGCGCTTTCCTGTTTTAACAATAAGCGATGTGGTAAAAGCCCAGATGAAGCTCTTTGAAAGGCTTGGCAT
Organism: Campylobacter sp.; assembly: GCA_030532465.1. Lineage (GTDB taxonomy): Bacteria > Campylobacterota > Campylobacteria > Campylobacterales > Campylobacteraceae > Campylobacter_A. The sequence goes on along the minus strand of JAUNLC010000005.1, from coordinate 8,014 downwards.
AAAACAAGCTCATGCGGTTATAGGCGGCAGTCTTGGCGGTATGCAAGCGCTTTGTTTTGCGATCGAATTTCCAAATTTTGCAAAAAATGTCATAATCATGGCAAGCACCTATCAGACCAAGCCTTGGGCGATCGCTTTTAATAAAATCGCGATTGAAGGAATTTTACGCGACAAGGAGTTTAAAAACGGCGAATACGATCCAAATGATATCGCCAAGAGCGGGCTTCTTGGTATGGCGCTTGGCAGGATGGCGGGGCATATCAGCTTTTTAAGTCCCGAGTCGATGCAGAGCAAATTTGGCAGAAACTATGTCGAAACAGACGGACTTTACGAGCTTACGGGACGCTTTCAAGTAGATAGATATATGGAGTATAACGGGCATAATTTCCCGAAGCGATTTGATCCGTTAAGTTATCTTTATATCGTTAAGATGATGAATATCTTTGACTGCACGAGGCATTATGATAGTCTTGGCGACGCTCTTTTGCAAATCAAAGCCAAGCTTACTCTCATCTCATTTAGCGGCGATATACTCTTTCCGCCAAGTTGTATGAAGGAGATGGCCGATGAGCTTGCCAAACTTGAGAGAGCTTGCGAGTGCGAATATATCGAGATAAACAGCAGCTACGGGCATGACGCGTTTTTGGTCGAGGTTGATAAATTTGAAAAATACGTAAAAAGGGTTTTAGATGCAAAATGATGAAAATTTAAAAGAGGATAATTTTGAATCAAAGCTTATAAAGGCAAATGAAATTTTAGAGCGGTTAAATAAAGAAGAGTTAAGCCTAGAGCAAAGCGTAAAGCTTCACAAAGAGGGCAAAAAGCTACTTGAGGAGGCTGCTGAAATTTTACAAAACGCCAAACTTCAGATAAAGGAGATCGCCGATGAGTAGTATCTGTGCACTTCAGCTTCCAACCCAACCCATGAGCGACTCGCGCCTTGATTATTATTTTAAGATGTGCTCGGATAACGACACAAGGCTTGTGGTGCTTGGCGAATACGTGCTAAATAGCTTTTTTAAGGAACTTGAGAGCATGCCAAAGAGCATGGTTAAGGAACAAAGCGAGAGAAAAAAAGAGTCTTTGATAAAATTTGCCAAAAAATACGACATCATCATCGTTGCGCCTATGGTTTTAGTTAAGGGTAAGGAATTTGTCAAGGTTGTCGCTAAATTTAGCCCTGCGGGAACTAAATTTTTGAAACAGCAAATTTTGATGCCGTATTCTCACTGGAATGAGGATAAATTCTTTGCAAATTCGAGCGAAAACGAGAGCGAATTGGAGTTTTTAACCTTTACGCACGATAGGCTGAAATTTGGTCTGATGTTTGGATATGAGGCGCATTTTGACGCGTGTTGGGCGTACATGATGAAAAAGCGGGTCGATGCGGTGCTTGTGCCATCGGCTTGCACTTTTTTTAGCGAGTCGAGATGGGAGCAGCTCTTAAAGACGCGAGCCTTTACAAACGGAGTTTATGTCCTTAGGGTTAATCGCGTGGGAAATCACAAATCAAGCGACGAGCAGTGGAAATTTTACGGCGATAGCATGCTGATAAATCCCTTTGGCGAGATCGAGGCTAGACTTGGCAAAAACGAGGAGATGCTACTTGCAAAGCTTGATAAAAAAGAGGTTTTGAAAGCAAGAAATCTTTGGCAATTTAACTTGATAATAAACAAAAGGAAGCTTATATGAACTATTTTCACAGGCAAATTCAGCTTTGGGGCGAAGAGACTCAAGCGAGTTTAGCGGATAAAAAGATAGCCATCATCGGCTCAGGCGGGCTTGGAAGCTCGCTTGGATACGCGCTTAGCTCAAGCGGGATAGGCGAAATTCACATTGTTGATTTCGACGAAGTAAGTGTCCATAACATCCACCGCCAAATTCTTTTTGATATGGGCGATGAGGGCAAATTTAAGGCCGAAATTTTTAAAAATCGTCTTGAAAGGAGATATGACGGAGTAAAGATAACGGTGCATGCTTGCAAATTTGACGAATTTGCGGCTAAAGGGCTTAAATTTGATCTTATCATCGATGCAACCGATAATCTAAAAACAAGAGCCGCTATCGACGAATACGCAAAGAGCTTGAGCGTGCCTTGGCTTTACGGCTCGGTTGAGAGCTTTCACGGTCAAGTGTGCTTGTTTGATAAGGCCTCTTTAACCTCTGCCTTTGCGGTTTCAGATATCAAGCCGGCAGGCATCGCTGCGCCTATAGTTATGTTTATCGCAAGCTTTCAGGCAAACTTAGCCCTTAGATATCTTGCGGGACTAAACGTGCAAAAAGACCTGCTTTACTATCTTGATATGAGTAGCGGAGAGTTAAATTTGCGTAAATTTAAGCTTCCAAAATAAGGCGCACAAACGGAGTCTGGATGCAAAGCGAATTTGAGTGCAAATTTGACGTTAGTGACGAGCTTTTAAAGCAGTATGTGAGCACGATAACAAGAGGTCAAATAAGGCAAATTTCCTTTGCTATCATATTTGCGATATGTTCTATGTCGCTACTTTTTTGGGTAAAAGATGAGTTTGACATGTTTGAAGTAGGCATTTTAAGCGCTGCGGTAGCGGTGATTTTTATGGGGATATTTATCATCTATTTAACTCCAAAAATGACGTTAAATGCGATCAAACAAGGCTATGATGCGATCCATGACGGCAACAGATATGAAACGCGGCTTAAATTTAGCGATAAAATTTATATGAGCGAAGGTGACTTTGCTCTTGGGCTTAAATACTCTCAAATTTCAAAAATTCACAGGCTAAAAGACGGTTTTGCGCTGATATTTGGCGCAAAGCAAGCGATTTTGATCGATAGTAGTAAATTTAGCGAGCATGAGATAAGCAAGATAGAAAGCTTCTTGGCTGGTAAATTTGATAAGTCTATCTTTAAATAAAAGCTTTTATGAAAGAGTGATAAAACCAAATGCAACCAAAAACCGTTTTTGAATACATAAGCGATAAATTCGGAGTTAAAAACGAAAAAGTTTTTGAGCGCTACCCCGATCACGCTATATTTCGTCACGAGCAAAACGCCAAGTGGTTTTGTCTGCTTTTAAAGGTTGAGTATAAAAAACTTGGTCTTAAAAAAGAGGGCGAAACTTTTATCTTAAATTTAAAGTGCAGACCCGATCTTGCAAGCCTGCTAAGAGATGATGAGCGAATATTTGGGGCGTATCATATGAATAAAAAGCACTGGATAAGCGTGAATTTAAGCAGCGATATTTCGGATGAGGCGGTTTTTGACCTTATCGATGAGAGTTACAACCTAACTAAAACCGCCAAATCAAAAAGCTAAGCGATATCTCTAAGCTCCTTTTGGATATAATCAAATTTAAAAATTTAAGTTAAGGTCAAATTTTGAGAAAAGTTCATTTTATCGGTATCGGCGGTATAGGCATATCGGCTATCGCCCGCTTTTTAAACGAAAAAGGCTACACCATAAGCGGTAGCGACATAAAAGAGAGCGTAACCACAAAAGAGCTTGTAAAGCAAGGCATTAAGGTTATAACTCCGCACTCAAAAGACGCGATTGATGATCAGGATTTTGTTATCTATTCGGCTGCGATCAAAGAGGATAACATAGAGCTGATCGAAGCTAAAAAGCGAGGCATAAAGTGTCTTTCCAGAAAAGAGGCCTTGCCTATGGTACTTGAAGGCAAACGCGTATTTGCCGTAGCCGGAGCGCATGGGAAAAGTACTACTTCAGCCATGCTTTCAAGCCTTGTTGAGGGATCGGTGATAATTGGCGCCATATCAAAGCAGTTTAACTCAAACATGAAGTATAACACGCACGAAAACGTCATCTTTGAAGCCGATGAGAGCGACTCTAGCTTTCTTAACTCAAACCCATATCTAGCCGTCGTAACAAACGCGGAGCCTGAGCATATGGAACACTACGAATACGACCTTGAGAGATTTTATGCAGCTTACAGAGGCTTTTTGGAGCGCGCTAAAATTCGCGTGATAAATGCCGAAGATGAGTTTTTAAGCACGCTTAAATTTGACGCTATCAGGCTAAATCCAAGCACCGATATAACCGAAATGACGATGATTGTAAGGGATTTTGTGCCATATACTACCTTTAATCTTAAAAATTTAGGCAAATTTGAAGTCCTTGGCATGGGTGAGCATATCGCAATCGACGCCAGTCTTGCGATTTTAGCGGCGATTAACGAGGTATCTTTAAGCTCGATTCGTGAAAATTTGATGAACTTTAAAGGGATAAAAAAGCGCTTTGATATACTTACGGCAAGTAGGAAATTTGTGCTTATTGATGATTACGCGCACCATCCAACCGAGATAAAAGCTACTCTAAAATCAGTCTTTGAATACGCAAAGCTACTTGGAATTTCAAAGATCACTGCGATATTTCAGCCTCACCGCTACACTCGCCTAAGTGCAAATTTGCAAGGCTTTAAAGAGTGTTTTAAAGGCATTGACGAGCTTGTTATACTGCCTGTTTATGCGGCGGGCGAAGAGCCTATCGAAGTAGATATGAAAGAGGAGTTTAAAGAGTATAATCCGATCATGACTACGCACGTTAGTAGAGACGGCGACAGCATAGTGTTTTTTGATGAATTCGGAGTTAAAAACTTGCTTGATGACGGGCTTGTGGTAGGCTTTGGCGCAGGCGATATCACATATCAGTTAAGGGGAATTTGATGAGATTTATACTTGCTTTAGTAGTTATTTTGGTTGCGATTTTGCTCTTTAGCGTGAGCGATGAGAAAATTAGCAAAAAATCTAAAATTTTAATAGCCGTCATTGTGGTAGTTTTGGGCTCTTTGGCTTATATTTACGAGAGCGCATTTGAAGAGAGTCAAGCAAAAAAGCGCGAACTTTTAAGCTCATTTAATCAAGGCAAAATTTTAAAATGCGGCGAATTTGAGGTTAGCAATAAAAAATTTAACTACGAGTTTGGCACAAGCTCCTTTGTTGCAAAGCGCGAATTTAAAGAGCTTAGCAGCGTCATTATCGAAATAGATAAGTGCGAGGCGAAATAAGTGGATAAACTGCTTCTTGCTCTTGATCTAAGCGAATATATAACCAAATTTAACTCTTTTTTAGCGCGCGAAAAACCGCTTTTTATGCAGGGTGACAGCAGGCTTCACTATGAGAAAATTTTAGAGCTTTCGGATGTCGTGTTTAAAGAGCCTACGCAGGTTGCAAATTTAGACGACGCGCTTATTAGACTAAGCAAACAAGCTACGCTTCATATCAGCGAAATTTACGAATTTGCTAAGATTATAAACTATTTTTTGTATCTAAAATCGCTTAAATTTGAAAAACGTCTTGGCGAGTGGCTGGATAAGATAGAAATTCCCGCCGCAGTCTTAAAAATAGCGAATTCTTTTGATAAGGATGGAGAGTTAAAAGATGAGGTTGATGAGAGATTAGCCGGCATAAAAGCCGCGTTTAACGCCAAAAAAGCGCAGATTGACTCTGATCTTAAGCGTCTTATCTACTCAAAATCAATCACTCCTTATCTTGTCGATACTCAGGTGCACTATGTAAGCTCTCAAGAGGCTTTGCTAGTGCGAGGCGGATTTAACCATGTGCTAAAAGGAACCGTCATCGCAAGAAGCTCGGGCGGATACTTTTACGTCGTGCCTGCAAATATAGAGAAGCTTAAAAAGGAGCAAAGCGAGCTGCTGGATAAAAAAGAGCTCATAATATACGAGCACTGCAAGCTCATGAGCGGCGTGATGCATAAAAATTTGCTCTTTTTAAAATTTATAAACTCGGCCTTTGATATATTTGATGCTTATAGCGCAAGGGTTTTGATGGCTAGAAGCTTGGATTATGAATTTGTTTTAAGCGACGGCTCGTCAAATATCATAATCAAAAATTTCGCCCATCCCGCGCTTAAAAATCCAAAGAGCATAAGCGTGGATTTTTGCAAAAAAGTGCTTTTGATAACGGGCGTAAACGCGGGCGGTAAGTCGATGCTCTTAAAATCTATCATCTGCGTAGCCTTTTTAGCCAAATATCTTTTGCCTATGAAGATAGATGCCAAAAATTCTCGTATCGGAAGCTTTAAAGAGTTTGATACCATCATCGAAGATCCGCAAAACGTCAAAAACGATATATCTACTTTTGCCGGACGGATGCTTCATTTTTCAAAGCTTTTTAATAAGAAAAATTTGCTTATAGGAATTGATGAGATAGAGCTTGGAACGGACTTTGAAGAGGCTGCGAGTCTTTATAGCGTGATGATTGAGCGGTTAATCGCAAACGATATAAAGATGATAATAACCACTCACCATAAGCGACTTGCCATGCTGCTGGCTAAAAATAGCGAGGTTGAGCTCATAGCAGCGCTTTATGACGAGGAGAATTCGCGCCCTAAATTTGAGTTTTTAAAAGGCACTATTGGCAAATCATACGCCTTTGAAACGGCAGCGAGATACGCGATACCTGCAAATTTAGTCGCACAAGCGAAGAAAATTTACGGTGAAGATAAAGAAAATTTAAACGAGGTCATAACTAAGACTCTAAATTTGGAGGTTGAACTAAAAGAAAGGCTTGAATCAACCGCCAACAAAGAGCAAAAGCTTGACGCGCTTATAGAGAGTTTAAAAGAACAAAAAGAGCAAAACGAGATAAGAGAGCAAGAGACGATAACAAGGCTTGAAAGGGAGTATTTTAAGGCGATAAACGAGGCTAGAAGGGCTATAAATTTAGACGATACGAAAGAAAAACAGCGCGCTTTAAACAGAGCCAACGAGGCTAAAAAATCCATCGTTAAGCCTGAAATTTTAACCGAAATAGAGCTAAAAATCGGCGATAACGTAAAATATAATAAGATAAAAGGCGTAGTTGTGGCTCTTAGCAAAAATGACGCTACGATACAAACCGACGGAGTAAAGCTTAGAGTGCCGATAAAAATGCTTAAAAAAAGCGGTAACCAGCCTCCTAGCGCGGCAAAATCGGGCGTAAATTTAAAGGTGCAAAAGCCAAAAACCGCTAGCGTTACGCTTGATCTACACGGACTAAGAGCCGATGAGGCTATAGAGCGGCTGGATAAATTTATCTCCGATAGCCTTATAATGGGCTTTGATGAGGTTAGCGTATTTCACGGAATCGGCACGGGCAAGCTTGCTTACGCGGTTAAAAATTTCTTAAAAACTCATCCTAGCGTTAAGGAGTTTTTTGACGCGCCGCCAAATCAAGGCGGTTTTGGAGCCAAGATAATAAGGCTTTAAGAGTTTTTAACATGTTTGCGAGTCGCGGCGAGGTTTTGAAATCTATTTTTACCGCTTTTTCTTAAAAATAAAGGTTTAATTTAAATGGGTGCATTTTTGCAAGGGCTTTTGCTTGGATTTTCCGCAGCTGTTCCACTTGGACCTATCAATATCATGATAATGACTGCTGCGCTTAGATCTTATTTTGGTGCTTTTGCCATAGGGCTTGGCGCGATGAGTGCGGACGTATTTTATCTGCTTTTGCTTAGCTTTGGAATTTTAGAATACTTGCAAAATGAGACCGTTTTAAAAGCGGTTGGAATTTTTGGAATTTGTTATCTTGTTTTTATAGCTTGGCTTATATTTAAGGGCGCAAGTGCGGAATTTAGTCCAGAAAAAAATATAAAAACAGAGCCAAGCAGAGTTAAATTTGTAAAAAACTACACCAAGGGATTGTTTGCAACCTTGAGTAATCCTTACACGATAGGATTTTGGCTTAGCGTGGCGACATTTACAAATAGTTTTAACGAGCACTCTTGGCTTGTGGTCTTGGGTCTTATAGTCGCGATAACTCTTTGGATAACTATTATGCCTTTTGTGATTTTTAAAAGCTCGAAATTTATCTCGCCGAAATTTATGAAGTGGGCAAACTACTTATGTGCGGTTATTTTGATAGGATTTGCTTTAGCTCTTTTAAAGAAAATATTATTTTAATATTTAGTTAATAATTTCTTTTAAGTAAAATAATGATAAAATACGATGCATTTTAGTTTGAGAGGTTAAGGGTCGGATGCATAAGCTTGATTTTAAAAGATCTACCATGCAGTTTGT
>JAUNLC010000036.1 GCA_030532465.1 Campylobacter sp. | reverse complement strand
TAAGCGAATACTTCAACAAACTTCGCGCCAAAGCAAATATCAAAATGCTTAGATAAACTTTGTTAGGAGTGAAGTTTAAAGTTAAATTTCACTCCTTTTTAAATTTACTTAAAAACATGAGTAAACATCGGCTCGCTTAACTTAAATTCAAAACTGTTTCTATCAACCAAACCAACGCATTTGTCGCTACCATAAAGCTCTAGTAAAAACTTTGCCATCTGCGCACTTGTATGGTATCTCTTAAAATTTGCATCGTAATCATACTCGCTTTTATCCGTCGCTCTCATGCCAAATTCGGTCTTCGTAGCGGCAGGTGCAAGCACTTTAGCCTGCATCTTAGCGCCGTTTGCTTTAAGCTCATAAGCTAGACCTTCGGTAAATGCGCTTACGTAAAATTTGCTCGCACAATAAGTAATCGCATTTGGCACTATACTATATCCGCCTGCCGAAGAGATATTGATGAGCTTGGCAGGCTTATTAAAATAATCACGCACAAAAAGAGTTGAAAAGATAGTAAGAGCCTTGATGTTTAGATCTATCATCCGCTCGATTTTGGCTAAATTTTGCGAGCCCACAAGGCTATAATCGCCAAATCCCGCGTTATTTATCCAAGCTTTTATCTCATAAATTTTAAGCTCATCGTAAATTTGATGCACGTTTTTTACATCCGAGAGATCGCAAATTTTAGTTATGATTTTAAGGCTACTAAAACTAGCTAAAATTTCGGATTTTAACCTCTCTAAAAGCTCGCCTCGTCTAGCTATAAGTATCAAATTTTCGCCACGACTTGCAAAGGCTTTAGCAGCTTCATATCCTATGCCCGAACTTGCTCCCGTTATAGCTACATAAGAGTTCATCATATCTCCTTTATGTCGTAAAATATATGAATTTAAAATTTAAAGAGCTTGAAGTTAAAGTTTAAATTTTCTTGCTCCTAACGGTAAATTCGCTAAGAGCAAGAAAAGTGTATTTTAATGTTTAGAAAGATAGTTCGTATCGTAATTATTGTTGATAAAATCTCTATTTTCCATCATTCCTATATGAAAATCTCTGGTCGTTTTTATACCTTGTATAATTAGCTGCTCAAGCGCGACCTTCATCTTATGAATCGCTTTGTTTCTATCCTCGTCCCAGACTATCAACTTGCCTATCATGCTATCATAATATGGCGGTATGGAGTAGTCTTGATAGATATGGCTATCCATACGCACGTTTCGTCCTCCCGGGCAGACATATTTGGTTATCTTGCCGGGGCTTGGAGCGAAGGTATTTGGATCTTCGGCAGTGATCCTGCACTCGATCGCATGTCCTTTTAGATTGATACTCTCTTGGCTAGGTAGCTTTTCGCCCTCTGCAACTCTTATCATAAGCTCGATGATATCAAGTCCGCTTACCATCTCGCTTACGCAGTGCTCTACTTGCAAACGAGTATTCATCTCGATAAAGTAAAAGTCTAAATTTTTATCGACCAAAAACTCAAAAGTTCCCGCACCCTCATAGCCTATGGCTTTAGCAGCTTTTATCGCGGTTTCGTGAAGTCTTGCGCGAGTTTTTTCATCAAGCAAGATCGCAGGACTTTCTTCGATAAGCTTTTGATGACGGCGCTGCATAGAGCAGTCACGCTCGCCGATATGAATCACGTTTCCAAATTTATCGCCCACTACTTGAACTTCTATGTGTCGCGGATTTAGGATGTATTTTTCCATATACATCGTTCCGTCGCCAAATGCGCTCATCGCTTCGCTTTCAGCCGACCAAAACGCCTTTTCAAGATCTTCTTCTCTTTCTACCACGCGCATACCGCGTCCGCCCCCACCCGCAGCAGCCTTTAAGATGACGGGATATCCTATCTTTTTGGCTAGCTCTTTAGCCGCTTTCGTATCCGATACCGCACCGTCAGAGCCGGGGATTACCGGCACTCCTGCTCTTTGCATCATCTGTTTTGCCTTGCTCTTATCGCTCATTAAGGCCATAGCCTCAACGCTAGGACCTATAAATTTAAGGTTATGATGAGAGCAAATTTCAACGAAATTTTGATTTTCGCTTAAAAAGCCGTATCCCGGAAATATCGCGTCAGCCTCGCTTATCTCGGCTGCGGTTATAACGGCAGGGATATTGATATAGCTATCGCTTGAGCGCGGTCCGCCTATGCAAATGGCGGCATCGGCGTATTTGACATATAAGGCGTCGGCATCGGCGGTTGAGTAAATGACTATAGCCTCTTTACCCATCTCTTTTATGGTTCTTAGTGCGCGTAGCGCTATTTCACCGCGATTTGCGATTAAGACTCTTTTGATTTCCATTAATTTTTCTCCACTCCAAATAGCGGCATAGCAAACTCGACAGGCTGCCCATCGGAAACCAACATCTCGGTTATAGTGCAATCAAACTCGGCCTCTATCTCATTCATGATCTTCATCGCCTCTATGATGCCTATAACATCGCCCTTTCTAACTCTTTGTCCGACCTTAACAAAAGGAGCGGCTCCGGGACTTGGCGCAACGTAAAAAGTGCCTACCATAGGTGATTTTATACTTTCTTTAGGGGTGTTGGAGTGCTGTTTGACCTCGGAACTTACAACAACATTTACCGGAGTAGGCGCAGGAGCGGGGACCGGCATAGGAGCGGGAAGCTCGCAACAATCGGCGAATTTTTCAAGCTCAACCTCAAAGTCTCCGCTTTTAATCTTAATGCGATTCATATCCATGCCGTTAAAAAACTCGATCAACTCTTTAATGTCTTCTTTCTTCATAAAGCTTCTCCTAAATTTTAAGCTAACTAAGTATTGTATCAAAAAAAGCTAAATTAAAGGAGAAATTTTTGATTAAGGCTTGCCGTTTTGTTAGCAAATTCGGATAGATACTTAGTAAGATAAAGATAGCTAAATTTAAGAGTTAGGTCTTAAATTTAGCCTAAATTTTATTCGTCTTTTGCTATGCCGTCCTTTGCGAAGGCTTGTAAAAAGCGTAAAATCCTGCTCTTTTCTTCATCGTTTATCTTAGCGAAAGTCTGCATGGCGGTCACATAAGCTTCCCATTCGTTCATCAAATGCTCTTTTGGCTTATGCGCGGCGTGACACGAGCTACAAGCATCGTAATAAAACAGATCCACCTCATCCCATGCGGCTACAGGGTCTTTAGTGATCTTTTTTGCATCGATTAAAAATTGAGCCTTAGGCTCCGCTTTGGCGTTTTTAAGCTTTAAAAAGGTAACCAAAGGATCTTTTTTATAAGCTAAAATTTTACCGTCATCGCCGGCAACCTCGCCGCTAACCTCGATCAAAGCAAGACCGCCCGCATCTTTTATAAATTTAACCGGAGTTCCTTCGTAAATTTCACCCACAACCTCTTTTGTATTTACATCCATCAGATCTACCTTCATGTCAAATACAAACATATCTTTTCCAAAGGCGAAATTTGCCAAAACAACCGCTAAAACTAAAATTTTTCTCATCTTCACGCTCCTTTTATAACAGGCGCTTTCACGCCGCCGTAAGGCTTAACATCAACCTTTTTAATGGCTACCAAGCAAGTATTTACCGAGGTTGCTTGAGCCATAGTAGAAGTTGGTCTTGAGCTTGTAAGTATATTTACGTGTCCTGCGTTACATCTTGGATTTTCATCGTTTAAATTTTCAGGATCGTACCAAGCTCCCTCGTCTACCGATATCACTCCTTGCATTATATCCTTACTTACGATAGCTCCTGCTAAAATTCTACCTCTATCGTTATAAATTTCAACCGTGTCGCCGTCTTTGATACCGAATTTTTTCGCATCCTCATAATTTATCAGCGCAGGCTCTCTATTGCCGACTTTATAAGCCTTTCTTACAAACGAGTTATCAAGCTGAGAGTGAATTCTGTATTTTGGATGCGGGCTTAATAGATGAAGCGGGTATTTTTGCGTTTTAGCTTCGTTTCCAAGCCACTCTGCGGGCTCAAACCACATCGGATGACCTTTAAAATCATCAAGCTTGAAATTTGCAAATTTTTCTGAGAAAATTTGAATTTTGCCCGTTTCGGTAGCTAGCTTATTTGCAACAGGATCGGCTCTAAATGCGGAGTGTCGAACGAATTTTTTCGCATCTTCGTTTGGTTCAAAATATACATAGCCCTTCTGCCAAAACTCCTCAAAACTCATGACGTTAGCGCAATCGCTTCTATCGTAAAATCTTCTTATCGTCTCCTCTTTTGTCCTTGAGCTTGTAAATTTCCTATACTCCTTTTCGCCTATCATCTTTGCCATATCCGCAAATACGTCATAGTCGTTTCTGGCTTCAAAAACAGGCTCAATTACCTTTCTCATCGCATAAACATAATCCTGCGAATAAGATCCGCCGTAGCTTATATCGTCTCTTTCAAGCGGGGTCGTAGAAGGAAGCACTATATCGGCCATCTTCGCCATCGGCGTCCACCAAGGCTCATGCACTATAAGCGTATCAAGCGTTCTAATCGCCTTAATTAGCTCGTTTGTATTAGGATGATGACCAAGCACCGTCGCTCCCGTTAGATACATCACTTTTATATGAGGATAGGTTATCTCTCCGCCTTTAAATTTGATCTTCTTGCCCGGATTTAGCAGCGCTTCGCTAACTCTTGAAGCGGGGATATTTACATCCACTCTGTTTTTGCCTTGAGGGAGTCCAAGAGGAAGCTTAGCTCCAGAAAATTCTTGTCCGCCTCCGCTATAGTGCATAGAAAATCCAAATCCACCTCCGGGAAGTCCTACCTGACCTATCATAGAGGCTAGCACCATCAGCATCCAATCAGCCTGCTCTCCGTGATGAGCGCGCTGCATAGCCCAGTTTCCTGCTAAAAACGTGCGGTTTTTTACAAAGGTATCGGCAAGCGCTTTTATGACGCTTTCTTCAACGCCCGTTATCTTAGCCGCCCAAGCAGGAGTTTTTTCCACCATATCTTCCGTTTTTCCAAGTAGATAAGGCAGAAATTTATCAAACCCGTAGGTGTATTTTTCTATAAATTCCTTATCGTATTGGTTGCTTGCATAAAGATAGTGCGCCATGCCAAGCATTAAGGCGACATCGGTATTTGGACGAATTTTTATCCACTGTGCATTAAATTTCTTTGCGATTTGAGTATATTGAGGATCGATTGTGATAAATTTAATGCCCGAATTTGCATACTTTTCAAAATAAGGGTTATTTCCGCGGTTAGCCACGACATAATCTATCTGGTTGCATTTAAACAGATCCGCGCCCCACATAACATAAACCTTCGTATTTTCAAGCATAACCTCGTGTGCCGTTTGAAGAGAATACACTTCCAGATCGCCGACTATAGCGGCATTGACCCTGCCCGCGGCTCCGTTGCTGTATTCGCCGTCGGTTCCTACCGCTCCGCCTATTGCGGTGTTAAAAAACCTTCCGGCAACGGAGTTACAGTTATGCAGCAGACCCGGATGTCCCCAGCCGCTGTAGCTGGCGTTGTAAATTTCATCCATTTTTACACTTTGAAGCTTTTTAACTACAAGCTTCATCGCCTCATCCCAGCTAACTCTTACAAACTCCTCTTTGCCTCTTAGTTCAGGTGAATTTTTGCCCTCTAAAAAGCTTTTTCTAACGCATGGATATTTGATTCTAGTATCAGAATACACTCTATCTATCCAAGCTTCGTTTCCCGGAAATTTATGGTCCTTATCCGACTCGTGAGCCCTTATCCTTACCAGCTTTCCGCTTTCATCTACATCGGCGTAAAAAGCTCCTAAATTTGATGCATGAGGTATGGTTTTAACTTTCTTTTCGTCTGCCAAAAGAGGATTTACGGAAGTCAAAACAGCCGCCGCCGCGGATGATTTTAAAAAACTTCGCCTTGATATTGACATTTTTTCTCCTTATGATTATTGTGGTCGAGGCCATTTTAGTCAATAAATTCATTTGAAAATCAATTTTAAAATTAAATTTAGCTTATTCTTATACAATAGATTACATTTTGTTTAAGATATTAAATATTTTTTAAGAAAAGGGATATGATTTTAAGACTTAAAAAACTCTCTGTTTTATTTGTATGTGCGGATAACAGGACTTTAAACAGACTTAAATCCAAAAAGGATAGATTTAGAAATTTATACTGCGTAGATGCGAAAAATTTCTTAAATTTTTATCTTAACTGCAACGTAAATTTGGATATAGTGATAATCGATTTGGACGAATTTCACAAGCAAGATGAGGAGATTGACTTTTTTAAAATTTTATCCATAAATCCCAATCAACAATTTATATTTTTAGCAAAAAGCAGAAAATCTTATCAAGAAATTTTTAAAAAATTTGGCGGCGGAAGTTCTGTTTTTCTATTTAAACCGATAAGATCATCAGCCATCATAGACAACATACTTCTACTAACCGTAAAAAACGGATCGAAGTTTTTAAATTTAACTAAAAATATCAAAATCGATCTTACGAATGAACAAATTTATGACGGAGATAAGCAAATTTTCCTAACAAATTTAAAACATAAGCTAATCTTGCTTCTAAGCCAAAACGCAAACAAGCTAACCACCTTTAACATGATAGACGAAGTGGTATATGAGGGCAAATGCCGCTCCAAGGTCTCCATGCAAAATTTAGTCGGAAATTTAAAAAGAACTCTAAATTTAAACATTAAAAATATCCACTCAAAAGGGTATGTATTGCACTGTTTAAATTTCAAAGAAGACGCTAAATGAAGATAGCCATAAACGGTGCAAACGGCTTTGTAGGAGAGTATTTAAGCAGATATTTTAGCTCGCTTAAACACCAAATAACAAAGATACCAAGATCAATCTATAATGACACAAAAGCTCTTGAAGATATGATAAATGGTTGCGATGTTATCATAAATTTAGCAGGAGCTAGCATAGCCAAAAAATGGAGCCAGAGCTACAAAAAAGAGCTTAGATCAAGTAGGCTGGAAACTACTAAAAATTTAGTAAAAGCTATGTCAAATTTAAACCTTAAACCAAAGCTTTTCATATCGACATCCGCCGTTGGAATTTATGAAAACGGCAAAAGCCACGACGAGAGTTCGAGTGAATTTGACGAGGGATTTTTAGGAGATCTTGCTAAAGAGTGGGAAAAAGAGGCGCTAAAAGCACAGGAATTTGGGATAAAAACGGCGATATTTAGACTAAGCGTCGTTTTAGGAAAAGGTGGCGCGCTAAAGCAGATGTTGCCGATATTTAAACTGGGACTTGGGGGAATTTTAGCTGACGGCAAACAGGGATTTTCTTGGATAGACATAAAAGATCTTGCAAGAGCTTATGAGTTCGTTATCTTAAAAGGGAGTGAAGGCGTATATAATCTCTCCTCGCCAAATCCGATCACAAACAAGGAATTTACCGCCTCCTTGGCTAAAGTTTTAAATCGTCCAGCATTTTTTAAAGTGCCTAAATTTGTGCTAAAACTTAGATTTTCAGAGGGCTCTACTATCCTTTTAGACGGACAAAAGGTCTATCCCGCAAAGCTTCTTAAAGAGGGGTTTAAATTTGAGTATCCAAGCATAAACGAGAGTTTGCAAAGTTTGCTTAAAAGCTGAAATTTAGGCTAATTTTTAGCCGCTCTTTTAGAGTCAAGCAAATTTATAAATCCAAACATCAGCAGACTTAAAACAACCAAAATCACGCTTAGTATAAGCGCTCGTTCGTTTTCTCCGTCGTAAACCGCATTAAAAATAGCTAAAGAGACGGTGTCGGTCTTGCCTACGATATTTCCTCCCAGCATGAGAGTAATACCGACTTCGCCAAGCCCTCTTGCAAGAGCTAGGATGAGGGCTGAGACCACGCTTTTAAAAATGTTTGGTATCATGATGAAAATTGCGATTTCAAATCTGTTTTTACCTAGGCTCTGACCCGCCTCTATCAAACTCTTTGGAAAGCTCTCAAGCACGCTGGCAACAGGCTTAACCAAAAGCGGAAGCCCTGCTAAAAAAGAGGCTATAACAAGAGCTTTAAAGCTAAAAACTATCTCTAAATTTAAAGCTTTTCCCAAAAAAGAGTTTCGCCCCAGCAGATAAAGCAGTAAAAAACCTGTCGCAATAGGCGGAAATATGAGCGGAAACATGACTACGGCTTCAAAAATAGCTTTAAATTTACCCTTGTAAAAGGCCAAAAAATAAGCTATCGGAAGTCCTATAAAGATAAAAAATATGAAAGTTATGCCAAGCGTCTTTGCACTTAAAGTAAGAGGATGCATGAGCCACGACAAAGAGTTTAAGTCTATCAAACCGCTCCTTTAAATTTTAATCGCTATAAAGAGGTTAAATTTGGATAAATTTAAAGTCAAATTTATCCAAATTTTAATTTATTTAAGCCCGAATTTTTTAAATATCTCTTTTGAGCGCTCGGTTTTTAGCTCATCTATAAATTTAGCGCAATCAGGATGTTTATCGCATGCTTCAAGCTTTGCCGCACTTATAAAAACAGGACTATAAAGGCTCTCGTCCACATAGATAACCGAGCCAAATTCGCTCTTTCTAGCCTCGGCTTCAGTTGAGTTGATAAAGCCTGCATCGACCTCGTTATTTAGCACGTAAGCGACAACTTGTGGCACACCCGCAACCGCAAGCATTTTTGAGCCTATATCTTTATCTAAATTTGAGTTTTTAAGAAATTCCGTCGTGCGGATACCGTAAATCGCTTTTTTAGCGTCAGGCATCGCGATACGCTCAAATTTCACTATCTCTTTTACGTCGTTTATGGTTTTGCCCTTTGGAGTAACAAGCACAAGAGTTCCTTTGCCAAGGCGTTCATAGCCCTTTACATCAAGTCCGCTCTTTTGTAAAAACGCCTCGTCTCCTACTATCAAAGCCATCTTGCCCTCTTTTGCCTGAATCGTTATTTGGCCCAAATTCGCAAACGCTCCTTCAACCTTTACTCCGTCTTTTTTGAGATTTTCTATAACCGCGGTTACGGGTTTTTTATATCCTCCGCCCGCTCCTACAAGCAAAGCGTCGGAAGCAAGCGCGAAACTAGCCGCAACGGCTAAAAGTAGAAATTTTTTCATATCAAGTCCTTTTTAAAAATTTATCAATCATATAAAATATATACTTATATACTGATAAAATGGGCTTTTTGCAATGTTAATTTAAATTTTATATTTTTAACTTCTTAAATTAGCCCTTTTTTATGAATATGTTATAATTGAAAAATTTAAAAGAAGGAAAAAAATGGGTTTAAAAAGCGATAGATGGATACGCCAAAAGAGTTTAAACGATAAGATGATAGTGCCTTTTTGCGAGGAGCAAGTAGGCAAAGGAGTGGTTAGCTACGGAGTTAGCAGCTATGGATATGATATAAGGGTCGGAAACGAGTTTAAAATTTTTACAAACGTAGGCGGCACGGTGGTTGATCCCAAAAATTTCGACGAGAAAAACGTAGTTGATTTCGTAGGTGATGTCTGCATAGTTCCGCCAAATTCGTTTGCTCTAGCTCGCACGGTTGAGTACTTTAATATGCCCGATAACGTGCTTGCCATCTGTCTTGGCAAAAGCACTTATGCGCGCTGCGGTATCATCGTAAACGTAACGCCTTTTGAGCCGGGCTTTAAAGGGCATATCACTATCGAGATCTCAAACACGACTCCTTTGCCTGCTAAAATTTATGCAAACGAAGGCATCGCTCAGGTGCTATTTATCGAGGGTGACGAGCCTTGCGAAGTGACATATGCTGATAAAAAAGGCAAATATCAAGCTCAAGAAGGCATCACTCTGCCTAGGATTTTGAAGTAAATTTTGCCTTTAAAGGCAAGCTTTAAATTTAAGCCAAGAGTGTTGCAAGACTTATGATAAAGCGTTAAAATAAGCTAAATTTTGGTATATATTTTGCTTAAGCTTTATAAAATAAACTTTTTTAGGAAATAAAGATGTTTAACGGTAAAAATATTTTAATAACGGGCGGAACAGGAAGCTTTGGTAAAAAATACACCGAAATTTTGCTTAAAAATTTTAAGCCAAAACGGCTGATAATCTACTCAAGAGACGAGCTTAAGCAGTATGAAATGGCTCAAGTTTTTAAAAATCCAGCGATGAGATATTTTATCGGCGATGTGCGCGATGAAAAAAGGCTTAAGACTGCGATGAACGGGGTTGATTATGTGATCCACGCAGCAGCGATGAAGCACGTGCCTATAGCCGAATATAACCCGATGGAGTGCATAAAAACAAACGTAAACGGCGCTCAAAACGTCATAGACGCCGCCTTTGCTTGCGGAGTAGATAAGGTGATAGCGCTATCGACGGATAAGGCTTGCAATCCGGTAAATTTATACGGAGCTACAAAGCTTGCAAGCGATAAGCTATTTGTCGCGGCAAACAATATCGCAGGCAGTAAGAAAACTCGCTTTAGCGTAGTAAGATACGGCAACGTCGTAGGCTCACGCGGTTCGGTTGTGCCGCTGTTTAAAAGATTAATAGAAGAAGGCGCGAAAGAGCTTCCCGTAACGCATGAAAAAATGACTAGATTTTGGATAACTCTTGAGCAAGGGGTAAATTTCGTGCTTAAAAATTTTGAACGCATGAAGGGTGGAGAAATTTTTATCCCTAAAATTCCTTCCATGACTATGCTTGATCTTGCTAAGGCTCTTGCGCCAAAGCTTAAAGTAAAGATCATCGGTATAAGACCGGGCGAAAAGATGCACGAAGTGATGGTAGGTAAGGATGACGCGCATCTAACTTATGAATTTGACGACCACTACGTGATAAGCCCGTCCATTCAGTTTGCGACGATACAAGACTTTTCGACAAATGCGCTTGGCGAACAAGGCGAGCTTGTAGAAGACGGGTTTGAATATAGCTCAAATACAAATAAAATTTGGCTTGATAAAAAGGGTCTTTTGGAGATGATAGGATGATACCTTACAGCAAGCAACAGATCACAGATAGCGATATAACGGCGGTTTGCGAGGCTATGAGGGGTGAGTTTTTAACAGGCGGAAACAAAGTAAGCGAATTTGAAGCGGCGATTTGTGAGTATGTCGGCGTAAAGCATGCTGTCGTGATGAATTCTGCAACCTCGGCGCTTCACGTCGGATATCTTGCTCTTGGCGTAAAGCAAAACGATGAGGTTATAACTACGCCTTTAACCTTTGCGGCAACGGCAAATGCTGCTATTATGGCGGGCGCAAAAGTGAAATTTTGCGATATAAAATTTGACGGAAATATAAACGAAAACAAACTTTCTGAGCTCATCACATCAAAGACAAAGGTTATAACTCCCGTTGATTTTGGTGGAAACGGGGTAAATATAATAGAGATCATGAAAATAGCGCGCGCAAAAGGCGTAAAGGTGCTTGATGACGCTTCGCACGCTCTTGGAAGCGAGATAGACGGCATAAAGATAGGGCGACATGCCGATGCGAGCGTGTTTAGCTTCCATGCGATTAAGCCTATTACAACCTTTGAAGGCGGTGCGCTTGTCACAAACGACGACGAGATAGCGCGCCTTGCAAAGCTTTACCGCTCACACGGCATAAGCAAAAAGCGCCTTTGGGATAGCGATATGAGCGTGCTTGGATACAACTACCGCTTAAGCGACGTAGCTTGCGCGCTTGGGCTAAATCAGCTTAAAAGGCTTGATGAGATGATAGCGGTGCGAGAGAGTATAGCGCAGTTTTACGACGAAAGATTTGAGAAAAATCCATACTTTAGCACGATAAAAATCCCTCAAAACAAAAAGAGCTCGCGACATCTTTATCCCCTCTTGCTATTTAGCAACCTTTGGTGCGCCAAAGAGGATATTTTTGAAAGGCTGCATGAGCGCGGAGTGGGTGTTCAGGTGCATTATAAGCCCACTTATCAATTTAGCTTTTATAAGCAAATTTACGGCGAAGCGGAGCTAAAAGTCACGGAGGATTTTTACAGATCAGAGCTTAGTTTGCCGTGTCATCAAAATATGACTATGGACGATGCGAAATTTGTCGCGGACACTCTGCTTGACGTATTGGCCGAATTTGGCAAGACAAGGTGCAATATATGAGACTTTGCGTAATTCCTGCACGCGGAGGAAGTAAGAGAATTCCTCATAAAAATATAAAAAATTTTGCAGGATTGCCCCTTATAGCCTATAGCATAAAAACAGCTCTAAACTCAGGCGCGTTTGACGAGGTCATAGTAAGCACGGACGATGAAGCCATAGCCGAAGTTACGCGAAAATTCGGCGCAAAAGCGCCTTTTATGAGAGGTGCAAATTTAAGCGACGACTTTGCTACGACAAGCGCGGTTATAAAAGACGCCTGCATAAAAATGGGCGAAAATTTTAAAGATGTTTGCTGCCTTTACGCAACCGCTCCGCTTTTAACGGCTCAAATTTTGCGCGAGGCTTATGAGAAATTTAAAGATAGCGAGTGCGAGTTTTTGTTTTCCGCTTGCGAATTTAGCTTCCCGATTGAGCGCGCTATCAAGCTTGACGATAAAGGTGCGGTAAGTATGTTTTATCCGCAGCATTTAAAAACTCGCTCGCAAGATTTAGAAAGAGCGTATCACGACGCTGGGCAGTTTTACTTCGCAAAACGTGAGGCGTGGATAGAGCAAAAGCCTATCTTTGCGCCGCACTCCAGAGTTTTTATATTGCCAAGGCATTTGGTTTGCGATATCGATACGCCCGCGGATTTTGAATTTGCGCAAAAACTTTATAAAATCAATCATGAGCTTTGAAAAACTTGCAAATTTAAAAACATTGATAAGAGCTGATAGCTCCGCAACTATCGGGCATGGACACATCAGACGAGATCTTGTCCTTGCAAACAAATTTAAAGATATAAGCTTTGCTTGCTTAGAGCTTGAAGGCTCGCTCATAAACGAGATAAATTTCCACGTTTTTACTCTTAAAACAAACGATTTAGATGAGCTAATAAGCCTTATAAACACTCATAAATTCAAGCTGCTTATCATCGATCACTACGGCATTAGCTATGATAACGAACGAAAGATAAAAGAGCGCACAGAAGTTAAAATTTTAAGCTTTGATGATGAGTATAAGGAGCATTTTTGCGATATATTGTTAAACGTAAATATCTTTGCCGAAGCAAGAAGATATGAAAATTTATTGCCTCTAAATTGTGAAATTTGGTGCGGGCAAAAATTTATGCTTGTGCGAGATGAGTTTTATCAAGAAAAAAAGATAAAAAGAGAGAAAATTTATGATGTTTTCATCGCACTTGGCGGAACGGATATACAAAATTTGAGCGCAAATTTAGCCATTAAAATGCTTGAAAAAAACTTAAAAATAGCTCTTGTGACTACAAGCGCAAATGCAAATTTAAATCTACTTAAAGAGTTTGAAAAGGAGTATAAAAACCTAAGTCTTTTTATAGATTCAAACCAAATCGCAAAGCTAATGAATGAGAGCAAAGAGCTGATAATCTCGGCTAGCTCGCTTGTAAACGAGGCTTTAACTTTAGGAGCAAATTTTACCGCTGTGCAGGTCGCAAAAAATCAAGAGCAGATGTATAAGTGGCTGCTTGAAAATGGCTACAAAGCCCTTAAAAGCGAGGAAATATGCCAAATCTTATAAATTTTACAAAGCTTAACGACGAGCAAAAGATGATGGTTTTTACTTGGCGAAACGATGAGCGAGTAGCAAAATTTATGCGCTCAAAAAATATAGCCTTAAACAAACATCTTAAATTTATCGAAAGTCTAAAAAACGCTTGTGATAAACTTTACTTTTTAGTAGAAGAAGATAGCGAATTTATCGGCGTCATCGACTTTATAAACATAAATGATAACGAGTGCGAATTCGGGCTTTATGCAAATCCGAATTTAAAAAATCAAGGCGCAAAACTTATGCAAATTATTATAGATTATGCATTTCGTGAGTTAAAAGTTAGCAGGCTAAACTCGTGCGCTTATAATTTTAACGAAAAAGCCATCGCGCTTTATGAGAAATTTGGCTTTGAAATTTATGACAAAGATGAGCAGATGAGCTATCTAAGGCTTGAAAAGACAAATTTAAAGGTAAAAACAGTATGAAAATAGGAAATTTTGATACGGACAAAAGCGTATTTATCATAGCCGAGCTTTCAGCAAATCATTCAGGCAGCCTAAAAACGGCGATTCAAACCATAAAAGCGGCAAAACGTGCCGGAGCCGATGCGATAAAGCTTCAAACATACACCGCTGATAGCCTTACGCTAAATTCTCAAAAAGAGGATTTTATGATACGTGGCGGACTTTGGGACGGGCGAAATTTATACGAGCTTTACGAGCAGGCGATGACTCCTAGAGCTTGGCATAAAGAGCTTTTTAAAGCGGCTCGAGAGGAAGGGTTAATCTGCTTTTCAAGCCCGTTTTGTAAAGATGATGTGGAGTTTTTAGAGCAGTTTAATCCGCCAGCTTACAAGATCGCAAGCTTTGAAGCGGTTGATTATGATTTTGTAGAGTATGTCGCGAAAAAAAACAGACCAATCATCATATCAACAGGCATCGCAACTCACGAAGAGATCGCAGATGTTGTGCAAATTTGCAAAAATGCAGGTAATAGCCAGATCGCTCTTTTAAAATGCACTTCAAGCTATCCCGCGCCGCTTGATGAGATGAATTTGCTAAATATACCTACTATAAAAGATGAATTTGGCGTGGAAATCGGCTTTAGCGATCACACTTTGGGTATCGTTGCGCCTGTTGTCGCGGTAAGTTTAGGTGCACGGATAATAGAAAAACACTTCATACTAAACAAAGATGTAAAAAGCGCGGACGATGCCTTTTCGCTTGATGAAGCCGAATTTACGCAGATGGTAAAGGCGGTGCGAGACGCTGAAGCCTTGCTTGGCAAAAAGCAGTTTATCTCAGGCGGAGAAAGCCGTAAATTTGCTCGCTCACTTTATGCAAGCAAAGATATAAAAGCAGGAGAAATTTTTAGCGAAAACAACGTAAAAAGCGTGCGTCCGGGATACGGACTTCATCCAAAATTTAAAAAAGAGTTGATAGGAAAAACGGCAAAAAGAGATATAAAATTTGGCGAAAAAATCACAAAAGAGGACTTGTAAAAGGAGATAAAATGGGTAAAAAGACAGACAAAAAAGAACAGATAAAGATAACCGATCTAAGCTTTAAAAAAGAGTCAAAAGAAGCGGACGATAGAACCGATAACCAAGCCAAACAGATAGAAAATCCAATTTTTAATAAAAATTTACAGGCGCTATTTCAACAAGATGAAATTTTGGCAGCCAGGCTGTTTGCTTTAGCAAACCAAGAAAAATACGAAGTTTTTATCGGTAAAGATCCGCTTGATATCAACATCATAGACCGAAAAACATTCAAATACATCTATGAAAATCCAGTCAAAGATACTCACGACATGCTTGAAAGCCTTGAAAAACAGTATAAACGCTATCCGATAATGTATTTTTACGGGCTTGGCAACGGAATTTTATACAAGGCCCTGCTCTGCAATGAGACACACAAAAAAATAGTCGTCGTTGAGCCGGAGCTTGAGATAATTTATATCGTGTTAAATTTAATCGATCTATCAAACGAACTTGCTAGCGAACGACTAATTCTATTTTATTCGGAATTTGC
>JAUNLC010000004.1:52225-75793 GCA_030532465.1 Campylobacter sp. | reverse complement strand
ATTTAAAGCGGATAGGTTAAACAACAACTTCGCTTCACGCTCTCAACAAAACTAACGCTTAAAGGTGTATCATAAAGCGCGCTTAAATTTTCACTTTTTATTATCTCCTCCACGCTTCCGCAAGCTACTTCTCCGCCGTTTTTTACAAGAGCGACCACACCTCCAAGCAAGATAGCAAAGTCGGGATTATGCGTAGTTAGGATGATCGTATAGCCCTTTTCAAGCAGCCATTTTGTCATCTTTAAAAATTTATACTGGTTGCCAAAGTCAAGCGCGGACGTAGGCTCATCAAAGATGATGAGTTCAGGCTCGGCGGTAAGGGCTCTAGCTATCGAGCTCATCTGCCTTTCGCCTCCGCTCATCTGGGTTATAAATTTGCTTGAAAGATGCGTTATGCCAAGCATGTTTATATATTTTTTAGCTATATCATAGTCATCTTTAGTAGGCTTTGCAAAAATTCCAAGATGAGCCGCACGCCCCATTGTGATGTATTCAAGCGCGCTGTATTCGTATTCGCAAACTTCGCTTTGCGCCACGTAAGCCATCACCTTAGCCCTCTCTTTAGCGTTCATCTCAAGCACGTTTTTGCCCTTTAGCAGAGCTTCGCCAGATTTTGGTTTCAAAGCGCCGCTGATAAGACTAAGCATAGTTGATTTGCCTGCGCCGTTTTTACCAAGCACGGTTAAAATTTGCCCCTTTTTAAGGCTTAAATTTACGTTTTTAAGCTCGCCTGCGCCGTTTGGATAGGAAAAACTCATATCTCTTAACTCAACCATCAAACAACCCTTTTGTTTTTAAAAAGCACCCAGATGAAAAAGGTCGTGCCGATAAAACCCGTAAGCACGCCAAGAGGAATTTCGCTCACGCTCATAGTGCGCGCTAAAGTATCAACTATAACCAAAAAAATCGCGCTCATAAATATGCTTGCGGGGATACTTTTTGAGTTATCGGCTCCAACCAACATGCGCGCAAGATGAGGCATTAAAAGCCCTATCCAAGCCACTATACCGCTTATGCAAACGCTGCTTGCGGTAAGTAGGGTCGCACACACTATGATAACGCCTCGCTCAAGCGCTACGTTTACGCCAAGTCTGGCTGCGGCAAGATCTCCAAGCGAGAGCAAATTTATCCTCCAGCTCATTAAAATAAGCAAGATTATACAAGCTATCATTATGGGAGCTAGAAAGTATAGGTTAGAAGTATCGACTTTAGCAAGGCTTCCAAGCTGCCAATAAACTATATCGGGCAGCTTAGTCTCGGGATCTGCGATATATTTTAAAAAGCCGATAACCGACATCATAAATCCGCTTACGATAACGCCTGAAAGCACGAGCATAAGAGTGCTAGCTCGCCCCATAAGCTTTGGTATGCTAAGCGTCATGGCTACCGCTATGAGCCCGCAAATAAAGGCTGAAATTTGAATCCCAAGCAACGAAAAATCAAGTATGATAGCCGCTGCCGCACCCACGCAAGCGCCTGCGGAGACTCCTAGCAGATCAGGGCTTACTAGCTGGTTTCTAAACACCCCTTGATACGCAGCTCCACTTACTCCAAGAGCTGCCGCAACTAAAATAGCCGCGATGATACGAGGCAGGCGAATTTGCGAGATGACGTTGTGTATATTTTGCGTGATATCAAACTCAAATCCAAGCAAATTTAAGATAGATTTAGCCACATCGCCAAAACCCACGCTAAATCTACCTATGCCAAGAGCCAAAGCCGCCGTTATAAACGTAAGCGCGACAAGCAAGATGAGCATAAATTTAAACGAGACTTGCCTTTTCATCAGTTTTGAACTCACAATCAGCCTTTAAAAGTAAATTTCGCAAAGATGATCTGAAAGACGCTAACTACAAACATAGGCAACGCAAGCAGAGCAAAAAGCAAGGCAAATTCATGTATCATCGCGCCTTGAGTAAGTAAAAAATAGAGTAAAATAGCTATCATGATCTCGCCAAATGGCATTATGAAAAGATTGTAAAGCACCTTTTTATCCGCTTTAAAATTTATAAATTTAAGATACAAAAACGACACAACCGAAGGCAGAAAAAAGAGCAGAAACAAGATCAAAATTTTATGTAAGCCAAAAAGGTTTAAAAATTTTAAATTCTCAGAGTTATAAAACAAAGAAGCCGCGCAAGATATCACAACCGCCAAAACCGCTCCGCCTAATACAAAATAGTTAAAAGCCGACTTTTCGTAAAATTCCCGCATGAGCTTATTTCTTTGATAGTTTTATGAAATTTGAGCTATTTACCTTGCGGACTTAGGCCTTTTAGGATATATCCAAACTCTTCGTCGCTTAAATCATAATTCATAAATTTCTTATAAAATTTCTTAGTCTCAGCCTTGATGTCTATCTCTTTAAATAGCTCAGGATGCAGTGTTTTAGCCGCCCAAAGTATCTGAAGAGCGCCCTCTGAGCCGTATCTATCCCAGCTAAACACACCACTTGGATTGCCGTAAACTCTCTTTTGTTTTACGGCTTTTATGCCCGAAAACGCAGGATCTTTATAGATTTTTTCAACGGCTTGCTCGTTTTTAACGCCTCCAACGATGATCACGTCAGGGTCTGCTTTGATGATCTCCTCGATGGTTATCTCTATCATATTGCCCTCTTTTTCGATGGCGTTAACTCCGCCCGCAAGCTCGATCCACTCGTTTATGATAGTCTTTTTGCCATCAACTTTTAGCAAATTCGTGCCGTTTAGTATGTGAAGCACGCTTGGGCGATTGGATGCTGGAATTTTACTTGCGATATCGTTTACGCGCTTAAAATTCTCATCAAAATAGGCGTTAAACTCCTTTGCCTTCATCGGCGCATCACCGCCTATAACCTCGCCTGTCATTATTACGCTTTTTTTCATATCTTCATAGTTTGTAAAAAGCGCGTAAAATACGTTAAATCCGCGCTTTACAAGCTCTTCGCGGTAGTTTTTATTTGACACTATAACGGCATCGGGAGCTAGCTTAAGCAGCTCTTCTATTTGGATATCGTTGCCGTTTAGCGAAGCTGGAATTTGCGCGATAGGTTTATAGATGTGCGTAAACCACTGATTTTGCTTGATCTTGTCGGTAGTTGCTACGATCTTATCGGCTCCACCTACGGTTAAAATGATCTGGTTGTTTGCATGCCACAAAGCGGCAATTTTTTCGGTTTTAGCAGGAAGCTTTACCTCGTTTCCCGCCATATCGCTTACGACTCTAACTTCTTTTGCACTTAAATTTAAAAGAGCTGCCGCCATAACTAAAATAGCGCAAATTTTTTTCATAACTGTTTCCTTTGAGTTAATTATAAAAGTAATTATATTATAAAAATGCCAATTAAAGGTAGTTTTTATGGCTATAAATTAAAATTTAATATTTTCTACAGGCAAATTTGAGAATTTGTATTTAAAATAAAAAAACCACAATATAGGAAATAAAAACGTAAAGAAAATCGATCCGATTTGAAGACTTATAGCAAAACTGGCAAAATAGCTTGCATAAAATAAAACGGCATAAACTATAGGATAAATAGCGCCTAATTTCTTTTTAAGATAGAGGCTTGAGGCGATCAGATAGATCCACAAAAAAGCTTGCAATGCAAAGCAAAACATGGCCAATAAATCCTTTTTATCCACACCGCTAGAGTTTACAAACAAATATATAAAAAACAGGGCAAATAAGACAAAAACGCCAAATAATACTCCGCTTGCGTTTGAGCGAATTTTGGCTTGTTTAAGCAAAATCAAATAAAGATAAAAAACGATAAAAACAAAATCAAAAGTAAGATCCGCAAATCCCCAAGCGAAATTCCATCCCAAACTTCCCGACCTAGACATATTTTCAGGCGTAGTAATCGCATTGTAGATCAAAATACAATAAACCGCCTTAAGCCCTACAAACGAAAGCGTCATAACAATAGGACTTAAAAGCAACCTTTCACGTAAAAAACGGTCTAAATTTGCAAACTTCATTTTTATCTTTAAATTTCCAAACAATATACCGACTAGAGTTTAAAACCCGTGCAACCTCTTTAACTCTTCGTCAATCGGCTTTTTATACCCCTCTTTTGTTACGCTTACATAGGTGGCAATCGCGCTTGTTACGTGTATGCACTCGCGAAAGCCGTCTTTATTTAGCCTTAGAGCCGTTACTTCTATCTGCGTTTTTATCGAGGTTTTACCCACGGCGATTATCTTTGCGTAGCAGCTAACGACATCTCCTATAAAGACAGGCTCTTTAAAAATAACCTCTTGCATAGATATCGTCACGACTCTTTCAGGTGCTACTTCACGCGCAGCCGTAGCTCCCGCAAGGTCGATTTGACTCATTATCCAACCGCCAAATATATTACCCGCAGAGTTCGTATCCTTTGGCAATGCAACCACTTTTATACGAGGCTCGCCCATGCTATCTATCATCCGCTCTCCTTTTTAACTCTTTTTTTCGGCTATCTCTTGCCACTTTTGCCACTCTCCGCTATCATCAACTTCATTGCCGATTTTTTGGTACTTATCATAGTAAAATTTCACAAATTCTTTCGCTTTTTCATCTTTTGGCAGATAGCTTTGTCCCTCACGCTCGCAAAATTTGGCTAAAAACTCCCCCGCTTCAGCTTTTTTGGCATAGTGAGAAGCCAAATTTTCATAATTTTGCATACAAATTTCTTTAAATTTCTCGTAGCTTTCCAAGCTAAAATTCACGCTTAATTTATCATCCTTAAAGCTAAGCACGCCCGCTTTAAAAAGCAAGCTAAGATGAATGAGCCCTTCGCAATAATACGCCCTAACCTCATCAACCTCACGCCAAGCTATAAGTCCTACCGAGCGCGCTATAAGATCGTGAAACACAGGCATCTTATACTCTTCTTCTTCATGCAAAAAGAAATTTACAAGTCCGCCCGTCGTCGCCTTATACTCTTCGATAAATTTAAACACACCGCCCGTATTCATCGACTTTTCGGTATCTTCGCCGATAAAAAAGATATGTCCGAACTCATGCCCTATCGTTGAAATTTCATAAACCCTTTTCCAAACGCTAGGCTTTGTAAATAAAATTTCACGCCCAAAATCTAAAAACTCTTTATCGAAAATTTCGCTTGCAAGCTTCATAAAAGGTCTAGCTTTGGCGCTTTCATAGACGTGATTTACAAAAGCGAAAATTTTCTTTCCGCACTTTTTACTCACAAATTCGTCATTTGGCACGACCTGCGCGGAGAAAAGTCCGTTAAGTTCAGCCGCGTAATAAATCATCGGATTTGATATGTAAAGCTGGGTTTTGTTTATATTTGAGATGACAAGTTCGTGCATTTTAGGTATATTTATCGCTGTTTGGTTATAAATTTGCTCAAAACTATCCTTGATTTGCGCTCTAAATTTCTCCTCGTCAAATTCGCTTACTTCGGCAAGCCTTATATCCCACTCAAGAGCTACGGCATGCGTATAAGCATCTTCGTAATATTCAAGCGGATGTCCGACTTGAAGTGGCGAGCGCACATCCATCCAAGCTATCTCCGCCTCTTGCCAAGCCGATATGATCTTACTGTTTTCACGCTCGCAAAACGCCTCTTTTAGTTTGATAAAATAGTTTATATAAGCGCTTTGCTCTTCATTTTTGGCTAAATTTTTAAGAGCTGCGATCATATCGTCAAATTTATCCTCAAGCCTCTTAATATCGCTTTGAAATACGACCGCATAAGGCTTAAACTCAAATTTATCACCCGTTTGCACTACCGCACCGTAAGTTCTATCGCAGATCTCGTCTTCACAATCAAGCTGAAACAGCTTATTTTGAGATATAAACTCGCGAGCCTCGTTCATATCTGCAAATTTGGCTTCAAATTTCTTATTTACGCCGTCT
Source organism: Campylobacter sp. (assembly GCA_030532465.1). Taxonomy (GTDB): domain Bacteria; phylum Campylobacterota; class Campylobacteria; order Campylobacterales; family Campylobacteraceae; genus Campylobacter_A. The sequence continues at coordinate 69,949 of JAUNLC010000004.1, read as the reverse complement.
ATAATGTGCGCTTGCCACGACTTTTGCATCTCGTTTAAAACAACGCCTACGTTATGCACGCCTTTTATAAGCTCTACGTAAAATTCCTCTAAAATTTGCTCTTGCTTGATCTTTTCTATGAGCCTTATATGCAAATTTTCATGAATTTCTCTTGCATAATCATACATCTTTTCGCGAATTTCTCGTATCCCCTCTTCGCTTCGCTCAAGTTTTTTAAGCTCATTTATCAAAGGATCGACTTTAAGATCTACTATCCTTCTTAATATCGCTGTTTTTTCGCTTACGCTTCCTTGAAATTTAGCTATTTCAAGACCTCTTTTTACAAGCTCGTTATCATAATCTTTATAAAGTGAATTCAGTTCGCTTTTAAGCTCCCTGTTTAGCTCGTTTAGCCTTTTAAAATCGTTCATCTATCTCCTTTTAAAGAGGTAATTTTATCACAGAAGTGTTAAATGAAAATAATATAATTAAGAAGAGATTTTAGCCCGAAAAGCTCGGGCTAAATTTGTTAAAGAGATTGGATAATAACGGGCTTTGAAAATGCCTTAATAGGCCTGATCTCGCCTTTAAATTTCTCAATTTGCGCCAAAGTCGTATGGGCGGTGTTGCTTTGAGCAAGCTTGCTTGTGCCTTTATCCATCGTTAAGACATTTACGCAGCCGTGTTGGCAAAGGCTCTTTTCGCCCCAAACTTCAGGATCATACCACGCACCCTCGCATATAGCGGCAACCTTTTCTTGTATAAGATCGGTTACCAGCACGCCCGCTAAAATTTCGCCGCGATCGTTAAATACGCGCACGATATCGCCCGTGGCAAGGCCGCGATCTTTAGCGTCTTTTGGATTTATCAAAATCGGCTCTCTACCGCTAACCTCGGCAAAATTTCTAATGATAGAGTTGTTTAGCTGCGAGTGCAGGCGGTATCTTGAGTGAGGGCTTACGATGTGAATCGGATATTTAGCGGTCTTTTTCTCATCTCCCAACCACTCAAAAGGCTCGATCCAGCTAGCGTGCCCCGGGCAATCGGCATATCCGAATTTTGCTATGGTAGGTGAGTAAATCTCTATCTTACCCGACGGAGTTCCAAGGCGGTTTTTGGTAGGATTTTCTCTAAAAGCTTCAAGTCTGGTGTAAAGCTCGGTCTCTTTTTTATCCTGCTCAAATCTCACAAAGCCTTTTTCCCAAAACTCCTCAAATTTAGGCATAGTTATATTTAAGCCCTTCGCTTGAGACATAGCGTCTTCATATAGCTCTTTTGCCCACGCTAACTCGTCTTTGCCCTCCGTAAATACTTCAGCCATACCCCAGCGTTTGCAAATTTGCTCGCAAATCCAAAAATCGCTTCTGCTTTCTCCCATCGGCTTGATAAGCGGTCTGTAAGCTACGATATATTCGCCGTTTGGAGCGGTTTGGTTGATGTCGTTTCTCTCAACTTCGATAGCTACCGGAAGCACTATGTCAGATAGCTTTGCCGTGCTTGTCCAGTAAGGCTCTGCGGTGATAACCGTCTCAAATTTTTTCCATTGTTTTACTATGTTATTTACGTCTTGATGGCGTGTAAACATCGAACCTGAAGCGTTAAACGCTACTCTCATGTGCGGAAGTTTGATCTTTTTACCGTTGTAATCAATCTCCTTGCCCGGATGCTCAAGCGCTTCAATGGAGCGAGATGAAGGGATGGTTACGTTTTTAAATTTCTTCCAAGGCGCATAGGCTGTTTCGTATTTTTCATTTATTCTTGTGCTAAGGCCCCTTAAAACCGGAGCTATCTTATCTCCTGCGCCTGCCGAGTTATATCCGAGGCTAAACTCAAATCCAAGACCTTGCTTACCCACATATCCAAGCATCGCGCTAAGAGTTACCAAAGCCCAGAAAATTTGCTCGCCGTGATCGGCTCTTTGAAGCGCGCGACCTATAACTATCGTACTTGGCTCTTTTGCTAAATTTTGTGCAAATTTAGCGATCTCTTCGGCTTTAACGCCGCAAATTTTGCTTGCCCAGTTGATATCTTTAACTATCTTATCCTCTACACCAAGCAAATAATCTTTAAATTTATTAAACCCTACCGTGTATTTTTTGATAAATTCCGCATCGTAAAGATTGTTTTCATAAAGATAGTGACACATTGCTAAAACCATGGCGGTATCGGTATTTGGTTTAACGATGACGTTTTGCGAACCCAGATATCTTGAAGTATCGTTTACCATAACGTTTACGCTGTAAGTTTTTATGCCTGATTTTTTAAGATCCATAACGCCAAGATAGTTATCGTGAGTCGGAGGAACGGACGCAATCTGATTTGTAACTATCGGATCCGTGCCCCAAAATACTACGTTTTTAGCGTTTTTAACGATAGCTTTCCACTTGGTTGGCGTATCATAAACCGCACTTCCGCCAAGCACGTGAGGCATGATAACAAGCCCCGCTCCTGTTGAATAATCCCCGCTTTCTTCGACATATCCGCCAAGAATTTTAAGCATCCTATGAACCACCGTTCTACCCCAGCTGATCTTACCGCTACCGCCCCACCAGTAGCACTCTCCATAGATACTTTCAGGACCGTATTTATCGAAATTTTCTTTCAAAGCTTTAGCTGCCAGATCAAGTGCGGTGTCCCAACTAACGCGCACGAACTCGTCTTTGCCTCTTAGCTCGCTTTTTGAAGGACCTTTTGCCTTTAAGTAGCTTTTGCGAACCATCGGATAAAGCACTCTGTTTTCATTTTGTATAACGTCAGGAAGCGAATAATTCATAGTATTTGGGAATTTATCGCCCTCAAATTTATCGACCGAAACGATTTGTCCCGAGTTTATATTTGCCCAAAAGGTGCCAAATCTATTTGCGCCAAACAATTTTTTGTTATCAAAAATCGTTTGGGTTACACCTTCAATCCTGCTTGCACTTAGCGTGCTAGCGCCTAAAACGGCGGAAGTTTTTATGAAGTCTCGTCTCTTCACTTTTTCTCCTTTATTAAAATTGATTAGCTTTTTCAACTAAAAAACAGTATAAAATTTGGTTTTTGTGGTTGCAAATTTTATATTTTTCTATTTTTTTAAATTTATTTAAAAATAGTTTATTGAAATTTTATAGATTTTGTACTTAAAGTTAGATTGGTATATTTTAAGATAGTTTTATAGATATATTTGGAATTATTAATTTAAATTTTAAATTTAACTTCGCTTTTCAAGTATAAACAAAAGCTCTTTAACATGTAAATTTCGGCTTTTTAAGTTCCTGCTTCCACGAAAAGCGTTATACCTTTGTTCCCTTAACTCCACTTTACCGAATTTCTTAAGATTTTTTTCAAAACTCTCTTTAGAGATAAAACCTTCGGAGTTAAATGATATCAGCACAAATTTGGCTTTTAGCTTACTTATCAGCTCGAAAAACGCTTCAGCCGTGTTCGCTTTTTTGTTATAAACCGATCTATTCCAATTTTTAACGATACCCGAAACTTTTGAAATTTCGTTTGGACGTTCGTATTTGGCGATTAAATTTAACATAAAGTAGTTTGAGCCGTAAGGGTGCTGATTATAGGGCGGATCAAGATAGACGAGATCGACTTTATCAAGCTCATTAGCCAGCAAATTTGCGTCTTTTTGCATAACCTCAAATTCAACGTTAAAATTTGAAAAAACAGGCATTTTAAGCTCGATAGGAGTTAAAATTCTCTTTAACGCATTTCTTCCTTCGCCGCCAAACTGCCCCACTCTATCTTTATTTTTATAAAAGCCCTTAAAAACTCCGCTCGTATTTGCATGCACACTTGCAGAGTGTAAAAGCGGAGCTAGAAAAAAAGGCTTTAAACTATCGTCCAAAAGCTCTATTTTAGCTCTTGCCGTATCGATGTAGCGGGCATTATAAGGGGTGTAAAAAACCCTATCGCTTGGAGTGATATTGGTCTCATCTTTTGGCGAGTAAAGCTCTGTTATAAAACCGCTTTCAAGCTCGCTTTTTATCTCTTTTTTAAGCTTATTTAGCTTGTTTTTTAGCTCGTTTTTGGCTTCTGCGGTTAAATTTGCAAGATAGCATTCATTGGTGATTTTAGAGTATAACTCAAGGTCGTTTGCAACGATAAAATTTGCATGCTGTTTTAAAAATCTAGCCACGATCCCCGAGCCTGAAAAGATATCCGCACAACTTAATTTATCTTGTTTTAGTTCGCTTTTAGCATGCAGTACGCCCTGCTCTATAAAACCAAGCAAAGAGCGTTTATTGCCAAGATAGGTTAAAATTTGCTCGGTTAAAAAAGCCTCGTTTTCGCTTAAAATTTCAAGTCCTGTTTCGCTAGCTATCCGCGTCAAATTCCGCTCACAAACCCATAGCTTTTACATCTAGTTTAATATCGTCGTTATTTATGATACCAAGTCCGCTTTTTAAAATTTTATCGGCTATCGCGTGCGCTTCATCAAGCGAGTGCATCTTGTAAGTGCCGCATTGATACTCGTTTAGCTCGGGAATTTGACTCTGATCTTTTACGTTTTTAACATCTTTCATCGAAGCTAGCCAGGCAGCCTTTACTTCTTCTTCACTAGGAGTGCCTATAAGACTCATATAAAAGCCCGTTCTACAGCCCATCGGCGAGATATCTATGATCTCAACTCCGTTTCCGTTTAGATGATCTCTCATAAATCCCGCAAAGAGATGCTCAAGGGTATGAATGCCCTTTTCGGGCAAAATTTCCTCGTTTGGCTTACAAAACCTAAGATCAAAAACGCTTATATCATCGCCTTTTGGCGTTTTCATCTTTTTTGCAAGACGAACTGCGGGCGCATTCATCTTAACATGATCGACGCAAAAACTATCAAGTAACGGCATAAATTCTCCTTTTTTTCGTGAGATTGTAGCGAAAATTTGATAAAACCGAAAGAAAAATAATTGCTATGGGTAGGTTTTTGCCTTTGAGAATTATTTAGTTTTGAAAAATTTTGAAGGAATTAAATTTAATATAAAGATGTAAAGAAAATTAAGCCCCGCTAAAATTTGATAGATATTGCGCCAAGAAACGCTCTCATCAGTTCCTTTAAATACCTGAACAACCTTAAAAACTATATAAAAATCAATCATAAAAATCAGAGTAAAAAGAGCTAACACCCAAAAAGGAAACTTCTTTAAAAAGGTAAAAATTTTTATAAAAAGATATATCGCAAGCGTGAAAAAAGCAAATTTCATCTGGACTTTAGCCTGCTCAAATCCACCCGAAGAAAAGTCGAAATTAAGATCAACGACCGCTATAACAGCTATAACTAAAGTTGATACCAAGGCCATTAACCCCGCCCATCTTAATTCGTTTGCATGAGCAAATTTATTTATACTATCCAATACGATATCCCAAATTTTAAATTTTAAAAGATTGTATAAATTTTGAAGTTAAATTTATATGAATTTCAAAAAAAAGAGAGGTAAATTCCCCCAAATAGGGGAAGATGTTTTATGCAAATTTCGGTTTTATCTGCTCGATCCAAGCAAGAATTCTCGGCTCGGTTTGATCGCTTTCGTTGTCCGCATCAAGCGCAAGTCCTACAAATTTACCGTCACGAACAGACTCTGAGCTCTCAAAGTTATATCCATCGGTAGACACGCTTCCTACAACGGTTGCTCCATGTTTTATGGCGTGATCGTAAAGCTTACCCATTGCGTTGCAAAACTCATCGCTATAGCTTTCGCTATCACCCATACCAAATACGGCTACGGTTTTTCCGTTAAGCTCAAGTCCGTCAAAATCAAACGCATCCCAATCATCTTGCAAATCTCCGCTACCCCAAGTAGAGGTGCCAAGAATCAGCTTATCAAAGCTGTTTATCTTATCCGCATCACAATCGCTTACATTTAAAAGCTCGTTTTCAAGCCCTAAATTTTCAGACAAAAATTTTGCCGCCTCTTCAGTATTTCCCATACTGCTTCCAAAAATAATTCCTATCATCAATCTTCCTTATATTACATCTCTACTTATGGTATAAGGCACCAGCTTTAATCTGCCCTCATGCGCATAAGCGCCGCAACTTGTCTCAACCTCGATATGCTTTGAGAAATTGACATTTCGCGGGAAAACAACAAACATCTTTTCAAATCCATTCTCGTTAAGCGCCTTAAAAGCCCTTGCGATCTCGTAATTTGCAAGATGAAACCTATCTTTTGAAATCTCCTTAAAGCTAGGCAGGACACCGAAAATTTTCCTACCTTCACGTTCTGCGAAGATTATGCCGTCTTGAAAATAAACATTTTTATCAAAATGTTTCCTACGGATTTTATCATAAACAAACTGAGAAAACATTATGTTTGCATCAAAACAGATTCCATTTTGCGATTTTAATAAGAGCAAAAGCTTCGCCGCCGAATGCTTAGGTATGCAGTTAAGCACAGGGATATCGCTTAAATTTCCATTTCTAAAAGCATGAATTATCACATTTGAAAAGGGACAAAAAACGCTAGATTTTTTAAAGCTTTGATGGCTAAATTTACATAGATCATCAACTCTTCTTAAAAATATCTTCTCAAGTCCCTCTTCAAATTTAGCATACTTTTTAGGAATTCTAAGCTCATTCTCAACGCAGGCGTTATATAAATTTATAAAAATTTTAGCCCTGCTTGACCTGCTAAGCTTTGAAAAAATACTTGGAGTTATTTCTCCAATATCTGATGAAAAGCCAAATTTCATATATCAGTCTTTTGCCTTGCATTTAAACTCCTTATCTAGCCCGAAGACTTTGCAGTATTCACAGAATACGCAACTAACGCTTCTTTTAGCACAGACTATAGGAATGTTTCTTTTTTTGGCTTGAGTTTTTATCGTCTTCATAGTGTTGTGGTTTAAAAAGCTTGTTAGCATCACGACACATTCGGTATCTTGAGGGATAGGCTTACGATTTACTCTATTTTCGTTTCTTGCATCCCAATGTTCTATCTTGTCGGCACCCAAATCTCTTAAAACAGCCTTTATAGGCGTTATCTCATCGGCTCCAATTACTAAAACTGACATGCAAGCTCCTTTGAAATATATTTTTGATATCGATTATTATAAAGTATATTTACTAAAATTTTTCTTAGTTTATGAGAGCTATTATCAGTTTAGTGTAAATTTGTAACACAATTTTAAGCTTATAGATTTTAAAAACAAAATGCATAAGAAATCAAAGATGTTACCTCCAAATTTTGGGGTTTAATGTTTTTACTAAGCTTTGCATACGCCATTATAGCGCTAGATTAAATGATGTTTGGGTCGTTGTGGCCGTAAATGTTTTTAAATCAAGCTTTACGCCCACACTTCTTCCCGGATACAAATATGAATTTTGCAAGAATTATAAACCACTTTCATAAAAATCTTTCCGCTTGTCCTAAAGTTCATCTACAAAAGCGTAAGCCAAAGCATCCTCATAATCCATAAAATGAATTTTGATATCTGAAATTTCTCTTTTTATTTGCTAACTTGCTCTTTGGTTTCCTTAATCCGCGTGTGCAAATTTATGGTTGCTATACGAAAGTCTTTGATCGTATTTTTAAAAATAGTATCAAAGATACCATATCGCCGCCTATACTATATAAAAGCTCCAAAAAGCTTGCAAGCAGCAAACATAATCCGCAAGCAAATCTAAATTTGTCCTTTTATTAAAAACCTAAACATTACGTTCATAAGCATAATTAATAAATTTACACAAAATTTTATTATGATTTTAGGAATAACAATATAAATTCTAATAAATAATTTATATTGTTTAGTTTGCTAATATTAATAATGCAATGATCTTTTTAAGTGAATTTATATTTTAATCTAATTAAATTTATTTCAAAGATAAGGCAAAATTTACAGCTTCATTAATGTGGATTAAAGTTGTATCAAAAAGAATAGTTTTTGTATCTTCTTGATTTATCAATAACCCTATTTCAGTGCATCCAAGTATCACACCGCCTACTTTTTCAAGTGTCATTTTGTTAATTATTTGCAAAAATTTTTCTTTTGAAGAGGGAAAAATTTTACCGAAGCAAAGCTCATTAAAGATGATATCATTTACTATTTTCATATCATCTTCGCTAGGCGTTATCACCTCGACTCCGCCGCGCACGATATTATCTTTGTAAAAATCTTCTTTCATCGTATAAATCGTCCCAAGCAAACCTACCTTATCTATGTTTTTGCTTTTAAGCTCTTTTAGCGTAGCGGTTGCTATATGCACCACAGGGATACTCACTGCGCGTTGTATTATCTCATAAACCTTATGCATAGTGTTTGTGCAAACAAATATCGCCTCACATCCGCCTTTGGCTAAAATTTCGGCATGCAAAGCCAAAATTTCACCCGCCTCATTCCATCTATTTTCACGCTGAAGCTTTTCTATTTGTTCAAAATTCAAACTACTTAGCAAAATTTCACCGCTATTAAAGCCTCCTAATTTTTCGTTTATCTTTTTATTTATAAGTTCGTAATAATTTATCGTGGACTCATAACTCATTCCGCCGATTAGACCGATTTTTCTCATATTTTTCCTTTTATTTATCTATAGAATGATCGTTTTTGCCGCCTAAGGACCTACTTGTTTTTACTATCATCACTAAGCCGCAAACCTTTTCATTAAATTTTTCACTCGTTAATTTGCCGTTTTTATAAGCGATTTTTACATTAGCTTTTTCACTCTTTAGGCAGTAAATTTTGCCTACACCTTCGCGGACACCGTTTTTAAGCTTTGCAGCCATTTTCCATCACCTTAATCTCGCATAAAATACTACTGTCTATTAGTGTGGTTTTCTTTGGCGTCATGCGCGGTATAATGATACTAAACACTAAAATTTCATATATCTTCATTCCAATACTAGCAAAATTCCCGCACATCGGTGAATAGCTTTTGTCCTAATTTTCGTATAATATAGCCAGTTTTCTCTGCCGTTATCTGCCGCCCTACGCGTATAGATAAGCGGTAAATACAGGCAAAAACGCTAAAATTATAAAATTGGGCAAATTTTCATAGCCTCAGCTTGCCTTGGATAAATTTAAGCGTATTGTAGCATTTTGCAGTTGTGGTTGTGTAAAATTTAGAGCGGTTAAATTTCAAGCCGCGTAGCTTTTAGCGGTACTAGTGCATAAATTTAAGCAGGTTAAATTTACCCGCCGACCACTCCTGCAAGCAGCCGTGCGGGGTAAATTTATCATTCGCCTTGATTTGGCGTTTTAGCTCCTTCTTCAACCTCATCGCTAAAGTCAGCGACAGACAAGCGTTTTAGCTGGCGGTAGCGTCTTTGCGCGTCGGCTTTATTTTTAGCTAAAAGCGCGTCCGCGTGCTGCGGATTTGTCTTTTTAAGCGCGCTATATCTAACCTCGTTTAGCAAGAACTCTTCATAAAGACCCCAATCAGGCTCTTTAGAGGTCATCTTAAGCGGATTTTTACCCTCTTTAGCTAGCCTTGGATCATAGATATATGTAGGCCAGTAGCCGCATTTTGTGGCAAGTTCGGCTTGGTCGCCAGAAAAGCTAAGTCCGCCTTTGATACCGTGAGCGATACAAGGCGAGTAGGCTATCACAAGGCTTGGTCCGTCATACGCTTCAGCCGCTAAAATCGCTTTTATCGTATTTGCTTGGCTTGCGTTTGAGTTGATTTGAGCTACGAAAATATTTCCGTAAGTCATCGCGATATAGCCTAAGTCTTTTTTCTGAGCAGGTTTTCCTGATGCGGTAAATTGCGCGATAGAACCCGCACGGCTTGATTTTGAACTTTGACCGCCTGTGTTTGAATAAACCTCGGTATCAAGCACAAGCACATTTACGTTTTCTCCGCTTGCGAGCACGTGGTCAAGCCCGCCAAATCCGATATCATACGCCCAGCCGTCGCCGCCAATGATCCATTGAGACTTTCTAATGAGATATTTTTTCAGGCTTAAAATTTCTTTTACGCCCTCAACTTCTAAATTTTGCTCTAAAATCGGCACTAAAATTTTAGCTATCTCTTTAGTTTTAGCGCTATCGTTTTTAAATTCGCACCAATCGGTATAAAGTGCGCTAAGTGCATTTGGAACGCTGTTTTTTGTGCGAAGCATTATATCTTCTATGCGGTGGCGGATAGTTTGAGTAGCTACTTCCATACCCATACCAAATTCGGCATTATCCTCAAACAGCGAATTCGCCCAAGCTACGCCGTGTCCGTCTTTGTTTGTAGTATACGGCGTTGAAGGAGCGCTTCCTCCGTAAATCGAGCTACAACCTGTCGCATTTGCCACTATCATATGATCGCCAAACAGCCTTGTAACAAGCCCAAGGTAAGGCGTCTCTCCACATCCCGGACAAGCGGCGTGGAACTCAAAAAGAGGCTGAGCGAAGCTTGAGCCTTTAACGCTTTCTTTGCTCATTAGATCATCTTTGTAAGTTACATTTTTAAATAGATAGTCCGCATTTACCTGTTCGTTTTTGCTTTGCTCCTCTTCAAAAGGCACCATCACAAGGGATTTTTCTTTACTTGGACAGTTTTGCGCGCACAGCTCACAACCGGTGCAGTCTAGGATACTAACTTGAATTTTATATTTTAGACCTTTTAGCTCCTTGCCTTTTGCGTCTAGGACGTGATCTTTTACAGTTTGAGGAGCCGCTTCAAGCTCGTTATCGTCTATCAAAAACGGACGTATAACCGCATGAGGACACACAAATGCGCATTGGTTGCACTGGATACAATTTTCCTCGATCCATTTTGGCACCATCACGCCTACGCCGCGCTTTTCATAAGCTGTTGTTCCTGACTCAAAGTGTCCGTCTTCATAGCCCAAAAACGCCGATACAGGCAAGCTATCGCCTTTTGCTGCATTTATCGGCTTAACAACCTTTTCGACAAAATCAGTGCCGATATATTGCTCTTTTGTCTCACTCTCATCGCTTAAATTCGCCCAAGCTGGATCGATAGGCACCTTTACAAGCTCGCCCGCACCCATATCGATAGCCTTGTAGTTCATCTCGACTATCGCTTCACCCTTTTTAGAATAAGCTTTGTGAGCATACTCTTTCATGTATTTTTGCGCGTCTTCAAAAGGTATGATGTTAGCAAGCTTAAAGAAGGCTGATTGCATAATGGTATTTGTGCGGTTCTTAAGTCCGATATCGTGAGCCAGCTTGGTGGCGTTGATGATGTAGAAATTTACGTTTTTACGAGCCAAAATTCTCTTAACTCTGTTTGGAATTTTAGCTACCGTCTCATCCGCGTCCCAGATTGAATTTAACAAAAACGTTCCGTTTTGTCTTATGCCGTCAATCACCTCATAAAGCTCAAGATAAGCAGCCACCGAGCAAGCGACAAAGTGCGGGTTTGAGACAAGATAGGTTGAGCGGATAGGATTTTTGCCAAATCTTAAATGAGAGCGCGTGTAGCCGCCTGATTTTTTGCTGTCGTATGCGAAATAAGCCTGTGCGTAAAGATCGGTTTTATCTCCGATGATCTTAATCGAGTTTTTATTGGCTCCAACGGTTCCATCCGCACCAAGCCCGTAAAATAGACACTCTTTTACGCTATCATCGCTTAGTGAAATTTTCTCGCCCACATCAAGAGACGTGAAAGTTACGTCATCTACGATTCCAACGGTAAAGCCGTCTTTAGGCTCATCAAGTTTTAAATTTTCAAATACCGCGATCATTTGCGCAGGATCGACATCCTTTGAGCTAAGACCGTATCTGCCGCCAACTATGACAGGCTGAGTCTTGCTTCCGTAAAACGCCGCTTTGATATCAAGATATAGCGGCTCGCCCAAGCTGCCAGGCTCTTTTGTACGGTCTAAAACGGCGATTTTTTTTACAGTTTCAGGCATAACGTCAAATAGATATTTTAAGCTAAACGGACGGTAAAGATGAACTTTGATAATGCCCACTTTTTCGCCATTCGCTCTTAAATGATCAACCACCTCTTCAAGCGTTTGCGTAACCGAACCCATCGCTATAACTATACGCTGGGCATCTAGATCGCCGTAGTAGTTAAACGGCTTATATTCACGTCCCGTTATCTTTGAAATTTCAGCCAAATAACCTGCCACTATATCAGGTACCGCGTCATAAAAGCGGTTGGTTAGCTCTCTGGTTTGAAAATAAATATCATCATTTTGAGCCGTTCCTCTGGTCTTTGGATTTTCGGGATTTAGCGCTTCGTCTCTAAATTTTTGCACAGCCTCTTTATCAAGAAGCCTATCAAAATGCGCATAGTCCATAACTTCTATTTTTTGAATTTCATGGCTTGTTCTAAAGCCGTCAAAAAAATGTAAAAACGGCACGCGTCCTTTAATCGCAGCAAGGTGCGCAACGCCCGCGATATCCATAACCTCTTGAACCGAACCGCTTGCAAGCATAGCCCAGCCGGTTTGGCGACAGGCATAGATGTCTTGATGATCTCCAAAGATAGAAAGCGCTTGAGCCGCGATAGAACGGGCGCTTACGTGGATGACTCCCGGCAAAAGCTGGCCTGAAATTTTATACATATTAGGAATTTTTAAAAGCAGACCCTGAGAAGCCGTATAAGTAGTAGTAAGCGCTCCTACTTGAAGCGAGCCGTGAACGGTACCTGCGGCTCCTCCTTCACTTTGCATCTCGACAACTTTAACAGGCATGCCAAATAAATTTTTCTTGCCCGTAGCCGCCCAAGCATCGGTATAATCAGCCATCGGAGAGCTTGGAGTTATCGGATAAATTCCCGCAACCTCCGTAAAGGCGTATGAAGCATACGCCGCAGCCTCGTTGCCGTCCATAGTTTTCATAATTTTAGCCATTTTTCCGCCTTAAATTTTCTTTACGTCTTTTTAAAAGTCTTTTATTATAAAGCTAATTTCCAAAATATCTTATTAATCCGCCGCTTTACATTTTCAAAAAGGATAAAATTTAATAATCAAAAGCCATAAAATTTAGTTGAAGTCAAAAAATATTTTACGACTGATTTTAAAAATTTGCTAAAATTTAACCGCTAAATTCTAAAAACGGAGGAGCTATGCGTAAAATTTTATCTGCACTGGTCGCGATTTTCCTCTTATGCTTTTGCGCCGTGGCAAATGAAAATCAAGCAGGCGAAGTAAAATCAGCGATAGATTATCGCGAGGAGATGCGCCGCTTCGTCATTGCCATCTCGCAATACGGCAAAAAATTTGATAAAAATTTCATCGTCATCCCTCAAAATGGGCTTGAGCTCATTACCAAAGACGGTTCGGCTAGCGGCGAGCTGCAGCAGGGCTACCTACGGGCGATCTCTGCCGTAGGCATCGAGTCGCTGTTTTACGGCTACCTGGGCGATGACAAGCATACTCCCGCCGATACAAGCGAATATACACTTAGGCTCTGCCGCCTCTACGCGCAAAACGGCGTGCAGGCGCTAGTTACAGATTATTGTTACTCTGCGAGCAACGTGAGTGCCTCGTACCGGCACAATAAAGAAAACGGCTTTCTTTCTTTTGCTGCTGATAAACGAGCTCTAACCGCCATTCCGAAGTATCCAAACGTTGCGTATAACGTAAACGGCAACGATATAAAAACGGTTTGGGACGCCAAAAACTTTTTGTATCTGATTAACAGCGAAAAATTTTCTACAAAACGGCAGTTTATCGATACGGTCAAAAATACGGATTACGATATAATAATAATGGATTTGTTTCACTTCGAAAAAGCCTACACCTCAGCTGAAATACGGGAGCTTAAAACAAAACGCAACGGCGGAAAGCGGCTCGTGATCTGTTATATGAGCATAGGGGAAGCGGAAGATTACCGGTATTATTGGAGCGACGCATGGAAAACGGAGAAACCTGTCTGGCTGACGGAGGAAAATCCGTACTGGAAAGGAAATTATGTCGTCAAATATTGGGATCCGGATTGGCAAAAAATAATTACGGGAAACGACGAGTCGTACCAAAGAAAGATTTTGGACGCGGGTTTTGACGGCGTTTACCTCGACATAATCGATGCGTTTGAGTACTTTGAGGAAATAAATAAAAACAAATAATCCTGATTTTATAAATGGTTGTTTTATACTAAGCAACCAATTCATTTCATCAACATTAGACATAGTTAGAATTCACAAATTTAACTAAAACCACAATGCAATAACAACACATAAAATATAAATTTTACAAAAAAATTACTTTTTAGAAATTATTTTTATTTAATATTACAAACGAACTTTACTTAGGAGGAAAAGATGTTTAACATTAGAAATTTGTCTATTGTAGCGGTGTTGGCGCTTGGTCTTAGCGCTCAAACTATCACTCTAAACGGAGAGAGTATCACGTCTAAAGAAATTTTAGAAATTTCAAACGGCGCAAAGGTTGAGATAGACCAAAAAGCTTTTAAAAAGGCGATGAAATCTCACGAAGTTTTGCTTCAGGCAGCTAAAGACGGACAAAAAATTTACGGACTAACCGTCGGAGTGGGTTTAAACAAAGATAAGAAATTCGTAGACGCAAAGGGAAACTTAGATGCCGAAGTTATAAAAGCTTCAACCGATTTTAACATCGGACTAATCCACGCTCACTGTGGCGGCGTGTATGAAGATATGCCGATAAAAACAGCTCGTGCGGTACTTGCGGCAAGACTTAACAACATGCTATTTGGCTCAACAGGCGTTCAAAGCGACGTTTTAAACTTATATAAAGAGTTCTTAAACCACGACATAATCCCAGCTATGCCATCAAGCGGCTCGATGGGTGAAGCGGACATCACCATATTAGGACACGTCGGACTTGCCATGATGGGCGAAGGTTATGTCTATTATAAAGGCGAAAAAATGCAAGCCGGCGAAGCTCTAAAAAGAGCGGGCCTTAAAAAGCTAACTCCGTTTGGCAAAGATAGCTTATCGATCCTTAGCTCAAACGCCTACTCAGCAGCTCTTGCAAGCCTTGCTCTTGAAGATCTAAAACAAGCTCTTAAGATGTCAAAGATGGTGTTTGCGTTAAGCCTTGAAGCATTTAACGGCAATATCGCTCCGTTTTCAAAAGAGGCTTCAGAGCTTAGACCTTTCCCTGATTTTGTAGAGACGACAAAAGAGATGAGAGAAATTTTAAAAGATAGCTACTTGTGGGATCAAGATGACTCAAGAGCGCTTCAAGATCCACTAAGCTACCGCGATGCGTCATACTTCTTCGCCGCACTTAAAAATACGGTAAACGAGCTTGAAGGACTAATGAAAATTCAACTCAACTCATCAGACGATAACCCGGGAATTTCAGTAGGAACAAAGCCTGAGACAGATAAATTTCAAGAAAACAAGCTATTTACCAAAAACGGCATGGGAGCGGTCGTGCCTACGTCAAATTTCGAGCCTTTAATGTGGGTTTTAGAGTTTGAAAAAGCTTCAATCGTCCTAGCTCACAACTCAAAAGCTTCAGCGCTTAGAACGATCAAGCTTTCAAACGACGGATTTACTCACCTAAGCCGCTTTTTAGGAACCGATAAGACCGTTCACGCATTTGGCGCTATGCAAAAGCCTTTCGTAGCGCTTGCGGGCGAAAATGAGTTTTTAGCAAACCCTGCTTCGCTTCACTACACTCCTGTTGCAGGCGAGATAGAAGATGTCGCTACAAACGCGCCTTTTGTAATGCAAAAATTCCAAAAACAGATCGATAACTTCTACTATATCATGGGTATGGAGCTAATCCACGCAGCGCAAGCGATCGATCTAAGAATGCAAAAAAATCCAAATTTAAAACTATCAAAAACTACTAAAAAACTATATGACGAGTATAGAAAAATCGTTAAATTTTTAGAAGTCGATAGAGTTTTAACGGACGATTTTAGAAGCTCGGCTAAATTTTTAAGAGAGTATAAATAAGGAGCGCGTAAATGAAAAGAAGTTTAGCACTTATAACTGTACTTTTTGCAAGTTCGGCACTGGCAAACGGCGATGATCTGGCAAGCGCTCTAGCTAACGGTAAAGCAAGCGGCGATGTTTCTGCGTTTTATGAAAGTCGCCACATCCACAAAGGCGAAAAGAGTATTTACTACAACAACACCGCTTGGGCTGTAGGCTCGGTAGGGCTTAAATTTGAAACGGGCTTTTACAAAAATTTTAGAGCCGTAGTCGGCTTTAGAGCCAGCGCTCCTCTTTATGAAAAAGATAAAAATTTAAAGACATTGCACGGCACGGGCGATTCTACGGAGAGAATTTATGAAGACGATAGAGTGCTTTTATCAAATTTATACCTAGAATATAACGCTCATGATACCGTTGTTAAAGTAGGTCGCCAAGAGATGGTTAGTGATTGGATAGGCAAAATAAACGACGGCGTTAGAATCACAAACAACTCCATTTCAAATTTAACTCTTGATGCGATGTGGACAAGAGCTCAAGGAAGAGCTTACCTAAAAGAGATGTGGGGCTTTAATAAAAAAAGGATAAACAAAGACGATGGCGGACTGTTTAACCTAGGTGCCACATATAAATTTGACGGTGGTTTTGGAGTTAAAGCTTATGGATTATATGCAAAAGATATATTTTCAGGTTTTGGCGCAAAGGCTATGTATGACGGGCAAATCAACGATGAGTTAGGACTTGGCGGTATGCTTCACTATGCAAGAAGCGATGAAGAAAAGAAAGATCACGACGGAAAAGTTCTTGAAGCAACGGCTTATGCCAAATATCTTGACAACAAATTTACTCTAGGATATGTAAAAACAGGCAAAGAGATCGGCTGGGGCAGTCTAAATACGGCAGGAGATCAAATAGTTCCTTTTGAAGAGGGTGACGTAATGTATGAAAGAGACGTAAAGACTCTTTACGCAATGCTTTCAACCAAGATAGAAAAGCTTTCTATAACAGGACTTTACGGCTCTACAAACTACAAACTTAAAGGCGGCGATGACACAAAATATAGACAAAACGAGCTTAGTGTATGGCTTAACTATCCTATCATGAAAAATTTAAATGCTTTTGTTATCTATGATAGAGTGTTTAGAGCTCAAAAAAGCTATCCAAGCCTAACGCAAGTGGGTGCAGGACTTAGCTATACTTTTTGAAAGGTAAAAAATGGCTAGCAGAAGAGATTTTTTAAACGGCTTAATGCTCCTTGGCGCAAGCGCAGCGGTTGCAAAAACCGATGTCTTCGCCGATGAAAAAAGCGTTAAGTGGGATGAAGAGTGGGACGTGCTAGTAGTAGGATCCGGTTTTGCCGGATCTGCCGCTACATGTCAAGCTATAGAAGACGGCGCTAAAACGCTGATGATAGACAAGATGCCCGTTCTTGGAGGAAATTCGGCGATAAACGGAGGAGCGTTTGCTATCGTAAATTCAAGCTATCAAAAAGATAGAGGCATAGAGGATTCTTATGAACTTTATGTAAAAGATATCTTAAAAGCGGGACTTGGTCTAAACAGAATGGATCTAGTAGAAGTTATAGCTAAAAACGGCAATGACGCTTACAAATTTACGCTTGAAAGGGGTGTGTACTATAGAAATGCATTGGGTCAGTTTGGCGGACACAGCGTGCCTAGAACGATTTGGCCGGAGATAAACTCAGGCGGCAAGATCACTATCCCTCTTCAAGAGCATGCCATGAAGCATGGAGCTACTATCAGAACAAGAGTGATCTTAGATGACTTTATCTTTAACGATGAAGGCAGAGTCATAGGCGCAAAGGTTAGAGAAAACTATGACTTCATCTTTGATCCGTCAAAAGATGAAGCCGATAACAAAAGCGGTACCGTTAAATTTTATAAGATTAACGGCGGTATAGTTATGGCTACGGGAGGATTTTCTTACGACGTCAAATTTAGACAAGAGATAGATAAGACCGTAAC
>JAUNLC010000004.1:0-52125 GCA_030532465.1 Campylobacter sp. | reverse complement strand
CGGGAGGATTTTCTTACGACGTCAAATTTAGACAAGAGATAGATAAGACCGTAACCCCAGATCTTGACTGCACCAACCACTACGGCGCAACCGCGCAAGCGCTTAAAGTGATGATGAAAAACAAAGTCCAAACGGTCGATCTTAACTGGATACAACTTGGCCCATGGGGAAGCCCTGATGAAAAAGGCTTTGGCATAGCTCCCGTGTTTGCTATACCTGCATTTAGTTACGGTGTTATGGTAGATGCAAGAACGGGTAAGAGATTTGTAAACGAGCTTGCCGATAGAAAGATAAGATCAGATGCCATCTTAAAAATGCACAAAAATCCAGACGGCAGCATAACCCACCCTGTCGTGATCTGTGATAGCGTAGGCGCGCAAGGTACTACAAAAGCAAACGTTTATAGAGGAATTCACAAAGGCGTAATCAAAGTATTTGACACCATAGAAGAGCTTGCAAAGCATTATAATATCCCTTACGAGGGTCTTAAAAAGACTATTGATGACTATACGAGATATTCTAAAAACGGCAAAGACGAAGAATTTGGCAAACCGTTCTTTAAATTTAAAGGCACAGTGCCTGATCTTACAAAACCGCCTTTTTACGCGTGGAGAGCGCTTCCTAAAGTGCATCACACTATGGGCGGCGTAAAGATAGATACCGAAGCTAGAGTTTATAACACCGACGATAAGCCTATCAAAGGGCTATTTGCGGCAGGCGAAGCGGTAGGCGGACCGCATGGCGCAAGCAGGCTTGGAAGCTGCGCGATACCGGATTGCTTGGTATTTGGAAGAATCGCAGGAAGAAATGCCGCACAACTAGCAAAAAAGGGTGAGAGATGTTAAAAGCTTTAAAACTATTTTTAATATGCTGTTTTGCGGCGTGTTTGTCGTTTGGCGCGGACATGAACAAAACAGAGGCTAACAAATACACAAAAGAGAACTATCCTATCAAAGCCCACCACCAAAAATTCGGCTTTGACTGTGCAACCTGCCATAAAGAGAGCGATCCTAAGGATTATAAGCCGCTAACCGCAGCAGAGTGTTTAAGCTGTCATAAAAGCTATAAAAACCTTGCCGAGCTTAGCGGACATTTGGGCTATGATGATAACGTGCATGCAAGCCCGCACTATCCGAATGTGGACTGCAACGTTTGCCATGCGTCTCACAAACCGTCTAAAAATTTCTGCGTCATGTGTCACTCGCAAGATAGCATGAAAAATTTATTGGTTCCATAAAGGAGATATGATGAAAAAGACATTTATAACATTGGGGCTTTTAGCCTTCGCCTTTGTGGTATTTTTCGGCGGTAACGCTCTTGTTCACTCGACAAGCGATGACAAATTCTGTACCGTTTGTCACGAATGGATGGATCCGATGGTGGCAACTTATCAAAAAAGCGTGCACGGAGGAGCCAACGCTCATGGCACTAAAGCTAAGTGCGTGGATTGCCACTTGCCGCACGATAGCTATATCGGATATGTGTTTCAAAAGGCCGCTAACGGCATCAGCGAAGTTAGCTACATGCTATTTAACGACGCGAAAGATTACGACTGGCAAGCAAACAGAAAAAACAGAGAGAAATTCGTCTATGATAGCGGTTGTATTAGCTGTCATCAAACCATACTTGATATCAACTCGACAAATCAAGGCATGAATGATATGCATAAAATTTATGCTAAACTAAAAGACGATAAAGCAAACAAAGTAAGCTGCGTAACATGCCACAAAACGGTAGGTCACAAAGACTTAGGCAAGACGCTTTATGAGATCAAACACCCTCCTGTAGGCAACTGGGGAGAATAAAAAAGAGGAAGCGATGGCGGGAAATTTTTATAAAAATAGAATTTTTATAGTATTTTCCGTCATTTTTCTCTCGCTTATGGCGGGAAACTACTCTCTTAACCGCTCATTCACTAAAGAAATTTTAATAAACGAACAACTAAGCATCCTAAAAAGCTCAAGCAATAGGATAGAAAAATGGCTGGATAATAAAAAATCCAGCCTAACGGCTATAAATTCTCTAATCTCAAAATTTGATTCAAAGCTAGACGAGCAGATCATACAAGATATACTTGAAAAGAGCCAAGAGATAGCTAAATTTTCAAGCGTTTATGCAGGATATGAAAACCATATCACTATCTCAAGTAGAGTCTTTAACAAGCCGCCTAATTACGACCCTACGCACCGCCCTTGGTATAGAAACACCATTAGCAACGATAAAATTTACATAACAAAACCGTATATCGACGTAGGTCTTAAAGTGCCCGTTATATCAATCTGCCAAAGCATAAAGCATGAAAACTCGCCAAAGGGAGTTTTGTGCGGCATACTTTCTTTTAACGATATCAAAAGCGAAATTTTAAACCTTAAATTTGAAAACGGCGGCTTTATATTTTTGATGGATGAAAATTTAAACATCCTGCTTCATCCCGATGAAATTTTTGAGCTTAAAAGGGCTGAATTCGATATCGAAAATTTAGACCTTTCTTTTACTTCAAATCACGAAACGCCAAGCGAAATTCTCACATTTAGACCGCTTCCAAATTCTCAACTCATACTGGTTGCAAAGAGTTTTAAAAAAGATATTTACACCAAGATCAACGAACAATTTATCGTAAATTTTGCCATTTATATAATTAGCATTTTTCTTTTTTTAATACTTGCTTATTTTTACAACAAGCGCTCAAGCAGGCAAGATAAGCTGCTTGAAAAGACAAATAAAATGCTTGAACTGTTCGCCAACAATAGTTCAAAAGGCATTTTAATCACCAACGATAAAAACGAAGCGATATTTTCAAACAAAAAGCTTGGCAATATTTTAAATTTGGAGCCTAAAACTTATGGCTACGATGAGCTTATAGAAATTTTTCCGATTCAAACCGCTCAAAAAATCAAAAATTTCATAGCTAAAAAATCAAGTAAAAAGCCATATATCGAGCTTCATTACGAGCTAAACAAAAAACACTTTCAAATTCAGCTCTATCTCATTTTTACTCAAGAGCAAAGCTATGAAGGCATGATTTTATTTCTTGCAAACGTAAGTCAAAAGCATAAATTTAACGAATTTAAAAAAGAGCATGAGCGAATGCTATTTCAGCAAACAAAGATGGCGGAGCTCGGGCAGATGATAGCTGCAATATCCCACCAGTGGATTCAGCCGCTAAATTCGCTAGGAATTTTCCTTGGAAATTTAGTGCAGTTTAAAAAACTTAACAAACTAAGCGATGAAATTTTTTACGATAACATCCAAAGATCGCTTGCAAATATCGATTATATGGTAAATACGATGGATATCTTTAAAAATTTCTACAAGCTTGAGACTAAGGCACAAATTTTTGATGTGAAAAAAGCTATTGAAGATACGATATTTATACTCTTTGCTCAAAAATCCAAGATAAATATAAAAATTACCATCAAATCAGGTGTAAATTTAACTTGCGAAAACTACCAAAATGAATTTAAGCAGATAATCGCCTGCCTCATTCAAAACTCAAAGCAAGCCCTGCTTGAAAGCAAAAACAAAAGAAGAGCAAGGATAGTAATAGCCATAAAAGAGAGTGCAAATCAGTTTGAAATAAGAGTTATAGATAACGCTGAAGGCATCTTAAAACAGCAAAAAGATAAAATTTTCGCTCCGTTTTCAAGCACTAAAAACAGCAGCGGGCTTGGTCTTTATATATCAAAACTGATCGCAAATAGAAAATGCCAAGGCGACTTATACCTTTTAAAAGATAAAAATCCTACTATTTTTATGCTAAAAATCGCAAAAAAGGTCAGATGATGATAGATACGAATATACTTTCAAAGCTTAAAAATATATCCGTTTTGCTTGTAGAAGATGACGAAAATACTCGAGTTGCCATAACTCAATCTTTAGAGTTTTACTGCAAGCATATAGAAAGTGCCAAAGACGGGCTTGAAGGCTTTAACAAATACTTTCAAAACCAGTTTGACATAGTGATAACGGATATAAATTTGCCGAATTTAAACGGTCTTGAAATGCTTGACGAGATAAAAAAGCGAGCCCCTCACGTAGCTTCTATCATCATAACATCTTATGATACCAGCGAAAATATGCTAGCAAGTATTGAGCTTGGGGCTTATAACTACTTAAGAAAACCTTTTAAAATAGAAGAGTTGCAAACAACCATCCTAATGGCAACTAAAAATTTGTATGAAAACAGGGTAAAATTTAAAGAGATTTACGAGTATGATCTCTCGCAAAAAACTCTTTTTAAAAACGGCGAGGAAGTAGGTCTTACAAAGATAGAGTCAAAGCTATTTTTCTTGCTCGTTAGCAATCTTGGCAAGGTTGTAAACTATGAAGTGATAGAAAATTTTGTGTGGAATGAAAAATCCATGAGCAACGAAGCGCTTAGAATGGTAGTTAAAAAGATTAGGCTTAAAACGGATGCTAATTTGATAGAAAATATCTCGGGAGCGGGCTATAGGATAAATAACTAGTTTAAATTTGAGTTTGCTCTTATAGATTTTGAATATATCTTACGGCTTCAAGCGGATTAGCAAAAATTTTATCAGAGCAGGTTTGCAAAATTTCAATAGTTCCGTAACCGCAAAGCAAAGCCAAACCATTTACGTTTGCCGCCTTTGCAGCACTCATATCCATACAAGTATCGCCTATCATAAAAGCGTTTGTTCTATGCTCGTCCGCATCTTTACCCAGTCTTAGAAGCGCTAAATTTATAGGCTCGGGATGAGGTTTTGGATTTGCCACATCATCTCGTCCGATAAGGGTTTTTACATATTTCATTATGCCTAAATGCTCAAGCAAGATGGCTGAAAATTTCGAAGTTTTGGTTGTAACAACTCCCACGTCTGCTATTTGAGATGCTAGCTCAACCGCCTCTTTGGCAAAATTTAAAAGCACGGTTTGATCCAGATAAATCTCTTGATAACGAGCTTTGTAAGCATCGATATAGCTTTGTACAAGCTCTTTATCAACTCCGAGTCTGCCAAACATTATATCAAGAGGATGACCTACTAATGCCTTGATACTTTCAGGATTTGGATTTGGCATATTATGCGATTTAAATGCACAATTAAATCCGTCTAATATAGCCGGGGTCGAATCTATAATAGTTCCGTCAAGATCAAAAAGTATAGTTTTATTCACTTTGCTTCTTTTGAGGATAGTGGATATTAAGCTGAGGAAACGGTATAGATATGCCTTGCTTGTCAAATTCAAGCTTTACTGCTTCAAGCATGCTAAATTGCACATCCATAAAATCGCCACTTAAGCACCAAAGCCTAGCGGCTAAATTTACGCTATTGTCTCCAAGGCTAATTACTCCCACAAAAGGAGCGGGATTTGGCAAAACCTTTGGATTTTCATTTGCTATCTTTAAAATAATCTCTTTGGCAAGCTTTAAATCATCGTTATAATCGATCCCGAATATAATTTCAACCCGCCTTGTGCCCTCTTTTGAGTAGTTTATGATGTTCCCGCCGATAATTTGTCCGTTTGGAACTATTATGGTTTTATTATCGCCCGTTTTAAGGATAGTGCTAAAGATATTTATCTCGTTAACCACGCCTAAAACACCTGCGATTTCAACAGTATCGCCTATCTTAAACGGTCTAAAAAATACTATTAAAATTCCTGCACCGATATTGGAAAACGTATCCTTAAACGCCATGCCTATAGCAAGACCAAGCGCTCCAAAGGCAGCCACAAACATAGAGGTTTCTATGCCTAAATTTGAGATGGCGGCTATGATAACAAATGCTATTAATAGGGTTTTAATGACGTTTATTATAAATCTAGTGAGAGTTTCGTCAAATTTTGATACCGTTACGACACGAGAAAGAAGTTTGGAGACTCTATCGATAACCCATTTTCCTATAACAAGAATGGCGATAGAGCCTAAGATTTTGAGAGAGTATGAAGATACTAACGACCAAATAGCATCAAAGTTAATATCGTTCATACTCAAAATATATTCTCAAATTATTTGTTAAATTTAGCCTCAACACGTCTGTTTTCAGCTCTACCTTCTTTTGTTTTATTATCAGCTACTGGTTTAAGCTCACCATATCCAACAGTCGTAATCTTATCTGCACTTACACCAAGACCTTCAAGAGCTTTGGCAACTGCGTTTGCTCTTTTTTCTGATAGTTTTTGGTTGTAAGCCTCAGCTCCGGTGCTATCAGTATGACCTTCTAGAACTACGCGGTAGCTTGGATTTTCTTCCATAAATGTAGCGACTTTTTTAATCTCTTCAAGATATTTTGGAGTTACTTTGTAGCTATCAAATGCAAAATTTACGCCGATATCTCTAAGAACGATAACTTTCTCGCAACCTGTCTCATCAACTACAACACCGGCAGGAGTGTTAGGGCATTTATCAACATCGTTTAAAACACCGTCATTATCATCGTCAAGATTAACAGGTTTTGGCATAACCGGTTTTGGCTCAGGAGCTGCGGCAACTACCGGAGCGGCTTTCTCGCCAAATCCTACGGCAAAACCAAGTGTGTAGAATAGGTTGTGATCGCCGTGCTCAAATTTGATAGCATCAACAGCCTCTGCGCGAAGTGCGAAGTTATCTGTAACTTTATATTTTAGACCTAGACCGTATTGTCCAAATCCACCGTCTTCATTATCAACAAATTTTGCAGATACGTCTTCCCAGCCTGCGCCAAGTAGTCCGTATAGAGATAGGCTATTTGTAAGACCAAAATCTTTAATAACGTTTACAAAGTATCTTGTAGCGTTACCTTTTTCGCCAAACTCTTTAATGTTATTTGAGTAGTTAAAGCCTAACTCAACTTGATCTAGGAAGAAATTCTCAAGATTTCTGCCGACTCTTAAACCGATAGCGGCATGATCGTTTGTTCCAAGATTTCCTTCAGGATGAACTCCTCCTATAGTTGGAGTCAATTCGTAGTTATATGCCGAATCAGCGGCAAAAAGAGCTGTAGCAGCAACTAAAGCAATAGCAATCTTTTTCATAGAATATCCTTTCTTTGCATATTTTTAAATGCAAGTTAAAATGTTATCACAAATTTTATAAATGTTATTTAAACACTTTGTTTACTATTATACAAAAAAATAATTTATAATACAAATTTACTATTTTTTATCAAAACAAAGAAAAGCATAAAATATGGGTCAAATTTTAAAGTGAGATTGTATTTTAAAGATAGTAAATTCAAGACCCCAAAAAAGGAGTCTTGAAAAAGTATAAAATTGATTAACGTTTAGAGAATTGTGGGCTTCTTCTAGCTTTTCTTCTACCGAATTTCTTACGCTCAACAACACGTGAATCACGAGTTAGCAAGCCTTTTGGCTTAAGTGTCGCTCTAAAGTCCGCATCCATCTCGGCTAAAGCTTTTGAAATTCCATGCCTTAAAGCTTCGGCTTGAGCGGAATATCCGCCACCAAGTGTTGTAGCGGTTACATCTATGCTACCATCTTGCTTTGTTAAAAGAAGTGGTTGAACAACTTTTAGCTTAATCGCCTCATGACCGCCAAGCCAAGTGTTAAGATCCATTCCGTTTACTATGATTTTCCCGCTTCCCGGTTTTATCCAAACCTTAGCTACGGCTGTTTTTCTTTTACCTGTTGCATAAACTTTTGCCATAATTATTTTCCTTCTTTAGCAATTTGAGCTGTATGAGGATGTTCGCTACCCGCATAAACTTTTAATTTCTTAATCATCTCTTTACCGAGCTTTGTCTTTGGAAGCATACCGCGAACTGCAAGCTTGAAGAGTTTTTCAGGTTTATTTGCAAGCAAATCACCGAATTTCTCGCTCTTTACGCTACCAAAATACCCTGAATGTCTATGATATAGTTTGTCTTCGGCTTTGTTATTGCCCGTAAATTCTACTTTTGAAGCATTTATGATGATAACATAATCACCGCAATCAACGTTTGGTGTAAAATTCGGTTTATTTTTGCCGCGAAGTATAGTCGCAACTTCGGTCAGCAATCTACCAAAACGCTTACCAGACGCATCAAGCAATATCCAATCGCGCTTAACTTCGTTTGGCTTTGTTATTTTTGTCATTTTCTTACCTTTGCCAATAATTTTAGAGTGTGATTGTATTTAAAATCAGCTTATATTAACCTTAATTTAAGTAAGGTTTAAATTTCAATATACTCAGTTTTATCTTTAAATGCGTAAAATAGAGCCGCACGCACATTTAAATTCGGATAAAACCGCTTTATAGCCTCTTTATACTGCGTTATTTGGGCGATATTTTCGTCGGTATTTTTCTTTGAACTCTTGTAATCAATCACGCAAATTTCATCATCTCCCAAACAGAGCAGATCTATCTGCTTTAAAGAGTTTTTAAATCTAAAAGGCTGCTCTTTAAACACTCTTTTATCTGTGGTAAATTCCTGAAATTTAGGATCTTTTATGAGATTTAGGGCGCTTAAAAAAACATCTTCAAGCTCGCTTTGGCTAAGAAATTTATAAAATCTATTTTGCATAGAAATTCTAGCCATGCTAAGCTCGTTTTCATCAAATTTGACCGTCATCTCAAGCAGATAGTGAAGCGCAAGACCAAAATAGATGGCATGCAAATTCTTGCCGCTCTCTTTTAAATTTTCATCCACTTCTTGCCTTGAAATTTTAACTATATCTATATATTCGCCAAGCATCTTTTCGGGCAATTTTTCGCTCTTGCTAGGCAAAATTTTTCCAAAGCTAAATTCTTTTAAATTTAGATATTCGATATCCTCGCCGTTTGAAACATAACTGCTAAAAAAGCTAGGATTTTTACCGTCCGCGATTGATTTTTTCACGACCACAAGCGAACAAATCGCGCGGGTAAACGCCACATATAGCTTATTTATATCCTCTGCGTACTCAAGCTCTTTTGCGCGCTCTTTAAGCCTTGCAAACTCCTCATCCAAGCCCTCTTTTTTGACATTATGCTTGATCTGCCAACCATCACTCATATCGTATTCGGCGATAAAATTTGAACTATCGTTTTTATCTCCGCCGATCTTATCGCACACTATCACATGCTCAAATTGCAGCCCTTTTGACTTATGCACGGTCATTATCTTTACGCCGCTTTTACTCTTTGGGCTAGCTTTTGCCTCTATTTTTTCAAGGTTAAATATAAAATTTGCTAAATTTTTATACTCGGCTGCTACCTCATAAAGCCTTAGCATATCGGTATTTGAGCTACTTACGCCAAGCTTATCGGCTAAGTATTTA
Source organism: Campylobacter sp. (assembly GCA_030532465.1). GTDB lineage: Bacteria > Campylobacterota > Campylobacteria > Campylobacterales > Campylobacteraceae > Campylobacter_A. The sequence goes on along the minus strand of JAUNLC010000004.1, from coordinate 42,927 downwards.
AGGCTTTGAAAAGCGGGCTTTGACATATCTACTCTCAGCCTATTAGCTTTTACGTCCAAAATCGCTTGAGTATTTAACCTATAAATTTCATCTGCGAAAAGGCAAAATTTAGCATACTCTATAACCGCACCGACATAAGGGCTTTTTATAAGAGTCGTCGCGCTTTCGGCTACACTTTTTATACCTTCGCTTTCAAGCGCCGCTACAAGGCGATCTATATCGTCGTTTTTCCAACAAAGTATCGTTATATCTTCTTGGGCTACCCCGTTTAAAAGCAAATTTTTAGTTTGAGCTACGGCTTCATTTACGATATCATCGCTGCTTACAACCCGCAAAAAGCCATAATCATCGGATTTGGCTTTAAAGTACTCACACTCGCCTAAAACCTCTAGATCACGCACTCTATCATCATCTTTAACGCAGGCTTTTTGCTCTATAAAATTTGAAATTTTATCCTTAAATACGGCGTTTGAAAACTTGACAAGAGCTTTAAAGCTTCGGTAATTGGTATCTAAGCTTTCATCTTCAATCTGGCTAAACTCAACCTTTAATTTTTCAAAAAGTTCCTTTTTGCCGCCTCTGAAGCGATAAATACTCTGCTTGATATCGCCTACGTAAAAAAAGCTTCCAAGCCCGTTTTGACCATATCCCGACACTATCTCGGCGATCAAAGGCTTCATGATCTCGTATTGCCTAACGTTGGTATCTTGAAACTCATCGATTAAAAGATGATTTATCCTGCCGTCAAGCCTAAAATAAAGCATCTCGTTATCAAGACCGCCGCAAAGCAGCTCATAAACAAGAGCGTTTATATCGCTAAAGGTAAGGGCGTTTAGCTTTTTATTAAGCTCAAATTTCACATTTTTATAAATTTGCAAAAAGAGCTCAAGCTCGCTTAGTTTATACTCTTCTAGCTGCTTAAAATAGCTTTTTAGCTCGCTTTTAAGCTCAAAAAACAGCTCGTCAAGATATGGAGTATAAATTTTATTGTAAGTGCGATACTCCAAGCTATCTCTGGCTATAAAAGAGCGCTTTAAAATTTCAAGCGGCTCTGCTTGACTAAAGGAATTTATAGCCGTTTGCGAACCCTCTTTTGACTCGGCGTATCGGCGTAAATTTTCAAGCGCTTTATAAACCCTTTCGGGAGTTGGAAATTTAGCGTTTGGCTTGGTTTTTAGGGAGCTAAAATTTTCATAAAACATCTCAAGCGTTTCAAAGAAGCTGTTTTGACTCTTTTGTGCAGCCACTATAGAAGCGGCGAATGATCTTAAAAGTTGCTCGTTTTGCGAAATTTTAGCTACAAACTCGCCTCTTTGAAGCTCTTTTAAATTTGAACTTATCAAAAAATCGGGGCTTAAGCCCAAATTTAGGCTAAACTGCCTTAAAATGCTTGCAAAAAACGAATCAAAAGTAGAGATTTTAAGATTTGATTCTAAAAATTTAGCCTTTTGCTTATCGCGCATTGCCAAAATTTCATCTTCGGTTTTATCAAGCATTTTAGAAATTTCATCAAGCTCGGCGGAGTGCGTTTCAAGATTTAAAAAGGTCTTTATGATCCGCTCTTTCATCTCGTTTGCCGCTTTTTTAGTAAAGGTAAGCGCAACTATCTCGTTTGGATTTACTCCGTTTAAAATTATGGCGATAAATCTCACGCTAAGCGCAAATGTCTTGCCGCTTCCAGCACTTGCTTCAAGGGCTAAAAAGGGCTTCATAACTCACCTTTGCATATCGTTTTAAATTCGCAATATCTACACTCGCTAGAAATATTTCTAGCAAAATTTATGCGAGTATCGTTTATCTGCTTTAGATTTTCTATCTCTGCGTAAAGATCGTGTAAAGTTGAGCTATTTTCAACTAATTCCATAGTCGTTTTAAGGTCATAGTAGCACGTCTTGCACTCCTTGCCGACAAGGGCTTGATAAAACGGAAGTTGCAATGATTTCTTATCGGCTCTTCCGCTTTTATAATCAATCAACATCATCTCATCATCTTTAACGTCTATTCTATCGATCACGCCCGTTATATCTACGCCGCAAAATCTATTTTCAAGCTGTTTTTCACACTCCGCAACCCGCCAGCCTTCTTTAAATCTAGCTCGCTCAACCTCGCTAAATTTCTCAAATTTCACCGATAAGATCTCAAATTCAATCGCGGCGATATCCTTTTTAGATAGCAGTTTTTTAAACTCATTTAGATCAAATTCATTAAATTTTTGATAATACTCGCAAAGCGCTTCATGCAAGGCTTTTCCGTCCTCAAAACCCTTTTTCGTATAAGACATACTAGCAGGCTTAACGCCCATAATATAAGCATAATAATACTTTCTAGCGCATTTTAAAAAGGTATTAAGCCTTGAAAACGAAAGCGGTTTGGCAAAAAAATCATGCCTTAAAACAACTTCATCATCAAAGTCTTTAAGGGCGGCAAAACTTGAGCCGCCAAGCGCTTTCGCATAGCTTTCGTCGCTAAATTTCACGTCTTCAACCATGCTAAATTCGTTTAAAAATCTTGAAGCGATCTTTTCTTCGTTTAAAACGTAGCTGATAGCAACCTTTTTAGCCGAATTTATAAGGCTTTCATAGTAAAATCTCTGCAAATTTTCACGCTCGGTATAGCTTATGAGTCCCGCTTTTTCTCTAACTCGAGAGTTTAAAAACATCTCGTTTACGCTTCTTTTTGGTATCAGATCGTCGTTAAAGTCAAGCACTACAACGCCGTCAAATTTCATACCGCGACTCTCCAAAACGCCTAGGACGCTTACCTTTCCGCCTCCGACATCATCAAGACTAAGATTTTTTAGACGCATTAGAAATATTTCAAAAATTTGCCTTAAGCTAAAACTAAAGTAGCGTGATAAATTCTTTATAAAAAATAGCTCTTGAGCTACTAAATCCTGCACTCTAGCGTCACTTTGCAAGGCTAAAATTTCATCTATCGGCTCTTTAAATTTCTCAAACGAACAGGCGGTTTCATAGCCGTTTTTAAATTTATTAAAAAGCTCGCCGCTAACGCCAAAAGAGCTTAGGATAAACTCAAATTCATTAAATTTCAAGAAGTTTTCGGGGTCTAAATTTATACTTACCTTGTCGTTAATCGCCTCGTTTATAAAGCTTAAAATTTGAAAAAAGCCCGATCTTTCAAAGCTCTCTCCTGCGGCAAAGTTAAAGATTTTATTAAAATCATGCAACTTTAAAATCTCGCCAAAGCTCTCATCGGGCAGTATCACGGCGATCTTTTCAGGCGCTATGCCTTCGCGCACAAATTCGCTAACTTTAGCCATAGCGTAAGCGCACTGCAAGCTTCTAACCCCAAAAGAGCGAGTTTCAATCAATCTTTTTCGCTCTATTTTTTCAAGAGCTTTTAATGTTTTGTCGCTTAAATTTAGTTCAAATTTGGTGTAAGGGGTAAAATTTTCTATATCAAGGCTTGAAATTTGAGCTATCTTCTCAACCGATTTTTTATTATATTTACTGGTTTGAAAGATAAGCTTTAAAGTGGTTAAATTTGAAATTTTACCGATCAGCTCCCACTCAAATTCGCTTAAAAAGCCGTCTATTTCAATTATAATCTCGTCGTAAGAGCACACAAACTCGCTATTTAGCTCATAAATTTCACATAGCGTTATATCATCATAAAGAGCTTCGTTTTCAAGCAAGGTTTTATACTCTTTAAGCACAGCCTCAAGGATATCAAGGTGCTCCTCAAAATCAGCGTATATATCGCTAAATTTGATGTCTGCGATGGCTCTTTTTTGGATAGCGAGCTCTTTAAAAAAGCTAAAAAGATAGTCGTTGTTTTTCAAAAAGGCAAAAAATTCATTTGGAATTTTTAGCTTTAAATTCGCATCTTTTACGCTAGCGGCAGCCTTTTGCATTAAGACTAAAAGATAGGTAGGATCGGCTTCAAATCTATCTTTAACAAAAACCGCTTTTTTCTCAAATTCGGCGATCGTAAGAGCTTTGGGGATTAGTTCGTCTTCAAATTTTGAGTTAAATTCACGAATTTTTCTTGAGTTTGTAAATACGAAAAGCGAATTTTTTCCATCTATCACGCATAAGCCTTTTTCAATCTAAAGAGCGAATTTGGCTATTTGGTGGCGTTTATATCGAATTTATAAAATCCCGTATCTTCACCGTCGTTTATCTTAAGTAAAATTTGCCATCTACCCTCTTTGGCTAATTTTACCTTGGCTGTTTTTAAAACTTCCTTTTGTTGAGCGAGGCTTAGCTCTTCGTTAAATTCGTTTGTTTCGGGTTTTGTTAATAAAATTTGCGTTTTAAAATTTGGCAGCTCGGCGCTTTTTGGAGTGATTTTAAACTCAAATTCACCCTCCATAGCTCTTGGATTTGGATTATCAAACGCAACTGCGTATTTGGTCTCAAAACGCTTATGAGTATCTCTTATTTCGTTTATATTTTCATCGACATTTTGGTATCTATCCATATAAAAGTTATCCATTTGAACGGGATTTTTAAGAGCGATAACGATGGTTGCGATACAAGCGATCACGATGGCGATGATAGAAAGCACTATCGCGTAAGGCCAAAATGTCTTTGTGTTATTTTGCATTTTTTCTCCTAAATTTGGCAAACATTATCACGCCTATAACCAAAACAACCGATCCGTAAACCGCAAATCTTAAAATATCAAGAGTGATTTTATTTGAGCTGCCTATCGCGTTTTCTAGCTCTATACCTTTTGATTTTGCGATCTGCTCGGCGATATCCGCATAGCCGTTTAACATGGAAGCGTTATATATATCCTTGCCGTTTTTTGAAGTAAGTATAGGCAAAATCGAACCTCTGGCCGGATATGGGCTTAAAATTTGCTCTTTATCAAAAAGCTTTAGCGTATCTTCATCGGCAAAAATTTCAAGCTTATGCTCGCTCTTTGCAAGTATCAAAAAAGCATACGGCGGCTTTAAATTTAGCTCTTTAAATTTCTCGTTTATGCTTTTGCCGCCTAAATTTTCAAAAACTCCAAGTCCAACGTAAATGCCTGTTTTTGCGCGTAGCTCTTCGCCGATAGTTGAAATTTTAGCTTCGACCTTATCGCTTAGGATATTTTGATTAACAAGGACGATTTTATTTGCAAAAAGAGGCGATAAGATAAGGATAAGGGCGAAGAAAACGCCCTTAAAATTTAAAATTTTCATCCGACAAATAGATGATTTGGAGTTAGAACCGACCACGCACAAATAGCGCCTGCAACGATAAGCAGAATAATTATAACTTTTTCTAAAACTGCCGACATAGCCTACTCCTTAACTTTTACGTGTTTTGCATTTTCAACGCTTTTCATCTGAATACCGCTTGGATTTTCTAAAATGTAAGGCTTTTGTGCGACCTCTTTTTGAGCAGAAATTCCAAGACAAGTAAGCGCTGCTAGGATACCAAGCAAAAGCACCGTGGCTATAAGCATGCCCGTTACGCCGTTTAGCGCAAAAACGTTTCGATTTGTATTTTCCACTTGAAACCTCCTTATTTGCTAAGCGAGAGTATATACTCGCCTACGGCTTTTTGCTGGATATCGTTAAGCCTTCCGTCATCAAATTTAGGCATAGCGCCGATCGCGCCTTTTTTGCCGCGCTTTAGCACGTCCATAACAAATTCGCTTGTGCCGTATTTTGTAAGATCAGGACTCATGCCGTCCATTCCCTTGCCGTCATCTCCGTGACATGACGCACACACGGCAAACTGAGCTCTGCCTATCTCGACTAAATTTTCATTTGCAGTCTTTTTTATGCCTGAAAGCTCTTTAGCTACATAAGCTGCGATAGCTTTAGCGCCCTCTTCATCAGCCATTCCAGGAGGCATCTCGCCCATCGGGTAATCAAGCCCTTTTGAGCCGTTTAATATCACATCCACAAGCGCCTTTTCGCTTCCCCATACGGTTAGATCGGCCGCCTTGCCGTTTATACCGTCGGCGGTTATGCCGTGACATGCCGAGCATTGAACAAGATAGATACTCTCACCCATTGCGTGAAGAGTTTTTAGATCGGGATTTGCCCACTCTTTTTCAAATTTGGCGTTCATAGCCTTAACCTCTTCGTTGTATTCGCCGATTTGCGAATATGAGTTAAGCGGATAGCCAACCAAATAGTACCAGATAGCCCAAACCAGCGTAAGCACAAACATCACCGCCCAGCCGATAGGAAGCGGGTTTTTATACTCGCCTATGCCGTCCCAATTATGCTCGCTAAGCTCTCCTTCCGATTTGCTCTCTTTCATCTGTTTTACATACTTGCCTACGACAAAAACGGTAAGCAAGATGATAGCCAGCGCGCCGATGAGAGAGAGGAGATTAACGCTATCTTCTAAATTAAACCATTGCATTTTAACTTTCCTTTTTTGTATTATCAGTGGATACGGACTCTAAAATTTCGCTATCAAGACTATCGTTAAGCGCTAAATTCGAATACTTCTCATAGTTTCTTCTACCCGTTTTTTCCGATTTATAAAGGTGATAATAGTAACTATAAAGCACGATTACCAAAAATGCGGTGAAGAAGAAAAATCCATAGCCCTGAAGCTCTCTTATAGTCTGCATATCCATAAATTTTCCTTATTTCAAGCTGTTTAAGTATGCGATTATCGCGACTATCTCTCTGATCTCGCCTCTTGCAAACGCATCTTTAACTTCCTGATCTTTCATCTCATCAACTATTGCCTGAGCCTCCTCTTTTACGATAGCTTGAGCCTCTTCCCAAGAGCCGAGCTTAGGCATGCCTTCAGTATCGTAAGGCACTCCAAATACCTTTTTCGTAGTAACCGCTTCGCCGTAAGCCGTCTCTATGTCGGCATTGTTTTTAAACATATGTTTATATGCAGGCATAATTGATCCCGGAACTACGGAAATCGGATCTTTCATGTGGTTTTCATGCCAATCTGTAGTGCGGTAGTTTCCAACACGTTTTAGATCAGGTCCCGTTCTTTTTGAGCCCCAAAGATGCGGGCGATCGTAAGCGTACTCACCGCTTAGAGAATACATTCCGTATCTATCGGTTTCAGATTTAAACGGACGGATCATCTGCGTATGACATGCGTTACAGCTATCTTTCATATAGATGTGCTTGCCCGCTAGTTGAAGCACCGTAGGAGGCTTAACTCCTTCAAGCGGTCTTGCGCGATTTGCAAAATCAGGCAAAATTTCGATAATGCCCGCATAAGCAATAACTATAAAAACCGCAACAGCAAAAAAGAATGGATTTTTTTCTAACCAACTAAACATTTTTTGCCTCCTTTACGCCACAGCAAATTCCTGCCGGGCTTGCGTTTGCAGGCTCTTTATCAAGCACTCTTGCAGACATTGACTTATATATGTTGTAAGTAAATATGAAAAATCCTATCAAGTAAAGCAGTCCGCCAACCGCCCTAATCCAATAATAAGGTATAAGAACCGTAACCGTATCGATAAACGAGTAGGCTAAATTTCCAAACTGATCGGTCGCTCTCCACATCATACCTTGAGTGATACCCGCTATCCACATTGACGCGAAGTAAAGCACGATACCCGTTGTTTGGATCCAAAACTGAACTTCCATCAAGGATTTTGAGTAAATTTCACGCTTCATAATGCGCGGAGTCATATGATAAAGCGCCGCCATAGTCATAAATCCAACCCAACCAAGCGTACCGTCATGCACGTGTCCCGGGATCCAATCCGTAAAGTGAGCAAGAGCGTTTACCGATTTGATAGAAAGGATCGGTCCTTCAAGCGTTGAGAACATATAAAAAGTTGAGGCTAAGATCATAAATTTAATCAAAGGATTTTCACGTAACTGAACCCATTCGCCCTTCATTGTAAGAAGCATATTTATCGCAGAGCCCCAAGATGGAAGGATAAGAACTATAGAAAATATCGATCCCATAGTCTGCATCCAGTCAGGAACGGTCGAATATATAAGGTGGTGTCCGCCCGCCCAAAGATATACAAACATAAGTCCCCAAAATGCAAAAAGCGAGAGTTTATATGAAAATACCGGTTGCCCGCTCTCTTTTGGAAGGAAGTAGTAAATTTGAGCGATTATAGCAACCGTAAAGACGAAAGCAACGGCGTTGTGTCCATACCACCACTGAACTAAAGCGTCGTTTGTTCCCGCATACATCGAAACAGAGTGCCACCAGTCGCCGTATCCCGAAACAAGCTTTGTAGGAACCGCCATGTTGTTAAACAGATACAGCATAGCAACGCCAAGAAATGTCGCTATATAGTACCAAAGCGAGATATAAAGCGTCTTTTCACGGCGAATTCCGATAAGTCCGAAGATACTAACGCCCCAAAGCACCCAAACAAGAACTACGCCTATATCAAGCGGCCACTCAAGCTCTGCATACTCTTTTGATGTGCTAACGCCTGCAAAAAGGCTGATTACCGCAACTATCATTATCGCCATATAAAGCCAAAAATGAAGCTTGCCGATAAACATCAAAAACGGTGATTCGTTCATAGAGACTTTTAAGACTCTTTGCCCGATATAATACCAGGTCGCAAAAATTCCCGAGAGCATAAACCCAAAGATAACGCCCGAGGTGTGAAGCGGTCTAAGACGGCTGAAAGTTCCGTATTCGCCTGCTAAGTAGTTTAGATCCGGATATGCCATCTGAAACGCTATAATAACGCCGATAGCCATACCGATGATACCAAACAATATGGTAGCAAACATAAAATACTTAGCTACCGTGTAATCGTAGTTTAATGCATTTGATGGTCGCATCAAAAAACCTCCTTTTTAAATTTATCACTTTTAACGTAATTTTATAGTGATATTTTAAAGTAAATAATATATAAATATTCTTAAATTAAGCAAATTTTTATAAATTTATCTTAGGTCTATCTTATATCCAAGACCCGGGACATTTTTGATAAATTCGGCTCCAACCTTATCTCTAATGCGTTTTACAAAGGTTCTTATAGCAGCCTCGCTTACCTTTTCGCCAACCCAAACGACGTTTTTTATCTCCTCGATCAAAACAAGAGTTCCAAGACGCTTTACAAGCAAAGATACAAAGGCAAGCTCTTTTTTGGTAAGGGTTATCTCAACCTCGTCTTTAACCAAAACTCTTTTAGTTTGATTAAACAAATATCCATCCCCTATTTCTACTAAATTCACGCTTTCAATCTTTGATTTGGCTATGTTTTGAAGGATTAAAAACAGCTCGTCCATATCAATAGGCTTCATAAGATACTTATCTATACCCACGTCTATAGCCTTTAGCAACCTCTCCTTCTCGCTAAATGCGCTTAAAACGACTATCGGAGTATTTTTGGAAATTTCTTTTATCTCTTTTGACATATCAAGCCCGTCCATGATAGGCATAGCGATATCGGTTACTACGATATCCGGGCTAAATTTTTTAAATTTCTTAAGTCCTTCATCGCCGTTTCCTGCGGTAACCACCTTTTTAAACTCATTGGCGAAAATTTCACCCATAGACTCTCTTGCTCTATTTTCATCTTCAACCAAGAGTATGGTAAGGTCTTTTAAATTTCCCATTATTTATCTTCCTTGTTTAAAATATCAAAAATCGGTAATCTCATCTCAAAACAGACACCAAGCCGAGTATTTTGAACGCTAACTATTCCGTTCATATTCTCAACTATGGTCTTAAGCATATATAGCCCAATCCCCGTGCCGGTACTTGGGTGTTTGGTAGTAAAATAAGGCTCAAAAATTTTATCCATAATCTCATCTTTAATGCCTCCGCCGCTATCTAAAACTTTAATTATTACAAATTTATCCTCTATATCAATTGAAATGGTAACAAATTTATCACCCTCTTTATCTTTCATAGCATCTTTTGAATTACTAAGAAGTATGATTACGGCTTGTGCAAGTTGAGAGTGAAAGCCTAAAATTTCAGCCTCATCCTCTAAATTTAGCTTTAGCTCAATACCCTCTTTTTGATAGGTCTTTTCAACCATTTGCATAGCGTTTTTTACTGAAATAGAGGGCAAAAACAACTCTCGCTCCCTATCGACGTTAAAGAAATTTCTAAACTCTTCAATCGTATTTGACATATCTTTAATAATCTGCTTTGAGTGCTCGTAGCTACTTTTAAATTTCTCCTCTTCTTTTCCCGCATAGCCTTTTAGCTTAAAAAGCGTGATACTAAGCTCGTTTAAAGGCTGCCTCCACTGATGAGCGATGTTTGAGAGCATCTCTCCCATGCTGGCAAGACGGGATTGAACAAGAAGCATTTTAGTCTTTTCCTCGTTTTTTTTAATCTCTTCTTGAACTATACGCTCCAAATTTTCATTTAAATTTAAAAGCTCTTTAGTCTGTTCTTTAACCATATTTTCAAGTGTTTTGTTTAAATTTTCAAGCTCTTGCTTGGTATTTAAAAGCTCGGTATTTAAATTTATAGTGTTAGTTATATCATGGCGAATGGCGACAAACTCCTCTATATCGCCGTTTAAGTCTAAAATGGGGATTATAGTGGTGTTTAGATATATGTCTTTTCCGTCTTTAGTGCGGTTTCTAACGATGCTTTTATGCACTTTTTTGTTTAAAATCGTATTCCAAAGCTTTTTAAATACGTTTTTATCGACTTCTGGATGACGAACGATGTTGTGGTTCGCTCCGATAAGCTCTTCGCGAGCGTAGCCTGAAATTTTACAGAATTCATCATTTACAAAAGTTATAATGCCGTTTATGTCGGTTTTTGATACGATATTGCTAGCCTCTATAGCCTCTTGGTACTGTTTAAATTTCTCTCTTATCTCATTCATATTTTTACTCATTTAGTAGCCATAAATCCCAAAAACGCCAGATAAACACCGTGCCCCGCTATCAAAAATCCCGACACGTAAAGCATAAAATTTCTAAATTTATCGTTTAAAAATTTTAAAACCAAGACGTAAGAGCTCATCATAACCATACTAACAACTCCAAAAACGCTCATCACCAAAGCGCCTTTTAACGCACTTGCGCTTGAAACTGCAAGGGCTAAAAAATAATAAACAACCCCGCAAGGCAAAAAGCCGTTTAAAAATCCAAGCGCCAAAAAACCGAATTTGCTCTTTTTAGCTAAAAGCTCTCTCATTTTTAAGTTTATAAATTTAGAAACGGAGGTGTTTTTTTCTATGAAATTTAAAATTCCTCCTCGGCAGATAATGCCGATGCCTAAAACAACCAAAAATACTCCTATAGCAAAAAACAGATAGCCTCTTGCCCTAACAGAGAGCGTAAAAACTGCTCCAAATGCGCCAAAAACAGCACCTTGCAAGATATATGCGCTAACTCTTGAAGCATTATAACCTATAATGACAAATATATTTTTTACTGAATTTTTACGGTCTAAAAAGTTTGAAATAGCTATCATAAATCCGCCGCACATACCCACACAGTGAGCTAGCGAGCTAGATAACGCAACCAATACGATAGAGATGAGAGTCGCGCTATCCATAAATTTTATAAAATTTCAACGAATTGTTTAAAGATATATTTGCTCTCGTTTGGTCCAGAGCTTGCTTCAGGGTGATGTTGAACGGAAAATACGGGATAGTCTTTATATTTAACCCCCTCGATGGTTCCGTCAAAGAGATTTTTATGAGTTATCTCGGCAACTTCGCAAATGCTCTCAGGCACGTTATAGTTGTGATTTTGAGCGGTGATCTCAACGTTTTTAGTGTCTAAATTTATAACAGGGTGGTTTGAGCCGTGCTGACCAAATTTAAGCTTATAGGTCTCGTATCCAAAGGCGTTGCTAAGCAGTTGATGCCCAAGACAGATTCCAAATATCGGCATCTTAGCCTCAACCAGCATTTTTATCTGCTCTATTTCAGCCTTTAAGCTCTTTGGCTCACCCGGTCCGTTTGATAAAAAAACTCCGTGAATTTCGCCTTTTTTAAACTTGTCTATCAAAATTTCAGCCTTCGTATCATAAGGATAAACCTCAACCTCAAGCCCTACTTCGCAAAGCTCGTTTAGGATATTTCTCTTCACTCCAAAATCAATCACGGCGACTTTTTTACCGATACTTTTTGAAGGCTCGTAGGATTTTAGCGTATGCTTCCAACCGGCTTGTTTATGAGTATAAATTTTTTTAGTGCTAACCTCTTTTACGTAGTTTATCTCAGATATCTTAGGGCTTTGCTCAAGGCGCTTTTTAAGCTCGGCTTTATCGCAAATTTCGGTTGAGATAAAAGCTCTCATATTGCCGTTATCTCTTAAAATTTTAGTTAAATACCTCGTATCTACGTCATATACGCCGAATTTGCCTTTGGCTTCAAAAAATTGAGCCAAATTTCTTTGAGATCGGAAATTTGAAGTCGTCTCGTTATAACTTCTCATAATTACGCCGCTTGCGTAAATTTCCGCACTCTCCATATCGTCATCGTTTACGCCTACGATACCGATTTCAGGCATTGTAAATACGACAAACTGTCCGGCATAACTAGGATCGGTGATGATCTCTTGATAGCCGCTCATAGAGGTGTTAAAAACCAGCTCCCCAAAAGCGCTTCCGCCCTTACCGAAGGCCTTAGCTTCAAAGAATTCACCGTTTTCAAGATAGATATAAGCCTTCATTAAAGCATTCCTTTTTTTCTTAGCTCATCTTCATAGAGTTTTTCAAAAACTATGTCGTATTCTTCGGTTCCGGGGATCAATTTACGCTTATAGTTATCAATCTTGGCGATAACCACATCTTCAAGCTTTTCATAGGTTTTTATGTAGTTTTCTATCGATCCGTAAATGATATTTTTGATCCTGTTTTCAGATACCGTATAATCTATCAAACTCTTCTTCCAAGCAGCTTCCAATATAAGATGAGCGACGTTGTTAAAACGATCTTCATAGGTTAGTATAACTCCGTAATCTTTCGCAAGCTTTTTCTTGACGAGCCAAAACATGTTTTTTCTATCAACTTGCATAAATTCCATCTCGTTTTCATTCTCTTCCAAGACCTCATTAACCCGTTCTTCAAGGGCTTTTTCGCGGTTTAAATCATCATCGAGAATTTCTTTGGCAAGTGCGGCAAGCGGCTCAATGCCCTTATTTAAAGTAATAAATCCTGAGTTTAGCAGATCGATTGCGATTTTTTGTGCAATATACGGAGTATGTGGGAGTTTAATACGCATTTTTACCTCTTTTTTTGGCTGAATTCTAGCCAAAAAAAGGTAAAAGTAGGTTAAATTTAAAAATTTAGAAGATTTCCAGCCGGCCCCTCAGGAGAACTCTCGCTACTTAAAGTTGCGTTTGATTCACTGTTCTCAAAAGGAGGTCCTTTTTGAAGCAAAAGAGTTATCTCGGATGCTATATTAGGCTGCATTTTAGACATGATAGTTGAAATTTTTTTAGGCGCTAACGCATACATGATAGTAGCCGCACTTACCCTATCCATCGCGCTTAGCACATCGGCTGCGGCTTGATCCTTCATCTTGCCGTACGCTTCGCTAACCTTATCTGCCGTCATCGTCTTTAGCTCGGATAAAATTTCCTCGTTTTTCTTCAGTAAATTTTCGATATCTTGCTTTCTCTCTTCGATTTTAGCCAAAGTTGCGTTTATATCCGCCTCTTTTTTGGCAAGTTGCGCATTTCTTTCTATAAATAAAGCGTTTGAAGACGCCTTAAAAGCTTCCAAGCCTTGCTTTGCCTCATCTATTTTTTCAACTTCCTTTAAAAGCTCCGCCTTTCTGGCTTCAAAAATAGATACGCAATCAACCGGAGCTTCAAAACCAAAAGCCGCTAAAATAAACGCGGATAGTATTAAAATTTTCCTCAACTTCGATCCTCTTTAAGGTAAGCATATCTGATAGCTCCGAATTCATCGAGAGTATTTTTCTCTATCCTCTTGATATTATCGATCTGGCTTTTAAAATCCTCGCTCTCAAGGTATTTCATCTTCTCATACTCTAAATTTGCGTTTTTATATTGGTGTTCAAAGTGCATAATGTTTTTTTTGGTAAGTTCAAGCCTCTGGGTTAAAATATCTTTTTCTTTGCGAGCTAAATTTAAAAGCTCAAGCGAGCCTTGGATATGAGAAATTTCACCGCTTTTGGGAAGTGAGATAGAGGCGATTTGAGAGTTTGCCTCCGCTATAAAACCCTCTATCATCAACGCTTCGGCCCTGCTTCTTGAAAGGCGCATGGCTATTTTGTCTAAATTTTGCTTTTTTACCTTTACTATCTGGCTAAATTTGCTCTTCATCTTATGATAGTATCTTCTCTTTCGGGGCTTGTAGAGATTATCCCCACTCTTACCCCGGTTAGCTCTTCTATGCGATTTATATAATCCTTTGCATTTTTTGGAAGGGCCTTAAATTCTCGCACCCCGACTACGCTATCCCAGCCATCAAGTTCCTCATAAACAGGTTTTGCATTTTGTAAATCGGTAGGGAAATAATCAATCACCTCACCCTTATACTCGTATGCCTTGCAAATTTTAACCTTACTAAATCCGTCAAGCACGTCAAGCTTCATAAGGGCAAATTTATCCACTCCGTCAAGCCTTGCGGCGTATTTGACGGCAACGGCATCAAACCAACCGCAGCGTCTGCGTCTGCCCGTAGTAGTGCCCACCTCTTTTCCCACATCGCACATAGTGTCTCCGTCAGCCCCCAAATCCTCCGACGGAAAAGCTCCGTTTCCGACACGAGTAGTGTAAGCTTTTATGATACCGATCACCTCTCCGACCTCTTTTGGGTTTATGCCGATGCCGGCGCAACTACCTGCGCTTATAGTGTTTGAGCTGGTTACGAAAGGATATGTGCCGTGGTCTATGTCAAGCAAGGTTCCTTGAGCGCCTTCAAGCAAGATCTTTTTATTTTCGTCAATCGATTTCCAAACAAGCCTTGTTGTGTCCGTTATAAATTTAGAAAGCTTCTCTTTATAAAATTTAAGCTCTTTTAAAAGCTCTTTTTCATCCGGAATTTTAACTCCAAGCGCATCAAGCAGGCTTTTGTTATCATTAAAATCATTCATAAGATCAGCGCAAAGCTTCTCAGGATCGTTTAGCTCGCCCATTCTATGACCGCTTCTGCTTATCTTATCGCTATAAGCAGGGCCTATTCCTTTGCCCGTAGTGCCTATGGCGTTTTTGCCCTTTAAACGCTCTTTAGCTTGATCGATTAGCGCATGGTGAGGTAAATTGAGGTGAGCCTTATCGCTTATAAAAAATCTTCCTTCGCAATCCTCAAACTGCTCAAGCTCTTTAATCAAAAACTCAGGACTTACCACCACTCCGTTTCCGATCACGTTTATAATATTTTTATGCAAAATTCCCGAAGGCACAAGATGGAGTGCGTATTTAACGCCCTTTGTCCATATAGTATGACCGGCATTATGCCCGCCTTGACACCTGCAAACCACATCGTAGTTTGCACTTAGCATATCAACTATCTTGCCTTTTCCTTCATCTCCCCACTGAACTCCAACTACAAGATCGGCTTTTGTCATCTTAGATTCCTTAATTAATTTTTTATTTTAAATTTTCGAGTAAAGCGTCGGTGTAAACGCCAAATCCACTGCTTTTAATACCGTCTATTTCATAGTTTCCGCCACCGCTTAAGACATGCTTATCGCTTAAGAATCTAAAAAATAGCTTATCATAATATCTCATTTTCGAATAGTATAACGGCACTATTCTTAAATTTTCATATTGTGAGAGTTTTGCAAGCTCTTTTATCTTGCAAAGTGGCGTTTTTAACTCATTTGGGACTATTTTTAAAATTTCATCGATATCTTTTATGGAATTTACAAAGGCAAGTTTTCTTAGCCACTCTTCACTCTGATTTAAAATTTTTTCAATCTCCCCATGCTCAAATATGCTAATAGGCAAATTTAAAAGCTTGCAGACTATATGAGGAATTTCTATATTGCTTATTTGCAAATAGGCTTTTATGTTTAGACGCTCAAATAAATTTTTGGCTATATTTACGCTGGTTACGAGATCTTCTTCGCCTATTAGCTCGGCTCCTATCTGATAAAATTCGTTGCTTGGGTATTTAAAAATAGGCTGGATATAAAACCACCTCTTTGGCTCGGTATCTTTTAATCTTCTTAACACTATCCTAACCACATCGACGGTGCTATCGGCTCTTAAGCTTACTTCATGGTTTGCATGGTCGCTAAACCTAAGCAGCTGAGTTGGGGCTACGCTTAAATGCTGGTGGCAAGAAAAATAAGGTGTAACTATCTCGTTAAAGCCGTTTGCCGTCAAAATTTCACTGGCTAAATTTTCAATCTCTCTTTTAAGAGCGGCGCTTTTACCGAAATAAAGCCTACTGCCCACCGGTATCTCATGCTCAAACATACCGCCGTCAAAATTTTTAAATTCCATTACTATCCTTAATCTAAATTTAAAAGTTTATCGCGCTTAACCTTTAAATTTAATACAAGCCTTGAAATATCGCTTTTATTTTCAAGATTTGTCAAAATATTCATTATTATATCGCTTATCTCGACATGGATAGCAACTTTATTTGTATCGTTTATATACCTCTTATAAACGCTTATCATCATAGATGAATACTCTTTGGCAAACTCTCTTGTGTCAAATCTGCCCAAATTCGAAGAGCTTAGCATATCAAGCAAGCTCTTAATCCAAACCCTGTGCATAACGGCTAGATTGCACCACACCATATCGCTTTCGCTAAGCGCTTTGATATCTTTAAACTGCTCAGGCAGTTTATAAGAATCCGCCCATTTTTTGATATTTTCAAGTTTTAAAGGAGGGCTTATAAAGCCGCCTTGAAGTTTTTCATATCCAGCCTTTATAAGCAGATACATACTGCTTGAGGTTTCGACTCCTTTTGCTATCACATCTTTAGAAAAG
Organism: Campylobacter sp.; assembly: GCA_030532465.1. Taxonomy (GTDB): domain Bacteria; phylum Campylobacterota; class Campylobacteria; order Campylobacterales; family Campylobacteraceae; genus Campylobacter_A. Next base: position 26,150 of record JAUNLC010000004.1, on the reverse strand, counting down.
GCGTTTGATAGCGATAGTATCGCTCTAAGTATGATTAGGCTATCGGCTCCGTTAACTGCACTTAAACTAAGATATTTTGATACCTTTAGCTTATCTGCGTATATATCTTTTAAAATTTGAAGCGAAGCCGAGCTTGAGCCAAATTCATCAAGTGCAAAGGTAATGCCTTGCTCGGTATATATATCCAAAATTTCATCGGCATCTTCAGGCTGTTTAAAGGCGTTTGAGTTGTTTATATTAAACTCGATCATATGCATATTATCGTAATTCTCGCTCTTTAAAAGCAGTTTAAATTTCTCTATGAAACTCATCTTGTATAGCAGTTCGAGATTTACGTTTATACTTATTTTCAGATCAAGATCGTAGTTTTGCTTTAAGATCGCCTGATCCTTAAGGCAATTTTTTATATTCCACATAATCAAATCATCATAGATGTAATCTTGCGCAACCATAGGCAAAATTTCCTCATTTAGCATGGAAGCGGTGCTTGATCTCCACTTAATAAACGACTCCAAGCTCGTAATTTTACCCGTTTTTATATCTACTATAGGCTGATATACGATTAAAAATTCGTTATTTACAAGGCTGGTTGCTATCCTGTCGGCTACGGCGTATTGATCTTTGAAATTTTTATCCGCTTGCGGATTGAAGATATAGTATTTGTTTTTGCCCGAAAGCTTTGATTGATACATAGCCCAATCGGCTTGTTCTATGAGGGTTTCTTGTTTTATCTCCAAATTTTGAGGGTATGTGCTAACACCCACGCTCACGCTTACTCTAAGTTTTTTATAGTTGATAAATATATCTTTATTTGCGGCTCTTAGTATGTTTTCAAGCATATCTCTAACTTGCTTTTCATCGGACAGATCATTTATTATAGCTACAAATTCATCGCCGCCCACACGAGCTAGGGTATCATTTCCCTTTATGACGCTGTTTATATTTCTAGTAACCTCTACTAAGAACTGATCTCCTATGCCGTGTCCGTAAAGATCGTTTATAGGCTTGAAATCATCTATATCTATATAAACCAGAGCCAAAATAGTATCGGTAATTAAAGCGTTTTGCATAGCCTCTTTGAGTTTTTTCGAGAATAAAAATCTATTAGGAAGCTTGGTAAGCGGATCGTAATAAGCTATCTGCTCTAGCTTGTCCTCTTTTGCTTTCATGCTTGAAATATCTGAAAATATAGCCAGAAAATACTCTATCCCGCCGCTTCCGTCATAAATAGCGCTTATGGTTAAAAGCTCAAGATATTTCTCCCCGCTTTTACGCCTATTCCAGATATTGCCGCTCCAATATCCGTTTTCAACAGCCTTTTTCCATAAATTTGCATAAAATTTTTGATCATGCACTCCGGATTTTAAGATGCTTGTTGCCTTGCCGACAACCTCTTCTTTGGCATATCCAGTTATATTTATAAAAGCTTGATTGACATCTATAAATTTAGCATCCGTGCTTATGATCGCCACTCCCTCTTTTGAATGCATAAAGAGGTTTGAAACGATATTTTTATACCTATCGGCTATTGATTTATAGTCTTTAAAATCTCTTTGTATATTGCTTACATGCACCGATTTTTGAAGTTGCGTTCCGTCGCTTTGGATTCGCTTTAAAAGATCGTTATCTATAAAATACCCTATAACCTCATCGATATGCTTTGCGTCTTTTGAGATAAATTTGATAAAGATGTTGCAAGGAATGATCTCTAAATTTTTCTTTATTATTCTACAAACTCGTAGCGATTCATACTCTTTTTTGGCGAAATTAAGTCCAAAAAGCCTAAATTTGATATTATACTCATTAAAAATTTTATCAAAATCTTCAGGATGGATGATATCTTTAAAGTTAAAATTCCTATCAAGCATCTCTTCTATTTTATATCCGAGTATGGTTTCGCTATTTGTAGAAACGGTTAAAATCTCCTCCATAAAGCTGTTTTTCCAAGATATGGTAAATATCGGCGAGTAAAAATTGGTCTCGTTTTCTTTTTCTAAATTCCTCTTTATCATTTTTGAATAAGTAACGTCTTGAACAAGGCAAAATCCTATCTTGTATTCGTTTATATCGATACTTTTTTTGCTTATCAATACGTCTTTTATATCGCCGTTTGAGATCTTTTGCCTAGTTTCATAGACCATCATATCATCCTTGTCGCTATATGATATGATGTTCATATCCCTTGTCTCTACGGCGTTTAAGAGATTTAAATTCTTTTGCGTAATCTCCTCTTGAGTATATCCGTAAAACTCAAGAGCCTTCGTGCTTGCCTCTATGATATCGCCCGTCTTGGCATCTATCAAAAGTATGATAAGCGGACCTTTTTTAAACAAATATCCAAATTTCCTCTCATACTCCAAAAAGCCCGCTTTTCTAGCCTCGAAATCTTCGTAAATTTTTATTATTCCGTTTATTATCTCGTTAAAGTCGGTTATATACTCGGTATTTGTATATCTTGTAATCTCCTCTTCATTCTCAACTTTTTTTATCAACTTTTTAATAGTAAGCAGAGGTTTTATCACATTATCTCTAGTAAATCCGACATCGATAAATATCAAAAATAGACAAAAAAACAAAAAGGTAACGGAGACAACCAAAAAGACCCAGTTTGTGCCAAATATACTGTTAAACGAGCGATAAGTAACTACGGCAACTTCGTCTTCGGGGATATACTTTATCATATAAACATCGAAATTTTGAGAGCTAAAGTCGCTGATTTTCATATTTTCTTGAGAGAGGTAATCCTCTTGAACATCATAAAGATCAAATATGCTTTTATGCTTTAAAACAAGCTCAATATCTTGATGAAATAAAATTTTACCGTCTTTATCTATGATAAAGGAGTTAGCGCCCCTATCGTCATAAGTATGCATAAGCTCGCCGTATACGAAGTCAAATTTAACCTCGGCGACCAAAATTTTACCGTTAGTAAGCTCTTTGGCGATAAATCTCGTAGGTATATCGCTAGTGTGAAAACTGAAGTTTGACCTATAAATACCATCGATGAAATTTCCAACCCAAGGCTTGGAAGCGAAAAATTGCCTATAGTCTTTATTTATATCCTCTTGTTTTAAGGTTGAAATTTCTATTTCGCCCTCGGAAGTCAAAAGATAAAGGGCGTGATATTCGTCTCTATTGTTAAAAGCGTAATCCAGCACCGTAGCGGTATCTGATTTGTCCGAAAGTATATATCGCTGAAGCAAATTTAGCTCTGTAGCAACCGATCTTGAATGGGTTAAGACTACATTTTTAAAATAGCGATTGTTCGAGTATACATTATCTTTTACATCGTCAAATTTAAGACTAACGCCAAAGGCAATGATGCAAAATATGGCGATCGTGGTCATTAAATTTGCAAAATATATCTTGTTTAAAATATTAAAAGATAAATTTTTATTTTTATATAAAAACATAATTTATATCGGTGTCCTAAAAAATCATAATTTTTTTTAATAGATTTAGTATTATATCGGATTTTTCTTTTTTTAATATAATTTAAACATTAAAATAAAAAATGCAATGAAAGAAGATGGCGAGAGGATGAGAGAATCGAACTCCCCACAGGATGGTCAACCACCCCGTCATCGGATTTGAAGTCCGCGAGCGCCACCAGATCGCTTTATCCTCCGTAGTTTAGAAAAATTATATCGAATTTTATATAAATTTTAGTTTGATTTTTATAGCATTTCAGAGAATTTATTAATGAGTTGTTTATGAAATTCAAATCCATTTTTATAAGTTTATTTATTATATTTTTCTTTAACGGCTGCTTAAATGTTCTTACTTCGGTGCCTTCGCCTCTAACAGGACTTAATGTCTATGACGCTTATTTGATATCCCAAGACGAGAGAGGAATTTTCTCAATCACAAAAGATAAATTCATAAAGACGAAAATTCAAAGCAAAATTTTAGCGTCCAAAGGACTTAGCAACCTAGATATCGATGTAGAGAGCTTTTATAATAATGTCTACATAATAGGAGTGGTTCCTGATATAAGCCACAAACAAAAACTCATTAAACTAGCTAAAAATACCGATGGAGTTGAGAAAATTTACACTTATATAAGATTTCCAAAGGATGAAAAAGATTGCCAAAGCGGTCTTAATATAATGCTAAAGCTTAAAAACAATCTTTTTAAAGATAGCAAGATAAGCGGAACTAGCATAAGAGTTAGCGTGGTGCAGTGCAATGTCGTATTTACAGGCATCATCACAGATATCGAGCAAGAAAAACACGCCATATGGTATGCTAAGCACATAGACGGCGTGCACGATGTCTATTCGTTTTTAAGAGTTATCAATTAGGCTAAATTTTACCTGCGAGAGCTTTTTGAGTAAAAACTGCTAATAAGCGCAGGCAATAGCGCAAGCGCGCCCATAAGCATCATTACCATAACCAAGTCGGTAAGAAGTCCAAAATAAATCGTAGGGATAAAGTTACTCGTAATCATCACGCTAAAACCTAAAAAGATGGCAAACGAGGTGTAATACATCGCGTAACCTATACTTGCATGAGATACTTTTATACTCTCCGCTACGCCCTTACTTCTGCGCTCTTCGCGATATCTGTGGATGTAGTGGATAATATCATCCACCCCTATTCCTATACTTATCGAAGCTATGGTAATACTCATGATATCAAGAGGAATTGATGTAGCGCCCATGACGCCAAAGACTACGCAAAGCGGGATTATATTTGTGATTATGCTGATTATCGCTAGCTTTATACTCTTAAAAATCATGCAAAATATCGCAAAAAGAACTAAAACTACAAAGCCAAACGAGTCTATCTGCGAATAAATCAGGCTTTGAAGCATATTGTTATAAAGCACCATAGCACCGCTGATTTTCACATCTACATTATCATCTTTGGTTAAATTTGATATCTCGGTTTCAAGCGTCTTTAAAAATTCATTTCGCCTCAACCTCTCATCTGAATCAACAGTCCTAAGAGAGAAACGCACTTCATTATCCGCGATACTTACGTAAGGGCTTAAAATGATCTCTTTATAACGCTCGGGCATCTGTTCATACATCACGCTTAGCAAGAAATCATCCACTTTCCCGTCGTTTAGCCTTTCGATAATCTCTAAAAGAGTCCCAAGGCTTGAGACTTTACCTACAAATTCTTTGCTTTCAAGATGTTCGTGTATCTTTTTTACGACACTCATCCTGCGGCTATTAAACCAATATTTAGCCTCGCTCTCATTAGCCTTAAATTCATCCTCAAATTCGTCTTTTTCTTCGTTTGCGTTCTCGTTTTTGTTTGTATCTTTAAATTTTACCAATACATCTACGGGCACCGTTCCGCCAAGTTTGGTATCGATAATATGCATGCCCTTATAAATTTCGGTAGAGCTTTTAAAATACTCTATAAAGCTATTTTCCACTCGAAGTTGCGATATGCCGTAAATTCCAAAAACAAGCATAAAAGCGCTTATCGTATAAACCGCAAATTTTGAATTTAAGGCAAAATCGGCACAAATCTTTGTGAAGTTAAATTTACTCTCAAAAGTTCTTACCGGAGCAAGTTTATCAAGGCGAGAAACTATACTTCCAAAGAGTAAAAACGCAAGCATAAGCGAGATGGAGATACTAGCGCTCATCATAACGCCAAGCATGATAACCGGTTTTATATCCGAAAACGCCAAAGACAAAAAGCCGATAACCGTTGTAAATATGGCGAAGAAAGAGGGTTTAAATTTATCTCTAAGTGTTAGATAAACGAGTTGGTGTTGATTTAAACTAGGTTTTGTGATGAAAAATTCCCTGTAGCTAACCGTCAGGTGAATGACTACCGAGATCGTAATTATCAGCTGAAGGGCGATAAAATTTGAGGATATAACCGTTATCTCCCAACCCAAAAAGCCAAAAAGTCCGGTTGCAAATATCACGCTAATAGCGCATATAAATATAGGCAAAACGATCCAGCGAATCTGCCTGAAAAATAGCCATAAACTAAATATCAAAAGCAAAGATACGCTAATGCCGTAAGTGTAAAGATCCGACTTTACAAACCTTACCATATCGTTTGCGATCATATTTACCCCGCCTAAAAACAGAGTTTCATCGCCTCTAAATTTATCAAGCGCGCTTCGTATATGCTCGATACTTGCCTGCTCTTTTACGCGCAAGCCGTCGCGATAGGCTTTAAAAGCTTTACTAGCCTGTTTTAAAGCCTCTTTATCTTGCGAGCTTAAAGTGCCGTTTAGCTCTTTATTTAACAAGAAATTTCTAGCATTTAAAAGCTCGGCGTATCTTTTGTCGTCTTTTAAATTTAAAATTATCGCCGTGGTTTTTAGATCCTTGCTTACAAGTGCGTTTGTATATAACGGACTGCTTGCAAACTCGGCCATTACGGCGGTTTTGTTGATATCGCTATCCTCAAGAGTCGGGACTTTTTTTATGATATCGCTAAGCGAACTTTGGCTGCTTTGTAAAAGAGGAACGTTTAGGATAGAAACAACGCTATTAACAAGCTCGTTTCGCTCAAATTCTCTTGATAAATTTCTAATCTTTTCAAGTGTAACATCATCTAAAATCCCATTTTTTGGCGTGTATGCCACAACTAAATAGTTAGGGCTTGCATATCTTTTTACAACATCGCGAAATAGCGCTAAATCCTTATCGTTTTCAAGAAGAAGAGTTTCCGTGGATGCATCAACCGCAAGCTTAGTAGAAAAATACCCAAAAACAAGCGTTAAAAGCAAAATAGCCGATATAACTCGTTTTGGGTAAAAGACGATAAATTTAAAAATGGATTTCATTAAATTTATTTACTGTCTTGGGGCAAATTTACCGTTTCTAATCTTTTTAGCAAATCATCAAAAGTTCCGCTCTCAAGCAAGCTTCCAAACTGACTTCTATAAGTTTGAACGATACTTACTCCAAGTATGTCAAGATCGTATATGAGCCAGCCGCGATCCTTTGCATCATAAAATTTATAGACGAAAGGATAGCTTTTGCCTTCGCTTACGACTTCGCCGTTTAGCCAATATCTTTTATCGTTTGGCTTTGTGGATTCTTTTAAATTTATCTCTTGGTCGTTGTAGCTTAGAAGTTTATCTACATATGAGTTTTTAAGGCGGGTTTCAAAAGCCTTATTAAACTGCTCTTTTTGCGCGTCGCTTAGCGTATCGTAGCGCTTTGAAAGGCTGATTTTAGCCATCTGTTTATAGTCAAAAAACGGATCAAAGATAGCAAAAATTTTATCCGCTTTTTGATCGTTGTTTAAACTCGCATCTTTTAGCACTTTTATCGCATTTTGAGTTGCACTCTCAACGCTTGGCTTTATCTCGCTCTCGCTTATGGCAAAGAGTGAGACACCCAAAAACAAAGCGAAAATAATTTTAAAAAATTTCATCTTATTCCTTTATCAAGTAATTGCGGCGCTGTTCGTAAGCATCGCGTAAAAACGGATACAGATCGACCGCATCTTTTTTTAATCTCTCGTAAGCATCGGGATCAAGCGACATACTGTTTGCTCTGTGATAGACTTTAATGCCTGCCGAGGTTGATTGCGGTTCTACGTATGTGATAGGATTTGTAAAATAATCCCCCGCAAGACCAAACATATCGCGTAAATTTGAAGGTCCTAAAATCGGCAAAACTATATGAAAACCGCTTCCCACACCCCAATATCCAAGAGTCTGTCCAAAATCTTCATCATGACGCTGCAAATCGTAGTATTTGGCTCCATCCGTAAGCCCGCCAAAGCCTATTATCGTATTTACGACAAATCTCAACGTCTCTTCGCCCGCCTCTTTAAATTTAAACTGAAGCAGGTTGTTTACAAACCTGATGGGGAACATGAGATTATCGAAGAAATTTCCGCCCATCTCTCTTACGGGCTGCGGAACTACGTAGTTATAGCCTCTTATAGCAGGATTAAAAATATTTACGTACAAAAAGTCATTTACGTTTGTCATCACTCTGTTGTATCCCGAAAGAGGATCAAACACTTCGCTTTTGTCTTTAAATTCGTCATCAAATTCATCGACTTCGCTTGCAAAAACAACCGTAAAAGCAAGCATTAAAGATATAATAAATTTCATCGCTACCTTTCAAAACTTCAATGATAGCAAAATAATCACAACAGTGCTTAAAATTTTTATTAAATATTATCGTTTGCATTATATTTTTCATGATTTAATATAAATTGAATTTTATATAGCATTAGCAAATTCAATCTTTAAGTTGCTTTTTATATATACTATTTTATACTTAAACAATTTTTTAAAAGATACCGACAAAACATCAAAAAATAATCAAATAAAACCAAGGAAATTTAAATGAAAGCCGATGTAAGTTTAGAACTATTTTTAGATAGCGGAGTGCCGATTTTAACAAAGCATATAAATTTATTAAAAGCCGTTGAAGAGACAAAAAGTATTACAAAAGCAGCCGAATATGTAGGCATTTCGTATAAAAACGCATGGGATAGTCTTGATGCGCTTAACAACAGGTCCGATAAACCTCTTATAACTCGCGCGCAAGGTAACAAGAAAAATAGCGGAAGCGAGCTTACCGAATATGGCAAAAAGATGATAAATCTTTATGAAGCCATGCTTGAATCTCAAAAAGTTTTTTTAGAAAAGGTTTGCGCTAACATCGATATATCAACTACGGAGATCGTAAATTTACAAAGAATGAGTATGAGTTTAAGCGCTAGAAACCAACTCTCATGCGAGATAATCGAGATAAAAACGGGAGCGGTAAGCTCAGAGGTTGTAGGCAAGCTCTCAAACGGTGAAATTTTAAGAGCTTTAATAACCGTAGAATCGGAAAAAAATCTAAATTTAGAAGTCGGCAAAAAGGTTATTTTTATATTTAAAGCCCCAAGCGTCATGCTTGCAAAAGATGAAAATTTGAGTATTAGCGCGACAAATCGCATAAAAGGCAAGGTTATCGAAGCCAAGATAGGCTCGGTAAATGCCGAAATAATCCTTGAAGTAAACGATCATCAAACCATCACCTCAATCATCACAAAAGATAGTGCGATGGATATGAAAATAGGCGTAGGCGACGAGCTAACCGCCATAATCAAATCAAGTCAAATCATAATAGGAGTATAAAATGAAAAAAACTTTCTTTTCATTAGTTTTAGCCGCAATCGCTGCTTTTAACATCAATGCGGGCGAGATAAACGTCTTTGCCGCCGCAAACGTAACTTACGCTTTTGATGAGCTAAAGGCGGAATTTGCTAAGATTAGCCCTGATACCAAAGTAACCGTAACGCTTGGCGGTAGCGGTGCGCTAACGACTCAAATTCAAAACGGAGCTCCGGCTGATGTATTTATGGCTGCAAATATGAAATTTGTTCAAACCGTAGATGAGGCTGGATTTGCCGCAACTCGCCCTATAGTTTACGCTCAAGGCGCACTTGCGTTATTTAGCATCCGCGACATAGACTTCAAAAAAGGCATAAAAGCGGTTGAAGGACTTAAGGCTATAGCTATCGCTCTTCCTGAATCAGCTCCATACGGTAAAGCCAGCATTGAGGCTCTTAAAAAAGACGGTATTTTTGAAAAAGTTGAGAAAAATATCATCTACACAAAATCTATTTCAGAAGCTTTAAGCTCGGCTCTAAGCGCAGCTGATGCTGGATTTATCGCAGCTAGCGCAATGTATGATCCAAAAATGGCTCAGTATAAAGAGGGTAAAAACTTCATCTTAGTTGATCCCGCTCTTTACACTCCGATCGATCAAGGCATAGTGCTTTTAAAACGCGGTGAAAACAACCCTGAAGCTAAGGCTTTTTATGAATTTATACTAAGCGAAAAAGCAAAAGAGATCTTTAGAAAATTCGGATACAACATATAATGATTAAAGCCCAAGTTTCAAATATTTATGGAAATGAGGATGTAAATATCTTTGAATTTGTATCCGGCGGCATAAATTTTTGCATGCTCGGGCTTGAAAATTTTGATGATTTAAAGGTCGGCGATCTTGTGCATCTGAGATTTAAAAGCTCAGATGTCATCGTCGCCACCTCACCTTTGCAAAACTGCTCGCTTGCAAACGAGATAAAAGCCACTATAACAAATCTAATAAGGGGCGATATCACAACAGTTTTGCACCTTAAGGCTTCAAATTTCGAATTTGAAAGCATTATCTCAACTAAGTCTTGCAAGAGGCTAAATTTAAAACAAAACGATGAAATTTATGCTTATATAAAAGCAACTTCACTATATATCAGCGATAAAAACAATGATTGAATGTAAATGCAAAAAGATGCTAAATGGCTCAAGCGGGCAGTTTTGTCTTGATATCGATTTAGAGATAAAAAAGGGCGAATTTGTAGCGCTTTACGGCAAGAGCGGTAGCGGAAAGACCACTCTTTTACGCTTGCTGGCAGGGTTTGAGACGCCTCAAAGCGGCACTATAAAAGTAGGAGATAAATTCTTTTTTGACGGAGCTAAAGCGCTTCCTCCTCAAAAGAGAAATATAGGATTTTTATTTCAAGACTACGCTCTTTTTGAGAATATGAATGTCATTAAAAATCTGCTTTTTGCAAACGACGATATAAAGCTTGCAAACCACCTTCTTGATCTAGTCGAACTCACCTCTCTTAAAAACGCTCAAATTTCAAAGCTTTCAGGCGGTCAAAAGCAGCGCGTGGCGTTGGCTAGAGCGCTTATGAGAAAGCCTGAAATCATGCTGCTTGACGAGCCTCTATCCGCACTTGATATATCGATGCGCGAGAAGTTGCAAGACTATCTGCTTAAAATTCACCGCGAATTTGATATGACTACCATCTTGGTAAGTCACGATATAGCCGAAATTTACAAGCTTACTTCAAGAGTTTTTGTCTTAAGTGAAGGCGTGATAGAGCGCAGCGGAACTGCCGCTGAGATCTTTTTAAAGCACTCAAGCTCTCAAAAGCTTAGCTTTCATGCCAAAATTTTAGAGATTCAAAAGAGAGATTCGATATATGTCGCCATTACTCTGGTCGGTCAGCAGCTTTGCGAAGTGGTGTTAAGCCACATGGAAGCTTCAAACCTAAGCGCGGGAGATGAGGTAAATCTAAGCACCAAAGCCTTCGCCGCAACTCTTACAAAGATAAAGGAGGCAAGCGGTGTTTGACATATCAAGTATTGATTTTACGCCTTTTTATCTATCGCTTAAACTTGCTTTTATAACGACGATTATACTGTTTTTTGCGACCCTGCCGATTGCGTATTGGCTAAGCAGGTCAAATTTCAAAGGAAAACCGATCATCGAATCCATAGTCGCTCTTCCTCTTGTTTTACCCCCATCGGTGCTTGGTTTTTATATGCTTGTATTTCTCTCTCCGTATAACTTTTTTGGTAAATTTATGGAAGAGACCTTTGACGTGCGCTTGGTTTTTAACTTCTCGGGCCTTGTCATAGCAAGCTGCATATACTCGCTTCCTTTCATGTTTCAGCCTTTACAAGCGGGGTTTTCAAGCCTGCCAAAGAGTCTTTTTGAAGCCAGCTATTCACTAGGCAAAGGCAAATGGGCTACCATGTTTTTAGTTGCATTGCCAAACATTAAGCCTTCGCTTTTAACTGCGCTTATCGTTAGCTTTGCCCACACTTTGGGCGAATTTGGCGTAGTGCTTATGATCGGAGGAAGCGTAGGGGATAGAACAAAGGTTGCAAGTATCGCGATTTATGAAGCGGTGGAGCTAATGGACTACACAAAAGCGCATGTGTATTCGGCACTCATGCTGATAATTAGCTTTGTAGTGCTATTTTTAGTCTATTTCTTTAACGCCAAACAGAAAAAAGCCTAGCTTTATTTATCCTCTTTTATGCCATTGTTGGCTAAAATCATAAAATTTTAAGAAGGAGATAAAATGGCTGTAAAAGATATAAATGGCAACTCGGTTGATTTTATGAAATTTATAGAGGGTAAAAACTGCGTTTTAGTCATCTATCCAAAGATGGGCGAGAGCGGGAAATTTTTGCCCCAAGAGCTAAAACAAACCAAGGGCTTAACGGGATGCACGAATCAATGCAAAGCCTATGAGACCAATCTTAGCGAAGTAAATAAATTCGGCTTTGAAGTTATTGCAATCGGGGCCTTAAGCGTAGAAAAAACTAAAGAGTTTAAAGAGGTTTTAGGAGTAAATTTTAGCTTTTTTAGCGATGAAAATTTCGAGCTTGCAGAAAAACTGAATTTACAAACTTTTAGCACGGGCGACGGAAAGAAATTTTATCACCGTCAAACTCTCATCATAAAAGACGGTGAAATTTTAAAAAGATTTGATCGCATCGAAAATCCCGAAGAAGATGTTAAAAACGTGCTTGAGTTTATCGGCAAAATTTCATAAATTTACACGACTCTCGCTTTAATACACTAAAGCACAATATCTAAATTTGATTGCTGTAGCGCATTTTAATATTTGCGCTACAAATAAAGATAGTAAATTTTAAAGCAAGAGTGCAATCTACTCTATCCACCTTACGACATCGCTCTTTTCGCGGCGAAATTTCGGCGGTTGTGGATTTAGTCTGTAGCCAAAAGGAATCATCAAAGCTACACGCTGTTTGCTTATATCAAGTTCCAAAGTTTTATTTAGAGCATCTGCATCAAAGCCTTCGATAGGGCAGCTATCTATGCCAAGGCTGGCGGCCGCCGTCATCATATTTGCAGCAGCTATATAAGACTGCTTACTTGACCAATGATATGTCAGCTCGTCGTCGTTTTTAAAATTTGCAGTTAAAAATTCTTGGTAGAATTTCTCTCTTTGAGCTATCGCCTCAACATCCTTGTCGTCGCGCCTTTTAATCATTTTTTTAATGTATTCGCTAATTGGCTTTACTTCTGAAATTTTTGCCAATATAACAAGCAAGTGAGAGCATGAAGTGATTTGAATTTGATTCCAAGAAACTTTGCGAATATCTTGCCTTAACTTACTATTTTGAACTACCCAAAAGTCCCACTGCTCAAGACCGGTTGAACTAGGGCTAAGCCTGCCCGCTTCCAGTATAAAATCAAAGTCTTGTTCGCTTATTTTTTTGTTTTCATCAAAAATTTTGCAGGCGTGACGAAATCTCATCGCTTCTAAAAAATCCATATCGACTCCTTTGTAAATTTTGAAAAATAATACAAAAACAGTCTTAATTATAGGTTAAATATACTTGGAAGTGACAATATCGTTTTACTCTATCCACTTTACGACATCGCTCTTTTCGCGGCGAAATTTCGGCGGTTGTGGATTTAGTCTGTAGCCAAAAGGCACAATGATAGCTACGCGGTGTTTAAGCGGGTCAATGCCTAAAATTTCCCCCACCTCTTCGCGCTCAAAGCCCTCCATCGGGCAGCTATCTATGCCAAGGCTGGCGGCTGCATTCATAATATTTAACGCAGCAAACAAACACTGCTCATGCGCCCACTGGAAAATTCGCTCATCGTCATCTTGAAGCTTTTGGGCTAGTTTGATCTTATAAAACTCCTCTTTAGCCGCACGCTCCTCGTGAGAATTAAAAGGAAAACGATCGATCATCTTATCGATATACTCGCTACCGCTTTTTAGCTCGGCGATCTTAGCAAGCACTACCACAAGGTGAGAGCATGTGGTTATTTGAATTTGACCCCAAGCTTTATCTTTGATCCTCTCGCGCAAAGATTTGTTTTGCACGACAAGAAAGTCCCACTGCTCAAGTCCAAGAGAGCTTGGGCTGAGCCTGCCTGCCTCTAAGATAAACTCAAAGTCAGCCTTTCTGATCTTTTTATTTTCATCAAAAATTTTACAAGCGTGGCGAAAATTTATGATCTCCAAATAATCCTTGCTCTCTAAAACGTCCATAAAGTCTCCTTTATTTTAGTAAATTTATGCGGGCAACTATCTTTTAAAAAGTTTTATCAAGGCAGGCATAATCAAATTTCTATCTATAAAACTTATCAAAGCGTCGCTAATCCTGCCTTGGTTTATAAATTTAAGCTCGCTTGAGACATCAAAGCCCGGATCGTTTAAAAGCAGTCTAAGCTTCGCCTCTTCAAGCCTTAAACGCTTTTTATTTTTATCTCTTCCTTCAAGCATAGATATGACCGTGCTTAACTTTTCTCTTGTCATTTGGTTTTCCACAGCGCAACCCTATAAAATATAAATGCCGAAACAAAAGCTATAAAAGCGGTGATGAGATACCCGGCGACTTCGTTAAGTAGTGAAACAAGAAGCGTATTTAGTCCTATTAGAAAAAATACAAATCCTATTATCGCCAAAATGTGCGCCACCACAAGTATCAAAAAGCTATCGGCGCTTTGGAAAAAAGAGCGCCTGATATCATCTGCTTGAGCTTCTACTAACTCTACTACCGAGACTAGAAATTCGGATATGCTTGCCATTATTTTTTAAGAATCCAAGCTAGCAAGAAGCCTACGCCTGCGGCTATAGCGACACTTTTGATAGGATCTTCTTTGATGGTGTCATTTACGGTTTCTATGCCGTCTTTTCCTTTAGCCTTAAGTTCGTCGATGTATTTTTTGATCTCTTCGGTATCTAAGTGATCTAAAATTTTATCTTTACCGGCTTCAATTTGCTTAGCTCCGATATCTTTTATAGACTTAACTATATCTTTTAAATCCGATTTTAACGAATCAATATCCTTTTTTAAACTCTCTAAATTTAAATCTTGTGCAGCCATTTTGCATCCTTTTAAGTAAATTTTGCTTTCTCATAACGATCGTATTAAAGCAACATTTTCATTATAATGGTTATTTAACAATGCTTAAACAATAAAAATAAATATTTAATAAATTCTTATTAAATTCAATATAGCGAATATAAATTTGTAGTTTGGAATTTAGCATAAATTTTGGGTGTAGACCACCCAAAATTTGAATTTATATCAAAGGATTGTCAAGCTCGACTACATCTACTTTGCCGTCTTTGTGAGTAAGAGTAAATAGACTGTCGCCTTTTATCGCAAGTCCTGAGATATCGCCGATTCTAGGCATCTCGTAAGCGTCAATTATCTTTGCGCTTGTAAGATCGATCACAAGCAGAGTGTTGTAGTTTTTAGAATACGCCAAAAATTTACCATCCATGATGTCACCCGCAGTTACATAGTAATCCTTAATATCGCGTTTTTCTTTAAGAGGCAGTGCCGAAGTGATGATACTCTCGCCGCTTAAAAGATTATCCCTCGTATCCATTTTTATCAGGATTGAACCTTTAACGCGCTCGTTTGGCACGGAGATAGAATACATAAAGTTGCTATTTTGATCGTTTGCAAGCGTTAATACATATTGTTTTTTGGCTCTAATCGTTAGCATAATGTTGCGCAAATGGCCCCAAGGCACCTCAAGTCCGCCTGAAGTTTCGCGCATATAAACCCACTCTTTATAAGCATCTATCTTATCTTTTTCCACGCGCTTAACGGCGAAATAGGTCTTGTTAAAACCCGTGGTTACAAGCATTCCGTTAATAAATGTCGAAGCAACCGGCTTTTTAAAGTTTCTGCCGTTTGGAGTGTCTATGATGGCATGTTGTGTTACTTTAAAATTTCCATCCGTAAAATAAACTCCACCCGCAGTGTTTGAGATACCGAAAGTATCGGTTTTAGCGTCATAAGCAAGCCCTGAAGCTGCGCCTTTACCAAAAATTCCTTTGGCTTCAAAAGGAAGAGGGAAGCTATTTTTAACCGCAATCGCAGGCTTAACATCAACAAATGCACCGTCCTTTGCGTTTGGATTAAATTTTATACTCTTTTCTTTAGGTTCGCTTGCTATAAAAGGAGTTTCAACTACATTTGCTCCGGTAAATGAAAAAGGCTTTTCAAGCCTTGTCCAAACCGAAGTTGTCCAAGTGTTGTTTAAGCCGATTCTTTCAGGGCTTCCTTTACCGCTATATGGAGGATAACCCGCCGAAATAAGAGCTTGAACCGCATTTGAAAGCACCACAAGAAGACTAAGAGCTATGACAGCGCTTGAGTATTTAGAAAGCGGTTTTATGCGCGTTTCTTTTCTTGAAAGATCTTCGGCTACAACCTTATCTTTAGCAAAAAGCATAAAAAGACCCATAGCCACGACTACGATCCAATAAACCAAAACACCCCAAGTGTAAGTATGAGCACCGAAGATATCACCGCCATAACCTGTTCCGATATCTCTCCAAACGATACCGCTTGAGTGGCGAATCGTCATAAAAAGACCGTATGCCGCGGCAAATAAAATAGCGGCTACATATCTAGCCTTAAGTCCGTATCTAAGTATAAGTATTCCGCCAACTCCCACTACTACCATACCCATTCGCTCCCACCAGCAAAGCGTGCAAGGCCCCTCGCCTACGATATAACCCAAATAGACGTTTGCTATACCTACGGGTATGGTTAGCACTAGTAAAACGGCGGTAGTCATAAAGACATTAAAATTTTTCTCGTTAAAAAATCCCATTTTTGCCTCCTAATACGCCACATGAGGCAACAATGAAGGCCAACTAGCGATAAAGAACATGATAAAGCAAACCGCTGTTCCAAGCACGAATGCACCAAATGCAAGCCCCTCTTTTTCGGGCTTTTTCCAAGCAATAAAAATCGAAATAGCAAAGAATAAAAATCCCAACAATTCCATGTTTATTGTCTCCTTTCAAACTGTATTTATAAATTAACCGAGTGATTTTATTTTAAATTTATTTATATCCTTCTTAAATTTAGAAATAATTTAAACTATAATTCTTTATATAAAAAATAAGATATATAATTAAATATTATGATACTAAAGATAAAATTACGTTTAATAGCCTATTTAGTCTAAATTTCAAACTAAAAATATATCCTATAAACTTCATATTGAATTTTAGTATCATTATTTTTAAGTAGTTTTTAGCAAGTTGATAAATTTAGCTTTAAATACTAAACTAAATTTATCTGATTTGTGTTGTTTTTCGTAACAATGCCTACTACAGAGCTCATCTCATATCCTGCGTCTTTTAGCCGTTTTACAGCCAAATTTGCCTGCTTTTCATTAACGGCAAGCAAAAGTCCGCCCGAGGTTTGAGCGTCATAAAGCAAGATATCAGCCTCCTTACCGCTGATAAATTTGCCTGCAAATTCACGGTTTTTATAGCTTCCCGCAGGTAAAAGACCCATGTTTGCCATCTCTTTTGCACTGTTTAAGATAGGCACTTTATCGGCGAAAATTTCAAAGCTTATATCATCTCTTAGCATCTCGCTTAAATGCCCCAAAAAGCCAAATCCTGTTATATCGGTAGCTGCACTAACGCAAATTTCACTCATAGCATCTACGCCATAAAAATTTAGCTGAGCCATATAACTAGCAGCCTCTTTTATCTGTTTTAAATCAAGCATATCGGCCTTTATCGCAGTGCTTATCGCGCCCATTCCAAGAGGTTTTGTTAGGATTAGCACATCGCCTGTGCGGGCTGTATTATTCGCCCAAAATTTGTCCGGGTGCACGACTCCCGTTACGCTAAGACCGTAATACATCTCCTTAGTCGTGATACTATGCCCGCCTACAAGCGCACCGCCGCACTCTTTTACCTTGCTAAGTCCGCCTTGCAAAATTTCGCTTAAAACTTCAGGCTCAAAGTGGCAGCTGTCAAATCCTACGATATTTAGCGCATTGATAACCTTTGCGCCCATGGCAAAGATATCGCTAAGAGAGTTTGCAGCCGCAATTTGCCCGTAAAGATAGGGATCATCCACAACAGGCGTGATGAAGTCAAGTGTTTGCACCAAAGCCAAATCATCACTTATCTTAAACACGCTTGCATCCTCGTTAGTATCGATGCGCGTTAGCAAATTCGGATGCGCTAGATCAAGCTTGCCTATGCTTTTGTTTAGACCCGACGGGTCAAGTTTGGCGGCTCAACCGGCAGCGGCTACAAATTTAGTAAGTCTTTTGTCGTTATACGTCATAGTTTTATCACATCGTATTTTGAGAGTAGATCAACGACCTCATAGGCATTTGTGATATCGCCTATGCTTAGTTTATCAACCAGCTTATAAGCCTCCAAGCAACTTCCGCAACTTAGAATTTTCACGCCCGCTTTCTCAAGCTCCTTTAGCGCCCCAAAGCTAGGATGTCCGCGATCGGTTGTCATCTTAACGGCGTTATTTACGCAGATTACCGCATAAGGCTTAGTTTCAAGCTGAAGAAGCGCGCCTATAAATTTTGACATAAGTGCCACGCCTATAGGTCCGCTGCCTGCGTGCTCTTCGTTTATATATACTATTTTGCCGATTTTTTTAGGCACTTCACAAACAAATTCGTCGAAATTTTCAGCCTTTATGCTAGCTTGGCCTTTAATAGCGGTTATCAGCGTCTCATTGCCGTTTTCCTGAAGGCTAAATTTGATATTTTGACTGTTTAAAAAGCGGCTGATGTTCTCTTTTGGAGCTACGGCGTTGATTAGGATTTCTAAGTTCTCGCCCTCTTTTAGCTCATTTAGCGCGTTTTTGGTATTTATAACGGGCTGCGGGCACTCTAAATTTCTACAATCTATTCTCATGTTGTTCCTTTTTATTGTCTCTTCAAATCGGCTATCTCGCCAACAAACCTTGAAGCTTAAGGATAATTATATCATTTTAAATTTTAAAGAGAGGGTTAATTTGATAGGTTGTATAGCGGAAATTTGGCGCCAAGCCTTGCCTAGCGCCTTTTGTGGTTGTTATTTGTTAATGAAGTTTGCCTCAAGCCACTCTATGGCTTTTGCTTCACTTTCGAATTTTCCGCTCTTTGCGACTTGATTTTGCCCCTCGTAAAAGCGGATTCTGATACCGTCTTGCACGCTATCGACTTTTACTCTAGTGATCTTATCTTTGTTAAGATAAACTCTGTCGTTTAGTTTGATATACATTTTTCTCCCTTGTATAAATTTGGTTGCTACTTCTCTTCTTTTTTGATAAACAGCTCTTTAAATCTCTTGTTTGCATACTCTTCGATGTCGGCTTGAAGCTGCTTATATGCGTTAATGAGCTCATAAGCGCGCTCATTTAGCGTAGTTCCCGCGTTATCTCCTCCGCCTTGCTTGGTGTTTACAAGCTCCTCTTTCATATTTTTTTGCAAAATTTGAAGGTGATTCCAGCATTTTTTGTAATTCATCCCTAAAATTTCAGCCGCCTTAGAGATAGAGCCCACCTGAGCGATCACCTCAAGCACTTCTGTTTTACCCTTGCCAAAGATGAGCTCGCCTTCGTTATTTTCTATCCAAGTTTTAGTTTTTACTACCATTTTCTTACCCTTTTTCTCTTTAAAACAGCCCAGCTTGCAGTATTTTACATCGATCTTATAATCTTTTAAAGTTGAGCGAATTTTCTTTAGCCCCACTCCCTTTGCCGCATCTCTACCGTCGGCGCAAAATATCCTTCTTTTTTCGTCCAAAAATGGCTCAAGCTTGGCTAAAATTTCTACGCTTCCGCTTTCGCAATCAAGCTTTCCAAACTGACCAAGCTCGCAATTATCGATCTTTACGCCTATATTTGAAGCTATCTTGCCTACCTCTTCGATAGGCGTTTTCGTCTTAGCCGAAATTTTAAACGCCGAACCGCAATCAAGCCTACCGTTTGAATTTAACAGCTCATTTATTAAATTTTCTACCTCTTTACTCACTCTATAATCCTCTCAAGGCCGCTATAAACGTTTATATTCTCACCCCTTGCAAATCCGCAAAGAGTAAGCTCAAATTTACGCGCTATCACGACTCCAAGGCTAGTTGGAGCTGTTCTTGAAACCAGCACAGGGACAGTGTGCATAACGGCTTTTGCAACCATTTCAGAACTTAGTCTTCCGCTAACCATCAAAAATGTCTTACTAAGATCAGCCCCGGCCAAACAGGCCTTACCCACAGCCTTATCTATAGTGTTGTGCTGGGCTATATCCTCACCTATAAAAAATGTTTTTTCATCTACATAAAGCTTGGCGGTATGAACGCACCCCGTCATCTCGTAAAGCTCGCATTGGGTGTAAAACTGCCCCATCTGCCTTAAAATTTCATCTTTTTTAAACTTAATCTCGGACCTTACGATCCTAGCCGCCATCTCGTCAGGATCGATATTTGCCGTTTGACCCCTGCCGCAGCCGCTTATTATGATCGCCTCTTCGTCAAATCGCTGCATGCTTTTTTCATTGACCTTTGCGGTTATCCTTACGCTAAGTCCATCATCATCAACTCTTACTTCGCTTATATCGCTTGGTTTAGAGATGATATTTTCACTTATCAGATATCCTACCGCAAGTGCGTCTTGATCCACCGGAGTTGCCATCATAGCACCGAATTTTTTACCGTTTATATAAATTTCAAGCTTGATCTCACGAACCAAGATATCATCTTTTAAAAACTTCTCACCGCCTTTAAACTTAGTAATTTGCGTAGTATAGATAGGCTGCATAGATTTCCTTTAAAAATTTTAATAGCTACAAGTTCTATCAAAATTTACATTTGAATTGTATTAGATTTTGTCTTAAATAAAGCATAAAACTTAAACTTAGTTTGTAGCGTAATACCAGCTGCTAGAGAGCTATTTAGATATGATTTTTTAGCATATTTCTTAAAGTTTAGATTTAAAGGGAATTTGAACTCAAATTCCCTTTGTGAGTCTTTAAATTTGACCCTTGCTTTGAAGCTCTTTATACCAGTAGCTATGAAGTATAGCGACCTCTTCTTCCTCTTTATATCCCGTAACCATAGACCAGATCGCTCCGTGAATCGCGATAGCCGCCATATAGATATGCACAAGGAAGAAAACAGCACAAACGATCCCTAAGATGTTGTGGATGATAGCCGAAAGTCTAAGCACCTCTATCTGGCTCATTCCAAGCCATCCCGCTACGTTTGGAGTTGAAAAGTCTAGGAAATACATAGCAGCTCCGGTAGCTATCATAACCACTCCACCCGGAATAGCTATCCAATACCATGCCTTTTGTCCAGCGTTAAATTTGCCGGCCGGCACAGGACGCTTAACCTTTGAAAGATAGCCGCCCACTATCATCATCCATTTTATATCATAGATAGCAGGAAGCATTCTTTTAGTCCAATACAAAATCATAGGAGGAACCGAAACCGCAAAGATTATGGTAGATATACCGTGCAAATTCTTACAGATCCTAACGAAAGTTCCGCCGCCAAAGAGATCTCCCCACATCATGATAATGCCCGTTGGCACAAGGATCACCCAAGATACCGCCGCAAGAGCGTGAGATACGCGCTCAATCACTCCGAATGCGTAAATTTTCTTGCCGTCATGCGAAAAGTGTTTTGGACCTATGATTAAAAAGTGCAAAACAAATGCAAAAATAACCGCGGCAATTATCGCAACTACGCCGAATGCGAAATAGTCGTTACCCTGGATAAATGTAAAAAGCGGTCCAAAGCCGTCTTCGTAAGGCTTTATATTTTCCACCCTGCCCGCAGCCCATATATTGCTATCGTATTGATTGGTGCTCGTGCCCGCATTGGCAAACAACGCACCAAAAGCCATAGAAAGAAAAACAAAAATTCTCGTCATACCCTATCCTTTGTGTAATAAGCGATCTTCCAAGAAGGTGATTCTTTGATATTTTTCACACCGTATCCCCTCGCGCTTACTCTGTCTTGATAAATTTTTTCAATTATATCAGATTCTCCCACAAGTAAAGCTTTAGTCGAACACATTGCCGCACAAACGGGCACTTTGCCCTCGGAAATTCTGTTTTGCCCATACTCTTCACGCTCGTGTTCGCTATTTGTAGGTTCAGGGCCTCCCGCGCACATGGTGCACTTATCCATAGAGCCTTTTACTCCGAAAACTCCTGTTTTTGGAAATTGCGGAGCGCCGAAAGGACAAGCATACAAGCAGTATCCGCAGCCTATGCAAATTTCCTTATCGTGAAGGACTATTCCGTCGTTTCTGATATAAAAACAATCAACCGGACAAACCAAAGAGCACGGAGCATCTTCGCAGTGCATACAAGCGATAGAGGTTGAAACCTCTTTGCCGACCACACCTTCGTTTAGGGTTATAACACGGCGGCGGCGAACTCCCATAGGAAGCTCGTGAGCCTCATCGCACGCTACCGAACAGCCGTTACAATCAATACATCTATCATCATCGCAATAAAATTTAAGTCTTGTTATAGCACTCATATTACGCCTTTTCTATGCGGCATAGACCGCCTTTTGTTTCCGGAATTTGCGTTACTATGTCATATCCGTAGTTCGTTATCGTATTTGCACTCTCGCCCGATGCATACGGCTTAGTTCCCTCAGGGAAATTTCCCGTCATATCGACACCTTGCATAACGCCCGTGAAGTGAAACGGCAAGAATATCATATCAGGTAGCACAGAATGCACAAGTCTTGCCTTAACCTTTATCTTAGTTCCCTCAGGAGAGTGTATCCACACCATATCTCCGTTTTTGATATCGTATTTCTTGGCAAGCTCCGGATTGATATCCGCAAACATCTCAGGGGTTAATCGCGCCAGATACATACTAGCCCTATTTTCCATACCCGCACCGTTTAAATTTACAAGTCTTGCGGTTATTAAATTTATAGGGAACTCTTTAGCAAAATCCTTGCTTTGCTGCAAGCTATCGTATTTTGTAAATACGCGGTAGTGATTTGGCTTATCTTTAAAGCTTGGATACTTCTTGGCAAGATCGGTTCTTGGAGAGTGAATCGGCTCTCTATGAATAGGAATTTGATCCGCAAAGGTCCAAACTATCGCTCTTGCTCTTGCGTTTCCGTAAGGAGCTATGCCCTTTTGCATACATTTTTCGGCTATGATATTGCTATCATCGGTCGCCCATGTAGCGCCTATTTTAGCCTTCTCTTCTTCGCTTAAAGTTATGCCTAAAACTTTTTCAATGTTTTCTTTTGTGATTTGAGGATATCCGCCGCTTGCCGCTCCGCCTACAGGCGCGCTTCCTTCGCCCGCTAACTGATTTATGCCGTTATGCTCCAAACCGAAGCGGTTTCTAAAGCCCATACCGCCTTTTGCGACAGGTGTATTTATATCGTATAAATTCGGGCTTCCGCAGTGGCTTGTAGTCCAGCAAGGCCACGGTAAGCCGTAGTATTCACCCTCTACGGGAGTGCCTTTTTTACCAAGCAGAGTTTTTTCATCAAATTTATCCCAGTTTTCTTGATGGTTTTTAAGTCTCTCCGGTGTCCAGCCCGTAAGTCCGATACTCTTTACTACGTTTGCTATCTCTCTGGTAGCGGCTTCAGGCCACTGGATATTGCCGTTTTCATCGCGAATAGTTCTGGTTAGCTCGTCATAAAATCCTATGCGCTTAGCAAGCTCAAATAAAATCTCTTGATCGGGCTTACTCTCATAAAGAGGCTCAACCGCTTGAGATCTCCATTGACCGCTTCTATTGGTAGCTACCACCGAACCGCTTGATTCAAACTGAGTAGCCGAAGGAAGTAAAAATATATTGTCTTTTTTATTTGTGATGATACCAGCTTCGTTTACGAAAGGATCGGCCAAAATTAGAAGTTCAAGATTATCAAGACCCTCTTGCACCTTTGTTTGCTGAGCAGTAGAAGTGATGCCGTTTCCTATGACAAATAACGCTTTTAGGCTATCTCCCGCATTTTCTATAGGATCGTTTCCGTTCTTTCCGTCAAGCGGTCCGGCCCACCATCGAGCAAGAGTAAATCCCGGTTTAAACATCCATTCAGGATTAACGAAATTTCCTTGCAGCCACTCGTAATCAACCTTCCACATCTTGGCAAAATACTTCCAAGAGCCTTCGTTTTTAGAATAATACCCCGGCAAGCTATCAGGAGCGTTTGCCATATCGCTTGCGCCTTGGACGTTATCATGACCGCGAAGGATATTACAGCCTCCGCCGCTTACGCCCATGTTGCCTAAAACTAGCTGAAGTATAGGAGCTATACGAGTGTTTGAGCTTCCTATGGTGTGTTGAGTTAGACCCATAGCCCATACGACGGAGCCCGGTTTATTCTTGGCAAAAACTTCGGTTATCTCTTTTAATGTCTCGGCTTTTACTCCCGTTACGTCCTCAACCACTTCAGGGGTCCATTTTTTCGCTTCTTGCCTGATTACGTCGATACCGTAAGTTCTATCGTCTATAAATTTCTTATCTTCCCAGCCGTTTTCAAAGATCAAATTCATCATTCCATACATAAACGGGATATCCGTTCCCGGACGAATTTGAGCGAAATAATCGGCTTTTGCCGCAGTTCTTGTATATCTTGGATCAACTACGATAAGCTTAGCGCCGTTATTTTCTTTGGCTTTTAAAAAGTGTCTAAATCCTACGGGGTGATTTACCGCCGGATTTGCTCCTATTATAAATATCGATTTTGCGTTTTGGATATCTCCAAGGTGGTTTGTCATCGCGCCGTAACCCCACGTATTCGCCACACCGGCGACTGTTGCGCTATGTCAAATTCTAGCTTGGTGATCTAGGTTATTCGTCCCAAACATAGCGGCGAATTTGCTTATATAGTAGCTTTGTTCGTTGCTAACCTTGGCAGAGCCTAGAAACATTACCTGCTCGGGATTTTTCTCTCTATACTTTTTAAGCTGAGCGCCTATTCTGTCAAAAGCCTCTTCGTAGCTTATCCTTTTCCATTTCCCGTTTTCTTTAACCATAGGGTATTTAACGCGACAATGAGAGCGAACCATGTCGATCATATCGCTGCCCTTACAGCAGTGTCCGCCGGCACTTACGGGGTGATCTTGAGCTACCTCTTGGCGAACCCAAACTCCGTTTTCAACTTCGGCTAAAACTCCGCATCCAACCGAACACGCCGTACAAACACTCTTTACGACGCGAGAATTCGGAAACGGGTTTTTCATCTCTTCATTGCTTGCCTCTCTAGTTACTCCGCTTGCGGCGAGTCCGCTAACAGAGCCTATAGCCGTAGCAAGCGACGCCATCTTTAGAAACGATCTACGACCGATTCTGTTTGGCGCAAGTGTGCTAGGTATATTAGCTTGCGACATATATTTTCCTTTTTAAATTTCTTTATTTTATTAATTTGCTTGTTTATAATAAAATTCCCAAGTCTTGCTTCTTGTATAAAGCACCTCGTTTTTTTTGCTCTTTCCGCTTTTTAAATTTGAGCTAGCTGCATACGCGGCTCCTGCGGAAGCTACGGCAACGCTACCTGCAATGCCGAGCTTTTTTAAAAACTCTCGTCTATTCTTCTCCATCAACCCTCTCCTTGTGATTTTAGTTTCCTAACTCTATTTTTCTCTCGTCTAATCGTCTCTGAACGCGAAAGTCCCGAGCTTTTTTTATTTAGCTCGCTATCGCTAATCGGTTTTGCGACGTCATAGTAAATTCTCTCAAACTCTATAAAATTTTTAAGCAAGATCGCCGCATCTTTATAAATTTTAGCCGCATCATGCATAAAGAGCTTATCGCAAAACTCGTCTATGCAAGGATTTATAATCTTTTTAAAAAGCTCGGCTGAAAACTCCTCGTATTCGCCTTTGCCGTCCATAATCCTTTGTATAAATTCGCTCATAATCGTAAAGACAAAGCCCACGCTATCTTCGTTTTCTTTAAATTTCTTCTCGTCTCTTCTGATGTCCGTCTTTAAAAGAAGTCTTTTGATATCGGCGCAAGCATGCCCTACTTCATAACCTTCGTCATAGTAAGAAAAGCTATTTCTAAGCGGTCTTGGCGGCGCGTGAAATATGTCGTCATACTCATCTATCACGCTTTGCGGATTTGGCTCGATAAAATTTGCGCTAAGCCTCATAGCTGCGGCGTTTGACTCATCGTCCAAACTTGACGCGCCAATAAGCCCAAGCATCTTACTTACGCCCTCAAATCTATCTTTTTCAACGTTAAATACAAACAACCTTGAAAAAAGCGAATAGTAAAGCGCTCTAGCTGCGAGTATATCCGAAGCGGTTGCCACGCAAAATCCTTTAAATTTATCTTTAGTATCAAAGCAAAAACTTTTCTACGATGAAACTATACTACCAATCAGCTTAGCGAATATACTTAATAAAATATAAATTATAAAAATTAAAGTTGGCTTAAATATGCTTTGGCGGCATAATATAAAAGTTACAAATTTTAGGCAATCTTCATCAAATTTTACAGAAGTTAAATACAGTGCATTTTGATAACGACCAAAGCGAAATTTAAACTTTAGCCGTTATCAACAAATATCGAATTTGAAAAATTTTAAAGACTAATTTCGTCTTTTATACTCCTCATATCCGAATTCTCTAAGGATTTTTATCTCGC